>CAZTPJ010000036.1:0-35261 GCA_964614515.1 uncultured Phycisphaeraceae bacterium | reverse complement strand
TCTGGCTGACGCCAATACTCCCCCCACTACCTCCCGTTGGCTGGGTGGGTGGGCGCGGGGGGGCGCCGCCGCGCTCCGGGGCCCCACCCCCGGAGAGGACGCCCCCCCCCCTGCACCCTGAAAGGGTGCTCGTGGTTGACATCGCGCGAACAGCATGTTGCAAACAAGGAGCAGTCCTTCGGACTGCGATTTCGTTTGGACGATCTTCCGTGTTGGGTGGATCGCGCACCGGTGGTGTCGCTCGGCGAAGCGCCATCGCTCCACCGCCGGCTACGACCGACCACGCCTTCGGCGTGAGGACTCGCCTCGGAGAGGCGGGGTACCCGGTCCCGCAACGCAGATTCTGATCGCTCATCAAGTGTTGACGGCCGCGCGTTCGTGTCGCAACTGCCCGCAGGCGGCGGCGATGTCACGGCCGCGGCTGGCGCGGATGTGGACGGCGACGTGCCTCGAACGCAGGATGCGCTGAAACTCGCGGACATCATCATCGAGCGGACGCTGAAACTCAAGCCCCGCGACTTCGTTGTAGCGAATCAAGTTGACATTCGCGCGGAGTTGCTTCGCGAGGCTGGCAAGCCCGGCCGCGTGCTCCGGACGATCGTTCACGCCGCGAAGCAGCGTGTACTCCAGCGTGATCTCACGCCCGGTCTTTTCAAACCACGCGCGGCACGCGGCCAGCAACTCAGCAATCGTCGAATACTGCGCCCACGGGATCAGTTTTCTTCGCAGGTCATCCGTCGGGGCGTGCAGCGAGAGCGCGAGCGTCACCGGCAGATCAAGATCCCGCGCCAGACGCTCGATCGCCCTGGGCAGACCCACCGTCGAGATCGTGATCTTCCGCGCGCTGATGCCCAGGCCCCACGGCGACGCCAGCGTGCGCACCGCGTGCATCACGTTCGCGATGTTCGCCAGCGGCTCGCCCATGCCCATGAAGACGATGTTGGTCAGACGATGGTGTGGCGGCGATTCACCGCTCGCAGAGCCGGGCCGGGCCGCCCGATTGGAGGTGCTCGCAGCCTGTTCCGCCAGCATGCGATTCAGTCGCCACGCCTGCTCGATGATGCGCCCGGCCGTGAGATTGCCTTCAAGTCCTTCGAGTCCCGACGCGCAGAATCGACACCCGACGGGACAGCCGACCTGTGATGAGATGCACGCGGTTCGCCGCGGACCCGTCGGATCTTCACTCGGAATCATCACGCACTCCGTGCGCGGGCCGGGGCGCGCGGAGATCACCGAGAGCGATCGCGATGGTGCGTCGGCCGCCGAAACTTCGGCGGATGCATTGTCGTCGTCGACGCCCGCAGATCGCGGCGAATCATCCCATTCGATCAGTAGTTTTTGCACGCCATCGGTCGCGGCCTGCATCGTGACGACGTGTCCGGAGAGGAAGGCCATGTCCTGCGCGAGTCGATTGCGATCGACCGCGGCGAGGTTGGTCATGGCCGTGGGGTCGATCACGCCTTTTCGATAAACCCATTCGAGGATCTGGTCAGCGCGATACGCGGGCATGGCGCGTGCCGCACACCACGCCGCGAGGGTGTCGGGAGTGTGGTGAAAGATGTGTTCGGCGGGGGCACGCATGATGTGAGGGTATGCGCCGCACGGCGCGCCGCATGTGCGGTTCGATGTGGCGCGTGACGTGGCTGCGATTCGATGCGGCCACGACACGCGGTGGACCAAAAAGAAAACCGACCGCTCGCGCGATCGGCTCTTTGGTTCATCATCATGGATGCTTATGGGCAGCCGTTGTTGAACGCGTTGCCGAAGCACAGGAAGTCGAAGATATCGCAAACGAGCGGCCCGGTGCTGGTGTCGCAGTCGCAGGCATATGGATCGCCGGCCGAAAACCGATTGCCGAAGCAGAGGAAGTCGAAAATGTCCAAAACGCCCACACCGGTTGAGGTATCGCAGTCGGGATAGCACGTCGGAGTCGCGGGGCCGATGAATGCCAGCGACAGCACGTTGCCCGTCGCGAGGTTATTGATGAACGTCGCCTGGCCGGTGCCGAGGTCGATGGACCAGAGCGTGTCCTGCAATGAGTTGTTCACGGCCAACATGCCATAGGTCGAGTCATAGGCCATGCCGACGCCGACCTGCGTGCTGCTCGCGTTGAGCGGGCCGATGAGCGTGGCGACGCCGGTGGTGCGGTCGATCGTGTACAGGTTGTCAAGGCCGGCGTCGATGATGTACATCGTCTGTGTGGCCGGGACGAATCCCATCGAGCCGAAACTGCCCCAGCCAGGATCAGAGATGCCCGTGGCCTGGCCGGTGTTGCGGTCGATGCGGAAGAACCGCGCCCCCTGGGCGACGTTCGTGCTGTAGCCGTACAACTGGCCCGTGTCATCAATCTCGAATCCGTGCATGACTTCCGCGCCACCGAGGCCGAACGAGCCGATCAGCGTCACCAGACCCGTGTTGTAATCGACGGTGAACAGGCTGTCGAGACTCGTCGAAGACATGAACAGCGTGTCGGTCGCGGGGTCATACGCCAGGCCGCCGGCGATGGTGAATGTCGCGCCGGAAAGCGGCGTGGTGTTCATGATCGCGCCCGTCGTCGGGTCAAGTTCATGCAGCGATGTTGATCCATCGATGCAGAACAACCGCGCCTGACCAAACGCGGCCGGCGCGAACGCCACACCCGCGGCCACAACCAGACCCGCCGTACAACGATACCGATTCATCAGATTCTCCCTTCGTTCAATGTGTCGATGGACACGATGTTCCACTCCACCCCGCTGCGAGGCGCGAGCCATACCGATCGCGCAGTGCGCGAGGATTCACCCGCCAACGCCCACCACACCAAGATACCCGATCTTCGTGATTTGGTCAACCCCGTGAATCGAGACGGGTTATTGGACGACGCGATGCCAATGAAAGAGCCGACCGCCCGCGCGATCGGCTCTTTGGTTCAGCATCCTGGATGCTTATGGGCAGCCCGCGTTGAACGCGTTGCCGAAGCAGAGGAAGTCGAAGATGTCGCAGACACCCAGGCCGGTGCTGGTGTCGCAGTCACAGGCGTAGGGGTCGCCGGAGGAGAAGCGGTTGCCAAAGCACAGGAAGTCAAAGATGTCGAGCACGCCGACGCCCGTGGAGGTGTCGCAGTCGGCGTAGCAACCAGCCGGGCCGAACGACACTTCCATGTCGTCGAGCATGTGGAAGCCGCCGCCGAGCGGGCCGCGGATCGTCACGCGCTTGAATGGCGTCGTGGACTCCCAGCCGCGCCAGGCCCACACGCAGTCGGCCGTGATGTCGAGCGGCTGTGAACCGATCAGCGCGCCGTTGTCATCCCAGAAGTCGATGGAGCCGCCGGCGTTGCCGCTGTTGGTGCCGAAGAAGCCGCCAAACTTCGTGCCCAACTGGAGGAAGTCGATATGGGTCTCCGTCCCCGGGCTGCCAAAGAGACGACCGCCGGAGTTCGGACGGATTGAACACTGGAAGCCCCAACTGCCGGTGATGTGAATGCAGTTGCCCTGCGTGCACTTCATGTCGGCCTGGCCGTTGAAAAACCCGCTCAGCGAGTTGTAGAAGCACGGCGGACACTGATACGTCGGAACATTCTCAAATCCCTCCGACTCATCGCCGGTGAACGGCCCGATCGGCGTCAGTTGGGCCGACGCGCCCGCCGCCGCCACCAACACCGATGCCAACGAACCACATGTCAACTTGAACATTCTGCTCTCCTTGAAAGTGAAACACACGCGGCGCACAACGTCGCCGATTGAGAACCAAACCCGCTCCTGCGTCGTGAGACTCTGTTGTCCACTGGTGCGCGGCCGCCAATCGGGCGTGATCGCCGAGTGATGGCACCAGGCGATGCGCAAGCCTATGGAAAACAGTCCCTCGAAACTGTGACCGTCCCATTCCCCGACCGCTTGAAGTTACCATGAATCAAGTGCCGTGTCAAGGGCCGGAACGCGTCAATCTTGGGCGCTCCTGCAGACAGCGCCATCGTTCCGAACTCCAGTCGCCGGCTTTCCGATCCAATGCCTCCGACAAGTCGCCAACGCCCACACATACAACCACCAAGAATTGGGTTGCCTCTGCGGACTCAAGCATTGACAGACAACGTGACCGGGCACCATCGCACGAAAAAACCCCGGGCAAGTTGCCCGGGGCTTGAAAGCAAGGGGAGAACGAATCGACTCAACTTATGGGCAGCCCGCGTTGAACTCGTTGCCGAAGCAGAGGAAGTCGAAGATGTCGCACACGCCCGGACCCGTGCTGGTGTCGCAGTCACAGGCGTAGGGGTCGCCAGAAGAGAAGCGGTTGCCGAAGCAGAGGAAGTCGAAGATGTCCAGCACGCCGGGGCCGGTGGAAGTGTCGCAGTCGGGGTAGCACGGCCCGCCGGTGAACGGATCCCACTCCATGTCGTCGTGCGCGATGTAGCCGCCGCCGGAGTAGTTGCTCACGACCTGAATGCGACCGATGGCGACGCTGAACTCCCAGCCGTACCAGTTCCATGTGCACGACGCCGGAGCAAGTGCGATCACTTCGGATCCGACCTGCTGGCCGTTGGTGTCAAAGAAGTTGACGGTGGCGTCGCCCGCGCCGGGGTTGAAGTGGCCGAAGTAGCCGCCAAAGCGACCCGGCTCCATGCCAGCCGCGAAGTCCCAGTTCACGCCGCCGCCGCCTGTGCTGGCGAAGAGCCGCGGGGAACCGGGGCGTGCCTGCATCGAGCACTGGAAGCCCCAACCGCCCGTGACGTGCATGTTCGCGCCGCCCTGGGGTGATGACACCGTCGCGAGCGCACTGGGGAACATGTCAATCGAAACACAGAAGGTGCAGGGACCATTCGGCGGCCACTGCCCGACAGTGGCAAAATTCTCCGACTCAGCGCCAGTGAACGGCCCGATCGGCGTCACCTGGGCTGACGCGCCAGCCGCCACGACCAACAACGCCGCCATCGAAACAGTTGTCTTCATCATCTCGAGACTCCTTCCTTCCACAAATGAATCCGGCGCACGATGCGACGGACGAATCAAGACACGCGCCCCGGCCGGGAAACCGACCGCGAGCGCAACTCAACGCTTGGGTACAAAAACAATTTGAATAAGAGACGAACTCTTGATCTGCCCTTCCCCCCGGCGATCAGGCTCCGCTCTCACCACGCCAACCACCTCAGATGGCGTGTCCTGAACCACCGGTCTGCGTTCAGAATACCGAAACACCCACCATTCGTCAAGTGGCGCCCAACGAATTTCAGGACATAAGGGGTTTCAATGCAGAGGGTTGCAGATACAAACCCCATCAAGAGTCCGCATATTCCGGCCTGCACTCAGGGGATTGTGTCGGCCGTGCGCTTCCAATGCGTCCGCGATTCCACGCGTGCTTCGGATCGCAACAGCCCGCCGTCGACGACGGCACGCCATGTCGCCGCGCGTTCATCCACGCGCTCGATCACTTGGCCCAGTTCGACATCCCATGTCAGCCGCGTGTGACCCGTTTCGCCATCGACCTCAAGCCGCGGTTCCGTCGGCGACAGTTCGCGGTCGGGCGGGCGAAGGTCCGTTCGTGGCGTGCCCTCAACCACGGCCGTGGCGGCACTCACCGACGCCAGCGTCAATCGCGTGTTGATCGCCGCGCGCCACCCTCCCCCGAAGTCAATCGCTCGCCCGCGTGACCAGGCATCGCCGACGCTGCGGCCGTTTGCCGGTGATTCGACATCGACTTCCCATAACAAGCCCAGCGTCTCTTCGAGCGCGGTGGGCGAGAGCGCGCCGAGCGATTCGAGCAGCGTCGGCTCGCCGATGCGCCGCGCATCGACGACGAGCCGTCCAAGGCCGCGAAGTTCGCGAATCTCGCCCGTCCGCGAAATCTCGAGTTCCAGCGGCGTGGCGCCAAGCGACTCGACGACTCGCGCGAACGCGGTCGGCTCGGCCTCCCCCCCCTCTTCGATCGCCTCGGGTTTCGCGAGGCCTTCACCTTCGCGCCACAGCACGCGCTCCCCCCCCTTGACGGCCTCGATCGACGCAAACGCCACGCGCAGGACCACCGCCCCCCCCTCCTCATGGCGGATCGGTGTCGCGCGGACCTCGGCCCGCTGCGACAGCGTCTGACTCGGCGTGTCGCCGACGGTCGTTCGCATCTCCGCCGATAGTTCGTATCGCACCGTCTGCTCAAGCACGAACGCGGGATGCAACACGATCGCCTGTCCCATGGCCGGGACGACGATCGCGATGACCGCCGCACAACTCATCACCCATCGCATCACGGATTCCTCCTACGATCGAGTCCGATGCGAATCGCCCTTGTGCAGTTCAACGCGGTGGTTGGAGATGTTCGAGGCAACGCGGCGCGGATGGCCGACTTTGCCGCCCAGGCGCGAGACCACGGCGCCGACCTCGTCGTGTTTCCCGAACTGGCCATCAGCGGATACCCGCCCAAGGATCTGCTCCTTCGCGAAGGATTCGTGACGGAGTGTACGCGTGCGGCCCGGGAACTGGGCACAACCGCATCACGGGACATCACGCTCATCTTCGGGTGTCCGTTGCCCATGGACTCTGGCGATGCGCCCGACGGCGACACGGTCGGCCCTTTGGCCAACTCACTCCTGGCGTATTGCGACGGCGCGCTGGTCGATTACTACGACAAGCGATTGCTGCCGACGTATGACGTGTTTGATGAGGATCGGTACTTTGAGGGCGGGGATCGCGCGGTGGTGATTGATGTCCCGTGTCGCGGCGAGGAGGGGACGGCCCGCGTGGGGCTGGCGATCTGCGAAGATCTGTGGAAGGGTGAGGATGCGGGGTTCGCGGCGCACTACCTCAATCGACCCGATCCCGTGGCCGAGGCCGTGCGCCATGGTGCGCAGATCCTGGCCGTGCCCTCGGCCAGTCCGTTTGTGCTGGGCAAAGGCGAGCGGCATCGACGCCTGGTGCGCAAGCACGCCGTGATGCATCAGATCTTCGTCGCGGCGGTCAATCAGGTCGGGGGGAATGATGATCTTGTGTTCGATGGTCACGCGGTCGTCATCGGGCCGGATGGCTCGCTGCTCGACGCCGCGCCGGGCTTCGTCGAGCATGTGTTGATCGCCGACATCCCGTTCAACCACGTCGGCCCCGCACTGCGCAGCCCGCTGCGTCCGACGATCGATCCGCTGCTGTCGGCGGCGAATGAACACCTGCTGTTTCACGCGCTGCGCCTGGGGACGCACGATTATCTCACCAAGACCGGCTTTACCAAAGCGCTGATCGGGTTGTCCGGCGGGATTGATTCAGCCGTGACGGCCGCGATCGCCGTGGCCGCGCTGGGCGCGGCGAACGTCACCGGCGTGCGCATGCCGAGTCGATTTTCATCCTCGCATTCGCTTGAGGATGCGGCGGACCTGGCCGCGCGACTGGGCATCGAGTTGTGGACGCTGCCGATCGACGATGCGCACCGCGCGATCGCGAGCATTCTCGATCCACAGTTCGCGGCCGCCGATCTGGCCACGCTCGGCGAGCAACGACCGGATCTGACCGATGAGAATGTGCAGTCGCGCATACGCGGACTGCTGCTCATGGGCGTGTCGAATCGCACGGGAGCGCTGGTGCTCACGACGGGGAACAAGTCTGAACTGGCGGTGGGGTATTGCACGCTCTACGGCGACATGAACGGCGGTCTGGCGATGTTGTCCGACGTCGCGAAGATGCAGGTGTATGGACTTGCGCGGTGGATGAACGCAAATCACGCGGCGTGCGGCTTCGCGCGAGAGCCGATCCCCGAGCGGTCCATCACCAAGGCGCCCAGCGCGGAACTGCGGCCGGATCAGACGGATCAGGATTCGCTCCCACCATACGACGTGCTCGACGCGATCATCGCGCGAGCGGTTGAGACCCAGGCTTCGCCACAGCGCATCGCCGAGGAGACGGGGTTTGATCTCTCGACGGTCGAGCGTATCGTGCGGATGATCGACCGCGCGGAGTTCAAACGGCGACAACTGGCGACGGGATTGAAAGTCACCAGCGTCGCATTTGGCGCGGGACGTCGGTTTCCGATTGCGCAGCGGTGGCTTTGAGGGCGTGTGGATGCTCCATGAGGCCCGTACTAGGATTCCTTGCTATGGCTCGCTTGACGATTCCCATTACGGTGGCGCAGTTGCTTGACCTGGCGCGTCAACTCCCGGCCGAGGACCGTCGGGCCTTGGTTGACGGGTTGTTGGCGGAGCGATTTGACGCCGTGCTGTCCCAGGCGGATCAGCGTCGTGGTCCGTTGCCCACCCCGACTGATGAGGAGATTCAGACGGAAGTGGATGCAATCCGTCGAGAACAACGACGGAACGGAAACGGTGCGACTGGTCGTTGACACCAACGTGATGATCCGCGCGCTGCTCTCGCAAGGGCCAGCGCGACGTTTCTTTATGTCTGCGCCTCTCGACCATTTGATTGTGTATCACGCGCGGCAGGTTGCAGAACTTCGTGCGGTTGCCGCCCGACCCAGGCTGGCGATCACGCCTGAGGCCGTGGATGAACTAGTCCGCCGAATCGAGCGATACGGCGTCGCGGTTGAGGTCGAGCTTGAAGCGATTGGCGATTGCCGGGATCCCCACGACGACTATGTTCTGTCGCTTGCCCACGCGGGCTTGGCGGACGCTATCGTGACTGAAGATAAAGACCTGCTGGTTTTGCATCCATGGCGCGGCGTTGAAATCTTGCGCCTTACCCAGTTCCTCGAAAACCACGGGGTTGCTGAGGCATGACCTGATCGAAGGACACACGCGAGACTCTTGTGTCACCGCCATCGTCAAGCTTTCAGCGCTTTCGATTCATCGTGTTTACCGGGCCTTTCGCGCCGAAACATCCAAACTCGTGATGAAGTCGCTCGCCTTTGATCCAGCGGGCAGTTTCTCGATGATGCGCTGATACAGCGGATCCTGCCAGTTCGTCATCGCTTCGATGTACTCGGGCTTGGGCGTGAGCACGATGTCGGTCAGGCCCGCGGCCGTGGCCCACGTGCGAGTCTTTTCCACCAGCGCTGCGCCCGCGATGCAACCCACCAGCGCCTCAACATCGCGCTGCACGGATTCCGGCAATGGGCGCAGCAGCGCGAGGTCCGACACGGCCACGCGCCCACCCGGCTTGAGCACCCGCGCGATCTCCCGCCACACACGCGCCTTGTCGGGCGAAAGATTCAACACGCAGTTGGAGATCACCACATCCACCGACGCATCCGCCACCGGCAGATTCTCAATCTCGCCAAGGCGAAACTCGACGTTGCTCAGGCCCGACTTGTCGCGATACCACGCGAGACTCCGGCGCGCCTTGCTCACCATGTCCGGCGTCATGTCCACGCCGATCACGCGCCCGCTCGCGCCGACCTTCGGCCCCGCGATGAAGCAGTCGAATCCGCCCCCGGAGCCGAGGTCAAGCACGACTTCGCCCGGCTTGAGCGAAGCGATCGCGGTGGGGTTGCCGCAGGACAAGCCCATGTTCGCGGCCTCGGGCGTTGCGGCGAGTTCTTCGGCGGAGTATCCCACGGCCATGGCGATCTGTTCCGGCGAAAGATCAGAAGATCCGCAGCATCCGCCGCCGGCCGTCGGCCCGCAGCACGATGATGCGGCGGGTTCCCTCGTCAGCGCCTGGGCCGCCGACCACGAGCTGGTCTGCGCGATCTTTGCATAGCCCTCGCGCACCTTCTCGCGGATCGTGTCGGCCACTTCTGATTGTGGCGCGACCTTTGTCGCGGTTCCGCCGCAGCACGTCGGGCCGCAGCAGGGGGTGTCAGTTTCATGTGACATGGTTGTTCCTTTCCGTTGTGTCAAGTGGTTGAACTCTTGGTGAATGCTTCGGGGAGCGTTTCGATGAACGCGCGGATCTCATCGCGCACACGGCGATAGTGGCGCATGGCCTCTTCCTCGCTGGCCGCGTTCTTCGCCAACCGGGGTGGATCGTCAAAGCCGACGTGGGTCGTGCGAGCGCCGGGTATGACCGGACACGCCTCATTGGCCGCATCACACACCGTCACCACGATGTCGATGGGCGCATCGATCTGCTCCGGACGCTTCGACGAGTGGCTCGAAATGTCCACGCCCGCTTCCTGCATGGCTCGCACGGCCAACGGGTTCAATCCATGTGGCTTCGTTCCGGCCGAGTACGCCTCGATCGCGCCGCCGCGCAGCGCCCTGGCCCAGCCCTCGGCCATCTGGCTGCGACACGAGTTGCCCGTACACAGAAAGAGCACGCGCAGCGGACGAACGATGGGTGATGTGTCATCACGGCGAGTCACATGTGCCCCCTTCCGCGCAGCCGCACGATTCGCCCGGCGGGCAGCACGTCTCAATCGCGCTGGCCAGCGAGCGCAGCGTGTTGCACAGCGACGCGAACTCGACGGTGTACATCACGGCCCGTCCGGACTTGGCCGCGCTGACCACGCCGGCCCGCTCGAGAATCTGAAGATGCCGCGAGACGACCGAGAGGTCCACAGCGCAGCAGGCGGCGACTTCAGTCACGCCGCACGCCCGCCCGCACTTCATCATGCACGCCAGCAGCCGCAGGCGCGTCGGATCGCCCAGTGCCTTGAACAGGTCCGCCGACAACAGGGCATCCACGGGGGCCTTGCGCCGGGCCGCCTGGCGGGGCGTGAGCGGGCGTGATTTGCTTACTTGCACCATAATGCAAGTATTGTCGATGAGTCCGCCATTGTCAAGTCCCCGGTCGGAAAAACGTCGCGGACACCAACATTCCCGAGTTATCGGCCGAAGCCGCGACGCACGCAGCCAACTTCCGGTACGATGCCTGGCATGAGACGACGAGAATTCATGCACGCCACGGCCGCGGCGGTCCTGATCGGCGCAAGCGGCGCAGTGGCGATGCCCCGCGTCCGCGTGCAACAGACATCGGCCCTTGATCCCGATCGACTTGCGCGACTGGCTCGCGGGGTGAACCTGTCACACTGGATGTGGTTTCCGCATGCGCAGGGGGAGGCCGCACGCCGGGCGTATGTCACACACGAGGATCTTGTGCAACTCGCGCGTCTGGATGTGACGCATGTGCGTGTGCCGTTTGAGCCTTCGTGGTTGTGGGATGATTCGGACGGGTCGCTGCGCGCCGCGCCCCTGCGCGAATATACCGACGCGATGCAGCGATGTCTGGATGCCGGGCTTGCGGTGATCGTCGATGCGCACTGGAGCCGCACGCCGTGGATCCGCCCGCGCGGCGCGGACTATGAAGCGCGATTCGGCGAACTGGAGCGCATGTGGAGCGCCCTGGCCAGGCACCTCGCGGACACGGATGCGACCCGCATCTTCCTCGAACTTGTCAACGAACCACACGACCTGCTTGACGCGCAACACTGGCACGAGGCGCAGCGCCACATCGCCGCGGCCGTGCGACGCGAAACGCCCACGCACACGATCATCGCCACGGGCGCGGAGTACGGCGGCATCGACGGCCTGCTGAAACTCACACCGCTGGAAGATCCCAACGTGGTCTACTCGTTTCACTTCTATGACCCGCACAACTTCACGCATCAGGCGGCGCAGTGGGGCTTTCCGCCGTGGCGCGACATGAAGGATGTGCCGTGGCCCGCGACGCGCGAGGAGTTGGAGCGTGCGGCCGCGACATTCCCGGAGGCATCCGCCAATGCGCTTCGCTGGTCTTCGCGTGCGGAGTCTGATGATCCGTGGACGCCCGACGCGCTGCGCAAGCGCATCACGCGCGCTGTGACATGGGCGAAGCAGCACACGACGGCCATCTACTGCGGCGAGTTCGGCGTCCACGCCGTCGCCGCACCGCGCGAGAGCCGACTGAACTGGTATCGCGAAGTCACGGCCGTGCTTCGCGAACACAACATCGGCTGGGCGATGTGGGACTATGTCGGCGGGTTCGCCCTGGCGAGCGGCGAGCCTGGCGCACGAACCATCGACGGCAAACTCGCCGAAGCGCTCGGGCTGACTGATAGGCCGTAGAACGCGGCGAAACCGGGGCAATGCCTGATTTTGTGGGTGGCGGGCACGAAGGTGCTTGACAGGCCTGTGGCTGTATGCTATTTTACCACTCGGTTATTTATCCGAATGGTAAAGTACGATGCGACTCGATCCACTCAGCACGACCCTCGCGGCCATCGCCGATCCGACACGTCGGGCGATCCTGACGCGCCTCTCGCGCGGCGACGCGACGGTGAAGGAACTCGCCAAGCCGTTCGACATGACCCTGCCGGCGGTGTCGAAGCACCTCAAGGTGCTGGAGCGGGCTGGGCTGATCGAGCGTGGGCGCAAGGCGCAGTGGAGGCCGTGCCGGCTTCGCGCGAGGCCGCTGAAGGATGCGGCCGAGTGGATCGATCGATACCGCGCGCATTGGGAAGCGCGGTTCGAGCGGCTTGATGAGTACCTCAAGGAACTGCAAACCAAGGAGAAGCAGCGATGACCTCGCAGGCGCATGGCCGGGAGACGGAGATTCTCATCACACGCGTGTTCAAGGCGCCGCGGGAGTTGGTATGGCGCGCGTGGACGGAGCCGGCGCATGTGGCGCAGTGGTTCGGGCCAAAGGGGTTCACGACGCGCGTGGAGGAGTTGGACTTTCGCGTGGGCGGCGCCTCTCGCTATGTGATGACCGCGCCCGATGGCGCGGAGTATCCGGGCAAGGGCGTGTTCATCGAGATCGTGCCGATGGAGCGCATCGTCACCACCGATGAGTTCGGCGATGATTTCAAGAGCGACGTGGACCTGCCCAGCGGGATGGTCCTGACGTGCGAGTTTGAAGACATCGGCGAGCACACGCGCGTAACCCTTCGCATTTCACACCCCACGCCCGAAGATCGCGCCAAGCACGAAGCGATGGGCGTCGTCGAAGGGTGGGGCTCCACGCTCGATTGTCTCGACGAACACCTGGCGACCCTCGCGGCGCAGCGGCTGCGCGGGCACTCGCTGCTCATCAGGCGCGTGTTCGAGGCGCCGCGCGATCTGGTCTGGCGGGCATTCACCGAAGTGGACAAGGTCGCCAAGTGGTTCTGTCCCATGGAGTGCGACGTCATCTCGTGCGAAGGGGACATCCGCGTCGGCGGGCGATATCGCGAGACGATGCGCTGCGGCGGGAAGGACTACAACGTCTCGGGCGTGTACCGAGAAATCACGCCGCAGAGCCGCCTGATATTCACGCACCAGTGGCAGGAACCTGACGCCCCCGAGACCATCGTGATCGTCACGCTCCGCGACCTCGGCGGGCGAACCGAAGTCACGCTCGCGCAGATCGGCCTCAAGAGCGATGAATCCGCCCGCAGCCACACGCAGGGCTGGACGAGCGCGCTGGAGAACCTGGCCAAGCGCATGGCTTCGTTCACATCCGCGTCGTGATATGCCCCCGCCGCGTATGACCGCACACAAAGGAACCAACCATGTCACCCACGACCGAACTCGCCCATCCGCCGATCGTCACGCGCGAGCAATGGCTCACGGCCCGCCGCGCGCTGCTGGTCAGGGAGAAGGAACTGACGCGCGCTGGCGATGCCCTCGCGGCCGAGCGACGCCGACTGCCCATGGTGCTTGTCGCCAAGGACTACGCCTTTGACGGCCCGCGCGGGCGGGCACGACTCATCGACTTGTTCGAGGGTCGACGACAACTCATCGTCTATTCATTCATGTTCGACCCGGATGACCCGCCGCCGGGCAAGGGCGCGCCGTGGAGCGAAGGGTGTCCGGGCTGCTCCTGCGCCGCCGATCACGTCCCCCATCTCGCGCACCTGCACGCGAAGGACACGGCATTCGCGATGGTGTCCCGGGCGCGGCTCTCAAAGATCGAACCGTTCAAGCGCCGCATGGGCTGGACCATGCCGTGGTACTCATCCTTTGATAGCGACTTCAACTATGACTTTCACGCGACACTTGATGAGGCCAGGGACAGCGTCGAGTGGAACTATGAGACGGCCGACTCGCTCGTGGCGCGCGGCAAGATTCCACACCCCAGCGGCGAGTACCCGGGCCTGCACTGCTTCCTGCGAGTCGGCGACGAGGTGTATCACACATACTCGACGTTTGCCCGCGGACTCGAAGCGCTCATGTCAACGTGCCACATCCTCGACCTCACGGCCTATGGTCGCCAGGAAAAGTGGGAAGATTCGCCCCAAGGCTGGCCGCAGACGCCGACGTACAGCGACTGGCCGAAACACCACGACAGGTATGAAGGCGCATCCGCGCGTGGGTGCTGCGCATCGCATGGGTGACGCGGATAGAGCGCGAGCGTGGACGGCCGCCTTTGGGTGGACCGCTCGCTCCGTGAGCGGTTCGTTTCATACCGCTGCGCGACCTCCGCGCTTCATGCCGATGGATCCTTCTCTTCATGCCCAAGGCATGGTTGTCAGTAGTCGGACGTCGTCGCGCAGCGACACGCCCGGAACAGCGGTCGCCACTGATGCACCCTGAAAGGGTGCTCGTGAAGGCCCACACTCGGTGGGCGCATCGCCATTCACAGTGGTGATCGCTACTCAGTCCCACGCTTCGCCTGTGCGGTTGGACACAGTTGTTGCAAGATACACTGTCCGCACAGGGGCTCTTTCGGGCGACACCATTGCTTACCAACATCCCAGCACGCATAGTCGAGCAGGCCGGGATACTGGGGGCTCAACGCCCGAGCGCGATAGACGATCTCCTCGGTCGAGCAGTCCTTGTCGACGAGGCGCAATCGCGTGAACACTCGCCGAACATGGACATCGACAGAAACATCGATCGAGTAGTGATCGGACATCGGGACTTTGAAGTCGCGAGCGAGGATGTTGGCCGCCATCGTCGCGATCTTGGGACCGATCCCCCGAAACTCCAGGAATCGAAAGACGACCTCCGCGCTCGATGGTGTGTCGTCCCATATCCGGGAGGCGCGACCGCCATACCGCATTCCGATGCGAGCGATGGCGCTATGAATGTCGCTTGCGACCGCATCACAGAATCGATGCAGGGGACTTGGTCTTCTCATGGCGTCTCGCCAACAGGCTTCATCGACTTCCGCCAGACGATCAAACTCAAACCCGCCGAGGCGCAGAGACAGCTCGTACGGAATCATCCATGCGCGGGTCGCGACGATCTGTCGATCCACCAACGCGCCGATGAAGAACGCATGGGGATGATGCTGCAAGTCGTTGAGCAGGTTGTCTGCATCTGCGTTCCCCGACAACCGCACCGGTTACTTCGGCGCTTTCATCCACCGCTTGCCGTCTGCAACCAACAGTTTCGCGATGTTTGCTTCGTCATCGGAGAGGGCCATGAGTGCTCCCCAGCATCGTTTCGGGATGAACAGAAAATCTCCCTCTACCTGCCTCACACCAGCAACGTCGCCGGCGACTCGAGCAGCGCCTTGACCGAGTTGAGATATCGCGCGGCCATCGCGCCGTCGATGATGCGGTGATCGCTCGACATCGTCATCGCCATGCGCCAGCCGGGCACGACCTGCCCATCCTTCACGACGGCGCGTTGGATCGCCGCGCCCACGGCCAGGATCGCCGCGTTTGGCGGGTTGATGATGGCCGTGAAGTGATCCACGCCGAACATGCCGAGATTTGAGATGGTAAACGTGGAGTCAGCCATTTCATCGGTGGTGAGGCCCTTGGTGCGCGCCTTGTCTGACAGCCGCTTGCTCTCACTCGAGATCTGCCGCAGGCCCATCGTGTCCGCGTTGCGCAAGGTCGCGATGAGCAGGCCGCCGCCCTTGTCCTCCGGCAGCGCGATGGCGATGGCGACGTTGACATCGGCGAGGAGTTCGATCGCGGGCTCCTGGCCCTTCGCCTCGATCCAGCGTGAGTTGACGTACGGATGCTCGTGCATCGCGAGGGCGCACGCGCGGACGAGAAAATCGTTGACGCTGAGTTTCACGCCTTGGGGCTTGAGCTGCGCGTTGAGTTGTTCGCGTAGCGACATCAGCGCATCCATGTCCGCCTCGACCGTCACCTGATAGTGCGGAATCGTCGTCTTGCTCTGCACCAGGCGCGTGGCGATTGTGCGGCGCACGCCCGACAGGGGAACGAGTTTGCCTTCGAGCGCACGCGCCACCGTCGGCATCGCGGGCGATTCCCCGCGCGACGGCTTGGGTTCCACGGCCGTCCGCGCCCCCCCCCTTTGTCCCCCTGCGGCCGCGGCCTCGACATCCTTTCGCGTGATGCGTCCCGAAGGACCAGAGCCGTCCACATCGCGCAGGTCCACGCCGGATTCCTGCGCGATCTTCTTCGCCAACGGGGACGCGAAGACCCGGTCGGTTTCGCGCGGACGGGCGCTGGCCGTGCCGTTGGTGGCGTCGCCTGTCGTCGCGGTGGCGATTGACGCGCTCTCGCGCGGGCTGGTCGATGCGCTTTCAGACTTGGCCGTATTCGACGCAGCGCCCGACGTGTCCACACCCTTGACATCCTCGCCCGGCCCTGCGAGCACGGCGATCGTCTCGCCGATCTTGACGGTCTTGCCCTCGGACGCGAGGAGTTTTGCGACGACGCCATCGTCGAACGACTGGAGTTCCATCGTCGCCTTGTCCGTCTCAATGTCGGCCAGGACATCGCCCGAGGCGACCTTGTCGCCCTCCTTGACGTTCCACTTGACGACGGTGCCGGCCTCCATGGTGTCGGACAGGCGGGGCATGGTGACGTTGATGGGCATGGGGGGAGTCTCCGGCTGGGTTGCCGAGGCAAGTGTAGGAGACGCCCGCGGGGCACGAAGAGGCAGGCGGAGGGGTCACACAAGGTCGCGATCAACCGCGAATCGACGCACGATGCGCTCCCGCAACTCCGGCGTCACCAGCGATTCCGTCGATGGCAGCGCACCCATTGACCGGATCTCGCCCGACGGCACGGCCGCGAGTTCTCGCGATGAATCCAGCCGTGGCTCCGCCTGCGGGCGCTCGGGAATCCACACGTTGATTCCGTGCATCGCCGCGACTTCCGCAAGGCCTTCGTGAAACCGCGCGAACGGAATCAACCGCTGAAATCGAAGTCCCGACAGGCGCAGAAAGTCGGCCTGTGGGCGATAGTGATCATCCAGTCGTTCGTTCGGCGTCGATTCAAGATACGACACAAATTCCGCGAACGACACGCCCGCGCGGTAGTCAATGCGCGGGTCGCACCGCCTTGCCACGCTTCGGCCACCGGCCTCAAAGCGCTCGCGCCGGGTCAAGCGCACCCGGCGACCACATCTCACGGCCTCGATCACGCCCTTGGCGTGCAGGTTCATCGCGTCCTGCCGAATGAACTTGTCGATGTACGCCGATACGATTCGATCGACCGGGTCGCGCACGATGGCAAAGGCGAAAGCCGATGTGCGCAGGCGCTTCGCCTCGCGCCGCGACAATCGCTCCACGCCCAGTCGCTCCCGCACGAACGCATGCACTTCCCCATCCTTCAAGTGCGACGTGGTGTATCCCGCAGCCCACAACATCCAGTACTTCACGGCCGTGCAGGCGTTTTTAGGGATGGCGCAGCAGACGAGACCGTGAGTCACGAGCGCGAGACAGTGCTGGCGAGGAAAGCCGCCGCACAACTTCCTCTTCAGTGATGTGGGCACTCCCTGCGCAACGAAGCCACGGGAACTGAGCATTGGGATAACTCAATACAGCGGTACTCGATCAGACTCGATGATCCCAAGTATCGGCATTTTCCGCACTTCCGGTACGGCTACCTTGATCCCACAAGTGAACTCTCAGGTGTTCACGCACTGCACGTCCCACAAAGATATGGCGGGTTACTCAACGCCGCCTCATAATCCGATCTGCGTCGAAACGGCCAGATGCGGTCATCCACGATTGTCCGCGCCTTGAGGCGACGATCGGCCGCATCCTCGCGCTTCCGCCGCTGTTCGCGCGTGAGCCAGTTCCAGAAGGGCATGGCATCAAGAACCGTCTCGTCCGGCTTCCACCACGGAAGACGGCGTGCAGGCTCCTCTTTCATGCGCTGGGGACACCACATCCACTTCGCGTGGCTCGGCCATTCATACGGCAGCCCAGATCGAAGAAACAGCACGCAGCGGGCGAAGACCTGACGCTGGAAGGGCGAAAGCCTGCGATCACCACGCAGACGGTGCTTCACAAAGTCGTCATAGTGTCCCCAGACGAACAAGTAGACCTGATATGCACCCTCATCCTGCCGATCAGGGACAGCATCTCTCTCGAATTCATCATTTGTCAACGTGCCGCTGGCGAGTTGCCGGATGGCTTGGGCCAGCGAGTGACGTGCGGGCCTTTCATTGCTCATGTCCACCTCCATACCTGAGCCGAGACTGGGACCGAACAGGAGTCAGGACTCGCTCGACTTGCGTCGCTTGCCTCGATTCTCGCCGCCATTTCGCTTCAAGGGCGTGATGTCCGCCACAAGCATCGAGTTCACAAGCCGCGCCGTGTCCGCCTTGCTGTCGTGAAGCCAGAACGACGTTGCATACCGACCCGCCCGCGCCTCTGGCTGACCATAGAGCGGCGTGAACCACACATAGTCCCGGTGCGGCACGACATACACTGTTCCGTCGATCATCCGGATCTCAACTCCATCCGGATGCTCGTTGACCATGGCCCGTACAGCGTTCGCGTCCATCGGTGACTCTCCGATTGTCCTTACCCAAGCACCCGCTTCACCGCTCCCACGATCTTCCCCTTGTGCGGCAGGAACTCGCGCTCCAGGCTCCTGGCATACGGCGCGGGCACATCGTCGCTGTTCACCCGGATCGGCTGATGATCCAACCAGTCGAATCCACGCTCGCACACCTGCGCGATTACTTCGCTCGCCACCGAACCAAACGGCCAGCACTGATCCACCACCACAATCCGATTGGTCATCTTCAAACTTCGCAGAATCGAATCCATGTCCAACGGCCGGATCGTCCGCATATCGAGCACATGCGCCACGATCCCTTCGCCAAGCAGTTCATCCGCGGCCTCAAGACAGAAGTTCACGGGACGGCCGAAACTCACGATCGTGCAATCCGCATCATCAGCCCACGAGCCGCGGCGCAGTTCCGCCTGGCCGAAGGGAATGGTGTATTCCTCCTCGGGAACGTGGCCGCGATCGCCGAGCATGCGCTCGGACTCGAGAAAGAAGACGGGGTCATCATCGCGGATGGCCGTCTTGAGCAGGCCCTTGGCGTCGTAGGGGCAACTGGGGATGGCGATCTTCACGCCGGGCACGTTGGAATACAACCCTTCGACGCACCATGAGTGCGTGGAACCGAGTTGCCCGCCCGCGCCGTCGTTCCCGCGAAACACCACCGGACACCCCCACTGCCCGCCGGACATGTAGAGCATCTTGGGCACGTTGTTGAGAATCTGATCCGCCGCGACCAGCGAAAACGACCACGACATGAACTCGATGATCGGTCGCAGGCCGTACATCGCCGCGCCCACGGCCAGACCTGCGAAGCCGTTCTCCGAGATCGGCACGTCGATGATGCGCTTGGCGCCGAATTCGTCGAGCATGCCCTGCGAGACCTTGTACGCGCCGTTATACTCGGCGACTTCCTCACCCATGAGGAAGATCCGCTGATCGCGGCGCATCTCTTCGGACATCGCCTCGCGCAGGGCCTCGCGAAACTGAATCTGACGGGGTTCGGACGTGGCTGTTTCGGTCGTCATGGGTGTTCCCAGCGTGCAAAACCGGCCCTCACGGCCGGTTGAGGGAATCGTAGGCGCACGCGCCACGGCCACTGGCGATGCCCGTTGCCGCGACAGGGCAACCGCAAAGTCGGTTGGATCCGGTGGGGCGGGCGTCTCGCCCGCCACCCGTGCGTGTCCGATGCGCGATGAATCATTCCAGCGCCGAAGGCGGAAGCCATCTTGCGGTTGCCCGGGTCGCCGCGATCCTCTTCGCCCCAACGGGGCGGAGGCTTGTAGCCACGGGTGGAGCGAGGGTCGCCAACAGGCGACCGAGCGCAACCCGTGGTGGCCGTACTCGCAGTGGACCCCGCCCTGAAAGGGCGGAGGAACTGGCCGACATCGGCCAGCGCAACGGATGTGGGAGCATCGCGTATCCTGTTCCTCGGTGAGCGACTCGAAGGACATCCCCGCACCGTCAAGTGAACAACGCGTTCATCCCGACAACTACACCCCGCCGCGCCCCGCCGACCATCCGCCCGACAAGCCATGGCCCGTGCCGTGGCGGGAGTATCCGGACGATCACCCCGCGCGGAGCAAGGACTGGACGCCGACTGAGCCATTCAACGAGGATTGGGCGCGGGAGGACTTCGGCGATGCGTTTGTCGATGCGCTGAAGGAAGGGCAAGAGCGGTTTCGCGGGGACTGGTGGCTGTTGGCGATGTTGCTGCGGTGGGCGGAGCTGGTGGAACAGGAACGGTGTGCTGTTTCGCACACCGCCCACTTCAGATTGTGGAACGCGGGATACCTCGAAGCCGTGGGCAGTGGTGTAAGACAGCACTTGGAACACGCCGACCTTAGCGGAGTCTATCTCGAGCACGCCAACTTCAGCAACGCTCGCCTTGAACACGCCAGCCTTACAGGAGCCCTTCTCAAGCACGCAGATTTCACGTATGCTCGCCTGAACTACGCGTCGCTCTATGTTGCACACCTCGAACACGCCAACCTCTACGGTGCCCACCTCGAGCAGGCTTTTCTCGTTGATGCCCATCTGGAATACGCGAGAGGCAGTTCTGCGCGCATTGAACGCGCCAACCTCTTTCGCGCCCACCTCGAACACGCCGACCTGCGATATGCCCGCCTGAAACACACCAATCTTCGACGCGCCCACCTTGAACACGCCGACCTCTTTCACGTCAGCCTCGACCACGCCGAAGTGCGAGGCGCAACGGGCATCTTCTTCAACAGCAATCCCGTCGATCGGATGCTCATCGAGGGCATTGCCCCCGACCCCTGGTCGCGTCTGCGGCGAGAGTACACGGGGCCGAGATTCTTCTTTCACCTGCTTCTCCTGATCGCATTCTTTCTGCCGCTGGCGGCGAAGGTGCTGCATTTGTCAGCGGTTTCGGAGTTGAACGCCGCGGCCGAACGCATCGTGACGAACGCCGAAACCCGCACACAGGATCAGGCGTGGGCGCAGCCGCTTCGTCAGGGACTGGAGAACTTCCGCGATTCGCATGTGAAGCGCCCCGCGGTCTGGGTCTTGCTCGGCTCGACAGAGGGCGGGTACTTCGTCGGCCTGTCGCTGTTGGTGCTGGCGTACAACGGCCTTCGCATCCTGCTTACGTCGCGCATTGCCATGCTCCGCGACGCCGAGGAACGTTCGAAGATCACGCCCGCTCTCGAAGAGTACTACGGCCTCTGCCATCCGCTGTCGGACCGCCGCGTGTTGCTTGGGCTGAAGCGGGAGAAAGCCACGACGAGAGAAGCGGTGCGGTGGAGGGACATGGTGCGTATTTGGGGGCGAAGGATTCGGGCATGGCTTGACGCGAAGGAATGGAGGCGAGGCGACGAGAAGCCATGGTCTTGGCGAAAAAAACGCGCCCTTGAACTCCTGTCGCCTCTGCCCGTCATCGGCCTCTATCGCGTTCACCAAGCCGCGAGAGTTCTGTTCTGGATCGCCGTCGCCGCTCTCCTCATCCACACCTATCTATGGATCACCTCAACCTGGGTCTGGGTTCCAAAGTGATCGCGCGACGCGAATCCTCTCATCCCACATCCGCACCTACCGCCGCAGATCAATCTCGATCACCTGCGTCGAGTCATCCCGCGGGTTGCGGATGGTCACTTCCACACGACGCCCGTCGAGGAACCCGGCCTCGGCCATCTGCTGCTGAATATCTTCGATGCGCGTGACGGCACGGCCTTCGACGTGCGTGATGAACTGGCCGCCGCGAAACCCGGCCGTGTAGGCGGGTTCCCAGCGCTCCGGCGCGCCGATCTGCACGCCGCCATCTCGCTCCACGAGCAGCAGGCCATAACTCAGCAGCAGTTGCTGCACGAGTTGTTCGCGCGGAAACTCGCCAAGGATGACTTCGAGGGCCAGTGGCGCGCCATCGCGATAGGCCTCAACACGCATCGCGCGCCCGGGCCGCCCGGCCGCAACGATTGAACGAAGAACCTCGGCTGTAAGCAGTCGCTGCCCGTCAATCGACACCAGAATGTCGTTGACCATCAATCCCGCCTGGCCCGCGGGACCATCGGGCGAGACGCCGGAGACTCGCACGCCCACGGCTTTGAACTCGCCGCCGCTCTCCACGCGGGCTACCTGTCCCGCGTTGTAGTTGATCCCCAGATACCCGCGCGCGACCTTGCCGCCAGTGGTCATCTGGTCCACGACCGATTCGATCGTCGCCAGCGGAATCGCGAAACTGATCCCCGCCGACTGACCCTCGACCGTTCCTTCCGAGTTGCTCCCCGTCGCGATCGCCACGTTCATGCCGATCACGCGACCGAGTACATCAACCAATGGCCCGCCGGAGTTGCCGGGGTTCACGGCCGCATCCGTCTGAATGAAGTTCGTGTACCCACCGATATCCATCGCGGTGCGCGGGCTGCGTCCGAGTCCCGAGACGATGCCCTCGCTCATGGAAAACTTGAACCCGAAGGGCGAACCAAACGCAAAGACGCGATCGCCCTGCTCGATCGCCTCGCCCGTGGCACGAACGGCGGGCACGATGCCATCGCGCTCGTTGAGCCGCAACAGCGCCACGTCGGTGTAGTCATCCGCGCCCACCAGCGTCGCGGTGATCAAGCGACCATCCGACATCTGCACGCGAAACCCCGTCGCCCCGGCCACGACGTGCGCATTGGTCACGATGTGCCCGGCCGAGTCATAAATCCACCCCGAACCCGTCGAACCGCTCCCGCGACGACGCACGTCGATATGCACGACCGACGGCTCGACGGATCGCGCGACGTTGCGCACGGCCTCGTTGATCCGCAGCAGAATGTCATCTTCGCTCAGCGCATGTCGCGCGAGCGTGACCGTCGCCGATGTCTGCGCATAGCCAATCCGCTTCACCACCGCCGGCGCCGCAAACAACATGATCGCCGTCGTCAACAGCACGACCAGCGCAGGGCCGAACGACACAAATCGACGCATGGATGAACTCCCCGTTCAACGCGCCGCGTGCAACCCTCGCACGCAAACGCATCCTCAGTGATACAGACACGGGGGCGGAGGGGTTGAGTTCGCCAACCCGGGCCGAACTCGCACACCCCCCGCCCCACGCATCATGCAATCCGTTCCCCCGCGGCTTCCCGCGGCAACGACGGCCTGACATCGGCTGATTCCCCGCCCCGCATCGCATACCGCTCACCACCGATTCGACGCGAAGACACCCGATGGATCCACTCCCGCGCCGCCGTCATCAACGCCTCGCCCATGGATGCCACAGGTTCGGCGAATCGCGGCGGCGTCTCGCTCAGTCCGAGAAGGTCCTGAATCACCAGAACCTGCCCGTGACAGGCCGTGCCCGCGCCGATACCAATCAACGGCACACTCGTCTCTTCCATGATGCGCGCGGTGACTTCATCCGGCACGGCCTCGACCAGCAACATCACACATCCGGCACGCTCCAGCGCCACCGCATCTTCGACGATCGCTATCGCTTCCGAAGGCGTGCGACCCGCGGCCGTGTATCCGCCCGTCAGCGCCACGCGTTGCGGGCGGCTGCCGACGTGTCCGCAGATGGGAATGCCGGCCCGCGCCATTTCGGCGATGAGCGGCGCGAACGATGCATCCGCTTCGATCTTCACCACATCGGCCAGACCTTCCGTCATGAATCGGCCCGCGTTGCGGATCGCCTCAGCGCGGTCCGCCTGATACGACATGAACGGCATGTCGCCCATCACCAGCGTCTGCGGCGCGCCGCGCTTCACGCCCGCGGTCAAGGCGAGCAACACATCCAGCGGCATGTCGATGGTGCGATCAAAGCCGAGGATGACTTCCGCGGCCGTGTCGCCCACGAGCAACACCGGCACGCCCGCGCGCTGGAGCCATCTGGCCGTGGTGGCGTCATAACAGGTCAGACAGGCGAACGGCTCGCCGCGTTGGGCCATGCGCGCGATGGTTCGCAGCGTGACCGCCTTGCGCGAATCGGGCAGGTCGCGACCAACCGACCCACCGTCGGATTGCCCCGCATGGTTTCCCACATCGCCATTCTATGTCGCGTCCGAACCCGCCGCCGATTCGCCGTCAGACCCGGTGCCGCGGGCGTTTCGTGTGCATCTTTGCTGGATCCGGCGGTGCGGGCGTCTCGCCTGCGCCCATGTCCTTAGCCACGGTGGTGCGGGCGTCTCGCCTGCACCCATGTCCTTAGCCACGGTAGTGCGGGCGTCTCGCCTGCACCCATGTCCTTAGCCACGGTGGTGCGGGCGTCTCGCCTGCACCCATTTCCTTAGCCACGGTGGTGCGAGCGTCTCGCCCGCCTCTGGCTTGGCAACTTCCTTCACCGCCGTGCCGCGACAAGCACCTGATATGAAGCACCAAGCGCACCATCGACCACGCGCCGCGCGTGCAGCGCACCCTCGGCATCAATGGCATGTTCGCCGTGGTCATACACCTCGGTGGCCGTGAACCCCGCGTCAACCATCGCCTCGCGCAGTTCCGCGATGGACCAGAGTCGCCAGTCATAGACGAACGCGTCGCGCACCCACGCGCTGCGGCCGATCTTGAAGTGCATCGCGCAGACGATCCGCCCCGTCGTCACGTCGGCCGTTCGCTGCTCCCATTCATACATCACCGTGCCTGCGGGCGTTTGCACATCCTGCTGATATCGCCCGGTGTGCATGGCATCCTCGCCGCCGAACAGGCTCGCGACGAGCACGCCGACCGGGCGCAGGCGCGATCGCGCGTGCCGCAGATACGCCACGAGCGATCGCCGATCGTGCCACTCGCAGATGGAAAAGTTCATCACGGCGATGACATCGGCGCGGTCCCGGACATCCACCACGTCGGCCGTGTGCGTCGTGATGCCCGGCGTGCCTTCGCATCGCGCCAGCGGCTCGGCATCACGATCCACGGCGATGGCCCGCCGTTGGGGGATCGCGCCAACCCACGCGCGAGAGATCGCGCCCGTGCCCGCGAAGTCTTCGCCGAGGATGCGCGGCGCGCCGCCGTGGATCGAATGCAGCAGCATCGCATCGCGCAGGGGATCCTGCGCGCACCATTCGTACAGATCATGGCGCGAGATGCGATCATCCGCCGCGCTTGATCGCTGCGCCTTTGTCGCGCTGGACTTCGCGCGTCCCGCGCCGCTCATTCCTTGGGAATCCGCGAAACTTCACTCGGCGAGAGTTTCCGCCGCGTGACATACAAAAATCGCTTCGGCTTCGGCTCGGGCTTGGCGTCGCTCTTCGGCCCTTCCACGGCCGCCGGTGCGCTGCGCGAAGCCGGGCGATCAACATGCCCCGCGTCGGGCGCTCCACCTTCGCCGCGAGGTGACGCCTGACCATTGCCCCCCCCACCACCGCCGCGCCCGCGACGACGACGACGACGCGCCTTGGGCTTCGTCTCGGCCGTGGCGTCGGCATGCTCATCATCGCTTTCGACGGGTGATGTCGGAGCGTCTTCGTGTGAAGGCGCTTGATTGTCGCGCGATGTTTCGGGCATCCCGGCCGTCGAGCCATCATCCGCTCGCTGGCCACCGCGACCACGCCGACGACGACGGCGACGCTTCTTGCGCGGGCCTTCACCCTCGGCCGTGCCCGCGTCCGGCGACTCGGCATGATCGCCTTCGACCTCCGTCGCGTCGTGCGGCGCTGATTCCTCGGCGAGGGGTTCCTGCGGCGCGTCGGCAGAGTCCATGCCTGCATCGAGCGCGGGCGTGGTCTCTTTCGATCCGCGACGCTTGCCACGGCGACGACGACGCTTCTTCTTCATCGCGCCGTCGGATGTCGGACCTTCGATCATCTCGCCATCGTCAAGCTCGATCGGATGCGTCGGCAGCGCCGCAACCTCCTCCTCCAATGGTTCCGTCACGGCCGGTTCATCCGCGAGTTCCACGGCCCACTGCTCGCCCGCTTCGCCTTCCCAGAGTTGGACCTCGGGCGACTTGCGCGCCGGCGGCAAGGCCGTGACATCAACATCCGCACCCGCCGGGTCGTACGCGCTGAACACCACGCGATCCATCGCCACCGTCTCGCTCACGCGGACCTCGACATGCTTGCCGCTCAATCGCTCCAACCGATTAAGCGAGCGACGACGGCTCGACAGCAGTTCGCTCGCCACTCGTGGGCTGACGGCCATCTCCACCTTCGCGATCTTCTCGTGGTCGAGCAACGCCGCGAGGCTCCGCAGCGCATCACCCGCAACGCTGTCGGGGCGTTGCACCAGCCCGCGACCACGGCACGTCGGACACGCCGCGAAGTGAACGGATTCATGGCTGCCGCGCATGCGCTGACGCGTCATCTCAAGAATGCCGAACGAACTGATGGGCAACACCGTGGTCTTGGCGCGGTCGCGCTTGAGGCGTTCGCGCATGCGCCCTTCAACCTCGCGCCGGTGGCGCGATTCGCGCATGTCGATCAGGTCATTGATGATCACACCGCCCAGGTCGCGAAGACGAATCTGACGACAGATTTCCTCCACGGCCTCGATGTTCGTGCGAAAGGCGTTGGTCTCCGAATCCCGCGCCGAGCGGCTCTTGCCCGAGTTCACGTCGATCGCCACCAGCGCTTCGGTCTCATCAATCACCAGCCGCCCGCCCGAGGGCAGCGGAACTTCCCGCGCGTGAATGTTCTGAATCTGCTCTTCGATCCCAAACCCGTGAAACAGCGGCACGCGACCGGTGTAGTGATACAACTTCACCTGCGAACGCGGCGCGACGATCTTGAGAAACCGCGCCGCCCGACCCAGCGCCTGCTCATTGTCAACCACCACCTCGCTCGTGTCCGCCGAGAGAAGATCGCGCAGCGCCCGCACAAGCAGGTCGCTTTCGGTATACAGCAACCGCGGACCCTTGCCCGTCTCCCAACGCTTCTCCATGTCCTTCCACAAGCGCTGCAGATACGCAAGGTCGCGCTTGAGTTCCGTCTTGTTGCGGTCCATCCCGGCCGTGCGCAGGATGAAGCCGAACCCCTCGGGCAGTTCGAGTTGATCGAGGATTTCGCGCATCTGGTTGCGGAGTTCCTCATCTTCGACCTTGCGCGAGACGCCGACGCGGTCCATCTGCGGCATCATCACGAGGAACCGCCCGGGGATGGACAGGTACGACGTGAGCGCCGGACCCTTCGTGCCGACGCCTTCCTTGAGCACCTGCACGGCGATTTCCTGCCCGCGACGCAGGCACTGCTGGATCGGTGGACGCTCGCGGCGCGGGGTCTTGCGGCCCACGCGCTCGGTCGTCTCGTCGTCTTCGCCGGGGAAGTAACGCGGATGCAGATCCGTCACATGCAGGAAGCCGTGCGCTTCGACGCCGAAGTCGATGAACGCGGCCTGCACGGCCGGCTCGACATTCGCCACGGTTCCGACATAAATGTTCCCGACACGACTGACCGCGTCGGTTGATTCCTCATGGAACTCTTCGAGTTTGTTGTCCTGGACCACGGCGACGCGGCACTCTTCGCCGGGCGCGTAGTTGATCAACATCTGGGTCTTGGGCATGGATTCCTTTCGCCCGCGCAGCGCCGATGGGCGTCTCGCTCCTCGAGTCGAGGATGAGCCGCGATCCATCAGTCACACCAATACACGGACACGCGCACATAGAGGGCGCCAGCGACTTCGCGCAGGCGCGACGCGCCAACTTCGCGTGGGCAAGGCCGACGATGATGTTCGCGCCAAGTCGTGACATGCGCCACGACCGCTCGCGAACATCTCGCGCCGGACTTCCGGCGTCCGCACACGCGCTCCCCGGAACGGGCGACGCGGACCACACCACGCATGACGCGCCGCACTCGCGACGCCGCACCAATTCTGCTCCCAAGGCTCAGACGCGGCCGGGTTCCGGGTCGGCTACGCATCGGCTTCGACGGAACGCCCGTCGAAGGCCTCGGGAATGATCTGCCGGATCTGGTCCCGCACATACGCGAAGACCTCAACATCCGAATCGAACGAAATCGCCCGTTTGGCGATCCGCTCGCATTGACCGATTGTGACGCTGCGAATCAGCCGCTTGACCAGCGGGATCGAAGAACTCGTCACAGAAACAATACGCAATCCAAGCCCCAGAAGCAACACGATGAACTCACGGTCACCCGCGGCCTCACCGCAACACGACACCGGAATCTCGTGACGACGACCCGCACGCGCGATCTCCTTCACCAGACGAAGCACCGCCGGATGCACCGGACTGAACATGCTCGCCACACGCTCATTGGTTCGGTCCACGGCCAGCGTGTACTGCACAAGGTCGTTGGTCCCGATCGAAAAAAAGTCCACCTCACGCGCAAAGGTGTCCGCCATCAGCGCCGCCGAAGGCACTTCGACCATCATGCCAAGTGGAATCCCGGGATCAAACCCGATCCCCTCCTCCTGCAAATCCTCCATCACATCCCGCACCACCCACCGCGCCTGCCGGACTTCGGCCAGCGTGGTGACCAGCGGAAACATGATCTTGATCGGCCCGAGCGCCGACGCCCGCAGGATCGCCCGCAACTGCCGTCGAAACATCGGCAGATTCTGAAGGCAATAGCGAATCGACCGCAGCCCGAGGAACGGGTTGCGCTCCGGCGTCTCGAACCGCAACTGCGTGTACTTGTCCGCGCCGAGGTCAACGGTGCGAATGACCAACGGCCGGCCGTCGAGCATCTCCACGCACCGCTTGTACGCCTCGAAGTGGTCCTCTTCGGTCGGCTCGGTTTGGCGTGTGAGGTAGAGGAACTCCGTGCGGTACAGCCCCACGCCTTCGCCGCCGAGGCGAAGGATGCTCTCGATCTCTTCCGGGAACTCGATGTTGCCGAGGATCTGCACATGCGTGCCGTCGCGCGTGACCGATTCGAGGTCCGACACCTCCGCCAGCGACAACTGGAACAGTCGTCGCTGCTCGATGATCGCTTTGTATTCCTGAATCGTCTGCGGCTCGGGATCGAGGATCACCACCCCGCGATCGCCGTCGATGATGATCGACGCGCCATCATTCGCCAGGCGAGTGAGTTCCTTGCACCCCACCACGGCCGGGATCCCCAGCGCCCGCGCCACGATGGCCGTATGACTCGTGCGTCCCCCCAAGTCCGTCGCGAACGCCACGACTTTGGAGCGATCAAACCGCGCGGCCTCGGAGGGCGTGAGATCCTGGGCGACGACCACGGCCTCGTGATCCAACTGCGCCAGGCGGCTGCGGTGTTCGCCGATCAGGTGTCGCAAGACGCGCGAGGCCAGGTCGCGCACGTCGTTGACCTTGGTCGTGAACGCCGAGTCGCGCATCTGCGCGAAGCGCGAGGCGAGGTCTTCCATCGCGCGGTACACCGCGTATTCGGCGGAGAGGTGTTCGCGCGTGATGGCCGCGTGCATCGGGCCAGTCAGGCTCGGATCCGCCAACATGCCGATGTGAAAACTGAAGATGCTCGCGGCGTCCGGCCCCATCTCACGGGCCGCCTGATCGCGAACCACCTCGAGTTCACGCACGGACTGACGCAGGGCCTCATCGAGCCGTGCTTCTTCGGCGGTCGAGGCTGTCTCGGCGATCTGCCGACGCGCGATCCGCTGGTGCGCCTGTTCCAGGAGGAACACGCGACCAATGACCACGCCGCTCGAAACCGCGATGCCCTCGATAACCTGCACGAAGCCCTCTTGCCACAAGCACCCCCGGCCGTCGGCCCACACCGACCGCCCCAGCGGCACGATCGTAGCGACCCCCATGGCCGTGTGTGCCACTGGCGGCTTGAGGGCGGAGGGAAGCATGTGTGAATCCCTGTCGGAGTGAGCGATCCACCCCGAGACCGCTCACGGAGTGGGCGGGCCACCCACGCCATGCAACGCGCCAACAATCCAGCGGTACAACCCGTATCGAGGCCCGGGCATGCCGCCTGGGCTTTGTGTTTCTCGCGGGTTTGGAGTTTTCACCATGCGCTTGAGCGTCATTCTCACCGCCTTCATCGCCGTGTTGTTCGCGTGCCTTCCCACGGCCGCACAACCGCTGCCTTTTCACCCGAAACTCGTTCGCGGGACGTTGCCCAACGGGATGGGCTACATCATCATGGATCACAAAGTTCCGCCCGGTCGCGTGGCGATGTGGCTGCGCGTGGGCACGGGTTCGCTGGGCGAGACCGACCCGCAGCGCGGCATCGCGCACTACCTTGAACACCTCGCGTTCAACGGTTCGGAGAACTTTCCGCCCGGCTCGGTGATTCCGTTCTTTGAATCGCTCGGCCTGACGTTTGGCCAGCACCAGAACGCATTCACATCGTTCGATCAGACGGTGTATCAACTCGCGCTGCCCGACAACACGCTCGGCAACGCGAACAAGGGCCTGATGTTCCTGGCCGATGTGGCGTGGCGCCTGAGCCTGCTCCCGGAAGAGATCGAGGAGGAGAGAGAGATCATCCTCGAAGAGAAGCGGGCGCGGCTCGGCGTGCAGCAGCGCATCACCGATGTCGTCCTGCGCGAACTCGCGCCGGGTTCGCTCATCGGCGAGCGCATCCCGATCGGCGTCGAAGAGACGATCCGCGGCATGATGGAGCCGGACTTCCGCGCGTTCTATGAACGCTGGTATGTCCCCGCCAACATGACCCTCGTGGTCGTCGCCGACATGGACCCCGAAATGGTCGAGGGCCTCGTGCGGCAGCACTTCGAGCCGGCCCCGAAGTCAGACGCCCCCCCCCGCGTGGACCCGGGCGTCAGGCCGTATGCCGAAAGCGATGCGATCATCATCACCGATCCTGAACTGACGCGGAGCGAGATCACGATCTATCGGATTGAGCCGGCTCGTCCGCCGATGACCGACGAAGCCGCATATCGCACGCAACTCGTCGAGCAACTCGGCTCGCTCGCGTTTAACCGGCGTCTGGACGCGAAGATCGCCACGGGAACCATGCCGTTCCTCTCCGCCGGCGCGGGGGTTTCGCAGCAGTTTCAGGCCGTGCGCATCGCCACGGCCTCGGCCAACGGGCGCCCTGACAAGTGGCGTGAGATCATCGAGAGTCTGGGTCTTGAACTTCAGCGTGCCCGCCTGCACGGCTTTTCGACGCAGGAGATCGCCGACGCGAAGTCGGAGATGATCGCTGGCGCTGAACGTGCGGTGGAAGTGGAGCCGACGCTGCCCGCCCGCGCCATCCTCGCGTCGATCAATCAATCGCTGACAAATGGCGAACCGGTCCTCTCGGCCGAGCAGGAACTCGAACTGATTCGCAAGTATGTCCCCAGCATCACAGCGCGCGAGATCGTTTCGACCTTCGCCGCCAACCTCGATCTTCAGCCGTCGAAGTTCTTCCTCACGCTGCCGCAAGGCGAAGGCACGCCCACGAGGGAACAGGTGCTGGCGATCGGCATGGCCGCGCTGGCGCAGGAACCGCCGGCCGAAGTCGATGCCGAACGCCCCTCGACACTGATGGCCGAACTCCCCACACCGGGCGAGGTGGCGCTGATCGAACAACACGCGGCCAGCGACGTGTGGTCCGCGTGGCTCTCCAACAACGTGCGCCTCCACTACCGCTACATGGATTACAAGAAGGATGATGCAACGATCACCATCTCCCTGGCGGGAGGACAGATCGAAGAGACCGCGTCGAACCGCGGCATCACCGACGCGGCCGCGCTCGCCTTCACACGCACCGCGACGCAGTCGATGACATCCACGAACATCCGCGACCTGTTAACCGGCAAGAAAGTCGGCGTGGGCGGGCGGTCCACGGCCGATGCGCTCACGCTGTCCGTCGGCGGCAGCCCGGCCGACCTCGAGATCGGCATGCAACTGGCGCACTTGCTGCTCACCGAGCCGCGCATCGAAGAGGCCGCGTTCAGCGACTGGAAGGAGCGGCAACTCCAGGTGATCGCGATGAACAGCAAGACGCCGGACGGGATGTTCCGCGAGGTGTTCTGGTCGAGCCTGCTGCCCGAAGGTGAGGTACGCATCAAGCCGACCACCGAAGCACAGGTCCGCGCCTTGACCGTTGAGGGCGCTCAGGCCTGGCTCGAACGACTGCTCAGCGCGCCGATGGAAGTCGCCATCGTCGGTGACATCTCGCGCGAGCGCGCCTTTGAACTCGCGCAAACCTACATCGCGTCGCTCCCCACGCGCGAACGCATCAGCAACCAGACGCTCCAGCCGCTGCGCGTTGTCAACCGCCCGCCCGGCCCGCGCATCGCCGATGTCACCGTTGACACCGAGACCGACAAAGCCATCGTCGCCGGCGCGTTCTTCACCGTCAGTTACGACAAGATCGACGAGCGACGACAACTCTCGCTCGCCTCGCAGATCATGTCCAGCCGCATGATCAAACGCATTCGCGAGCAGGAGCAACTTGTGTATTCGATCGCGGCGTCATCTTCGGCGGGGATTGCGCACCCGGAATTCGGCCTGTTCATGGCCGGAACCTTCACCGAACCCAACAAGGCCGACGCCCTTGCACGCACCATCATTGAGATGTACGACGACTTCGCCATCAACGGCCCGACCGAAGAAGAAGTCATCACGGCCCGCAAACAGGCCGCAACCAACCTCGATGAACAGATGCGCGAGCCGCGCTTCTGGCTCAGCCAACTCTCGGACCTGACCTATCGCGCACGAAGCATCGACGAAATTCTCGAAGAACCCGAAGCCCTGCAAGCCTGCACGGCCGAGCAGATCCACCAAACCTTCCGCACATACTGGAAGCCGGTGAACCAGATCAACGTGATCGTCCGGCCGAAGCAGCGCGTGCCGCAATAATAACATCGCCGGTGCATCACACGCCCAGTGCCGTGGCCACAGCACTGGGCGGAATCAGATACGGCACGCCGAACGCCGAATACTTGACCCGCTCGGCCGTGGTCGCGAATCTGTTGCCCTGGTCCTTGAGGATGAGTTCAACATCCCCGCGCCAGTTTTGGTGGTACCAGAGGCGCGCTTCGAGGACGGGTTCTTCTTCCTCGTCGAGGTCCGCATCCCGGTCACGCAGGATCAGCGAGTCGGCTTCGTTTGCGCTGTCGACGGATGTTTGGGCACGTGAGGCCAAACCTGCTTGATGTGGTACCCCTCGAGTCCAGCTCTCTCAAGCCGCTCCACGAAATCGTCCCTGACGAAGTACTGGCCGCCGCCAACGAACTGACTGACTTGGAAGATCGACGCCGTCACTTGCTCCGGTATGAACTCGAATTTCCTGATATCACCGATCCGGCCGGAACTCGAGAACCGCCACACCTCGCACCTGTCAATGTCCAAGCAGTCGAGCACCGTCAGCACGTTGACAACGAAGAACTCGCCGAGGTCCGATTCCAGGGGCAAGATCTCGTCGGCAGGGCCGAGCAGATCCCGAAGCGCTTCGACCGCTCGGCGGCTAAAGATCAATACGTTGCCTGATGTGTGATTCGGCACATCACCCAAACGACGCGAGTCTGGAGCTTCATCTTCGATGACTATCGGGTAGATTCTACGCGGATTCCATGTCTTAGCCAGTGCGTCGCGTCCGAACTGAGCATGGTCCTCTAGCGCTACGACTGCTGCTCCCCGTTCGTCGCCAAGTCGACCGAGCCGCTCACTCTCAGCAATTGTCCACGTTACCCACACCCAATGATCCAACCCTCCGCCGAATCGATAGATTGTCATGGATTCTCCCACACCCGACACCCGGACAAGAGGTTTTGACGGATCTCGTTCAGAATGTCGATTGCTTCATCTCGGTTCTTGGCCGGGTGCCGTGGTCTCGCCAAGGGCGTGACCAGGAAAGAGGGACGCGAAACTCTGAACTCACGCCGCATGATTAGCACCCTTGGACTTCCACATGGCCGCGCGGAGGCGAGGGCATGGTATCCGGGGCGGCTGACGACGACGCCTTCGGCGTGAAGGGAGTCAGGAGTTGGGTGGAGTTCCAGGGGCTGCAAGCCCCCGGCAACGATCGTGCGCCCTGCGGGCGGAGGAACATGCCATGGGGTGGCAGGGCTACACGGCATGAACCGGCCACGGAGTGGCAGGCCACCCAAGACTCGCCACGGAGTAGCGAGGCACCTCGAAGAAACCTGCCACAGAGTGGCAGGCCACCCAAGACTCGCCGCGGAGTGGCGGGCCACCCGGTGCGGGACCGCCCGGACGTGAAATGGGCCCGCGTCTCCGAAGAGTCGCGGGCCCGGAGGGGAGGGGCTTGGTTGACGCCCGTCGCGGAGCGAACGGGCCACCCGGGAGGAGATGCCCGTCGCGAAGCGAGCGGGCCACCCGGCTCGGATTACTGCACGTTCTGATTCAACAGTTGCAGGCCAAGTTGGTTGCCGAGGTAGAAATCGGTATTGAACAGGGAGTCCACGGTGGTGGAAAGTGCCCGTGAGGCGCCGGAGAAGCGGTAGCCGCCGCCCTGGCCTAGCGGGAGGGTGAAGACCGAGTTCGCGGCCATCGGATCGACCGTGCCGCCCGGGCCCGCGTTGGACGAGATTCGAAGGCCGACGAGTTCGCCGATGCGGCGGGCCATTGCGGCCGTGATCGACGTGGCCAAATTCGTCGCATCCGTGTCGCTGGGGGTGTAGCCGAGGGTGGCAAAGGTGGGCACGAAGACCACCGCGTCGTCGTTGCGGTCTGTGTTGAACGGGTCGCTGCGCTGGCTGTACCCGAAGATGAAGTCGCTGAAGAAGTTCAGCGGATCGTTGGACGTGCTGAGGTAGACGGTCGAGAAGTCCTGGAACTCGAACGTGGCCGGGTTGGTCGAGATGTTGACCGTGACGCCCGCGGCATTGAATGTCGCGATGAGGTTGTTCACAACGGCTTGGAGGACGAACTGATCCACCGGCTGACCGTTGATTGTGCCGGTGAAGCCCAACGGCCGTGTCGAGAACGGATTGATCTGCGTCTCGCGGTTGACCTCGAGCCAATCGACGCTGCCGCCGCGGGTCTCGATGAAGATGTTCTGCACGGCCGCGACTCGCTGGCCCGTGCCGAGTTGGGTGACTTCGAGTTGATAGTCAGAGTTGAAGACGCCCTGGACATAGACGGCGAAGGTTCCCGCGCCGCTGCCGGTGAGGCGTTCGGGCATGACGAACTCGATGAAGAAGTCGCCCACATCGTCATAGCCGTAGGTCGTGGAACCGTCACTGGCAAGCGTGGTGTTGGCCGGGCCGCCGGCGGGGCGGAACTCGGTCGGTGCGAAGACCATCGTGCCGTCGGCGATGCCGGTGGAGTTGGTGGTCTCGAAGAGGGCCAGTTGCACCTGGCCGGAGAGGTCCGGGAGGAGGGGGTTGAGCCGCGCGCCGAGGTCGCCGCCGACGCCTGTGAGTCGGAAGTTCAGGCGAATCTTCGTGCCGGGCTGAATGGGCAGACGGTTGTTGAGATGGAAGATATCGACATCGGGGGTGATGTCGCCGGGGACGCCGATGGCGCCGACGTGGCCGATGGCCGAGTCGATCGT
>CAZTPJ010000035.1:329-35272 GCA_964614515.1 uncultured Phycisphaeraceae bacterium | reverse complement strand
CTCGCTGATGAGCAGGTCCGGGTTCTCGCGGCGAATCGCATCCTGCAGGAATCGGTACACCGGCTTGTCAGGCTCGATGTCGTCGTGAATCTGTCGGAAGTGTCCGACGATGACGTTCGATCCCAGTCGCGTCGTGCCGCTGTCGAGGGGAACTTCGCCGAGCATCGCGCGAACCAGCGTCGTCTTGCCCGAGCCGTTTGGCCCGATGATCCCCCACCGCTCGCCGCGCCCGATCGTCAGATCCAGATTCTCAAAGAGGCGTCGGCGCGAGCCGTCGGATGATGCTTGCACGCTGCTCGACCCATCGCCCGTGTCATGCGCTGCGTTCTCGTACGACTTGCTCGCGCCGCGAACCACGACGACGAGTTCACCCGTGCGCGGGGCCTTGGGCAACTCCAGATCAAACACCGCCAGTTCCGACGGCATGTCGAGCGATGACTCTTCCTTCTCGCGAATGAGGCGTGTTTCACGGCCGCGGGCCTGTTTGGCGCGCTGCCCGGCCTTGTAGCGCCGGATGTACGCCTCTTCGCTGCGGAATTTGGTCTGCTGCTTGTCATACGCGCGCTGCATGGCGAGACGACGCCGGGCGCGAAGTTCGATGAACGCGGCGTAGTTGCCCGGATAATCGATCAGACGTGCATCTTCGATCTCGACGATGCGCGTGACGACGCGATCGAGCATCGCGCGATCGTGCGTGACGATAAGCACAGAGCCGCGGAACTCTTCCGCGAGGAATCGTTCGAGCCACTGCCGACCCGTGATGTCGAGGTGATTCGTCGGCTCGTCAAGCATGAGCAGGTCCGGCGCTTCAAGCAGAAGTTTCGCCAAGGCCAGTCGCGCACGCTGTCCGCCCGAGAGCCCATCGACCGGCACGGCGAACTCCGCGTCGGTCAGGCCCAGGCCGTGGAGTGTCTCGTCGATGCGATGGCCGACGGCGTATCCGCCTGCGGCTTCCATGGCGCGTTCGACGCGCGATTGTTCATCGAGCAGTCGCTGCATCACATTCGGGGCCGCGCTCTCAGGCTTGGCCAACGCTTCGTAAATCTCATCGAGCCTTCGATGCAGCGCATGAAGTTCGGCGAACGCGGCCTCGGCCTCGCCGCGGAGCGTTTCGCCGGAAGAAAACGTCGGCTCCTGACTGAGATACCCCGCGCGACGCCCGCGCTGCAGCGAGACCTGCCCGGAGTCCGGCGGCAACATCCCGCCGAGAATCCGCATCAACGTGGACTTGCCCGTGCCGTTTCGCCCGACCAGCCCGACGCGCTCCCCGGCCTCAATGGACAGACTCGCACCATCGAGCAAGACCCGATGGCCAATCGCATACACAACGTTCGTCGCGGCAAGAAGAGGCACGGACGATGGTAGGGAAGCAGCGAACCGCGGCCGGGTGGCAACGCGAGGCGATCGCGCGGTGCGTCAACGACTCACGGCCTCCCCCGCCGTTCGCGGCGGTCGAGATCACGGAGAATCTGATCGACCTTTTCTTCCACCAGCGTGTCGCGCTTTGATCGCTCTTCCGCCAGTTCTCGCTCGGCCCGCGCCAGACGCTCACGAATCGTCGCGATCTCGTGTTCATGCACCGCCAGGCGAATCTCGATCTGATCGACGATGCGCGAGCGCAGGTCGGCGACGGCCGTGCGCAGTCGTTCCGAATCCGGTTCCTTGGCGAACTTCGCGGCGCGTACTTCGCCGATGGCCCGCATGATGGCGGCGCCCGTTTGAAACTCGCGGATCTTCAGGTCGGCGGCGATGGGATCCGCCTCTCTAAGTTCGAGGAAATCGAGGAACATCGGCGCGAATCGCGACACGATGCGATCCTCCGCGCCTGGATCCTTCTCGCGCAGGCTTTCGAGCCGTGCATACATCTCGGGCATGTGTTCCTTCACCAGCGCGAGAATCTCCGCGCGCTGCTCGGGCGTGAGCGTGACGGGCTGCGGATCACCCGGCCGTCCCGGTCCACCACCGTCAGGCCCGGGCGGGCCAGTCTCGCCGCGCGGGCCGCGGCGCCCAGCGCCATCGTCCGGCCTGAAGGCGGCTCGCTCGGCCGATTCGCGAATGTCGCGCAGCAGCGCGAACAGATCTTCGCGCGAGCCACCCTCTTCGAGAATCTTCATCGCGCGAGTGATCCGCGCCTGCTGACGTTCCGTCCACGCCAGGCGATCGCGAAGTTCACGGCGAATCGCCTCATCGCGCTCGGGCTGGCGCGCTTCGCGCGACTCGGCCGCCGGCGGCGGAGGGGGGGGGACGCCCTCGTCCTGCGCCCACGCCGGCGATGCGCCGATCGTCGCCGCCACCAATGTCAGCCACATCGCACGCATCACATCGACTCCAGATCGAACGACCACGAATCCCACTCAACATCCAGGCGCTCGGAGACCATGCTCGCATCCGCCTGCAACGATTCGATCTGACGCTGCAGCAATGAATCACCCTCCCACGCCACCGCAAGGAACAAGTCAACATCGGCCTCAAGACCGGCCGTGGCGTCGAACGTTGGCCCCGCCGTCGGCCGACTCAGCGTCGCGAGCCACACGGCCGACACCATCACCAGGAGACTCGCGGCCATCGCCAGCGCACTTTGCATCGATGGCAGGCGCGACACGCGCCGCCCGCCCGCGACATGCGCGATCACGCCATCGCCGGTCCGGCTCGCCATCACGGCGGACGAAACAAGACGCGATGCAAGCCCCGCGGGCATGGCCGCACGCTCCGCCGCGCCGAGGCGATCAAGCATGGCGTTGACGCCCGCGACATCGTGCGGCACATCGTGATGATCGGAATCATGGGCTGTCGTGTTCATGCGTCCACCTCTTCGGCGATTTCGGCCCCTTCCATCGCCGCCTTGAGTTTGCGAAGCGCCCGGTGATGCCGGGCGAGCAACGTTCCGATGGGTTCATTGAGCAAGTCCGCCATGGCCTTGAAACTCATCTGTCCATGATGACGAAGTTCGATCACTTCGCGATCCGCCGGCGTCAACTGCGACATCGCCCCGCGCAGGCGATCAAGGTCCTTCACATCCGCACGCTCAACGCCCGCACGCTCGACAATCGGCGGGAGCGACGCGGGATCGGTCGGCACGGCCTGTCGCGATCTGCGCCGCATCTCGTCGCGAATGCGGTTCATCGCCACCCGAAAGAGCCACGACTCGAAGCGGCCCTGCTCCGTATATCCGCCATGCCCGAGTTTGCTTGCGACTGTGACGAACACCGATTGTGTCACCTCTTCTGCGAGTTCGACGCTTGCGCATCGACTCTTGGCCATTGCGAACACGCGACGAGAGTATCTCCCGATCAAGTCATTCCACGCCGCTGGGTCTCCACGGGCGGCCGCCGCCAGAACCTCCGCCACTTCCCCGTCGGATTCCGAAGAAGTTTCATGCGGGCGTTGCGGCACCGGCACCATCCTTCACGTGAAACGCCCGGGTGGCCGCGGTATTGCCGCCCGGCGGGGCTGGAACATCGCCCAGACCACATATCCTACCGGCATGACACGCATCGCCTATACCGTTCGCGCGACGATCCCCGACGAAGCCACGGCCGTGGAATACACCCGCTGGCTCGCGGATGGCCATGTGCAGGCCGTGGTGAAGGCCGGAGCGGTTTCGGCTGAGATCGTGCGAATCACGGACCCGCCCGCGCCGATCCGCGTCGAGGCCCGGTATGTGTTCTCGGATCAGGCCGCACTCGACCGCTACTTCCGCGAGTCCGCCCCCGCCCTGCGAGCCGAGGGCCTCGAGAAGTTCCCGCCAAGCCGAGGGATTGCCCTGGAACGGACGATCGGCAAGTTGATGTGAACGTCGGGTGGATTCCAGCCGGAATCCGAGCCACAACAGGGCTTGCACCTGCCGGGGGTTCGTCGTATATTGATGCGATGATCCTGCAGACACACCCACGAACCCGGACGCCGCAAGCATCGAATGACCAGCTCGTCCATGCTCTTATTGGTCCTGCTCGTTCGGGTCTCTGTCGTTCGTTCGCGCGACAACGCCCCGGCGGATCTTCCGCTTTACGATTTCGATCCAGTCGTCAATGTCAGTGCAATCCTGATCCGTCAGCGAACTTGGCCACTGAACGACCACTTGATCGCCTGAATCCAGTGTAAACACGTCTTCTTTCACGCCCTCGGCCAACGCCTTTGCCTTTCGGAGACGCCGTGGGCCTGGGTTGCCGGAGCTGCTGCCACTACCATCGTCCGAACCATCATCCTCTGAGTCGTCGTCGTTGGTGCCGAGATCAGATAAAGAGTCAAGTTTGGCGTACTCAAACGTCGCCCGCAGGTCCTTCAAGAATCGCGCCACCGCATCCTCGTTGAACTTTTTCTCTTGAACGAGCCACACCAACATGGTCGTGTCGTCGGGTAATCCGTATGGCCAGCGAGCTCGGATTTCGGCGTTGATCTTTGGCGACAGAGCAGCCTCGGCGATCGCCTGTTTTTTCTTCGGACTATCTGGACGAGGATCGGTAAGGATGATCCATGCCCGATCCGTAAGAGTCACCACTCGTCGGTCTTTCGCGCCAGAATCCACCAAAAGGCCATACTTCTTGAGCGCAGCCAGTTGTTGCAGACCGGCCCCACTCTTGGGCGCATACTTCCACTGTGCCAAGGCAGAGTCCACGGGAATGGGTTTCCGTGCTGGCGAAAACGCCTTCAGCGCTGCCGCACGATCTATCGCGCTCGCCAAGTCAATCCCGGGATAGCCCGGGCTGCGTGGGCCGCGCTCGCCGCCGTTGTCTTTTTCTTGGTCGTCCATGCCAAGATATTACCACCAATCTCGGTGATGTCAAGTAAATCCGAAGTGTGGAGGCAAAGGTGTATCTCGCCAGGTGTCTCGATCGCACTTGATTTCGATCGGACGGCCGATAGACTCTGTGACGAACCGCTTTGGTTCGTGAAATGGAGCCGATTGTGACAAGGGTAGATAGGGCGACCGTGTGGGCCACACCCTCGGTCTGTCCGTAAACCAAAAGCCCCCGTTGGTGCGGGGGCATGGTGGGCCGGTGATCCGACCGCCTCGGACAGTGAATCTCGCTTGGGGCCACCCTAACGGGTCGTCCCCGGCTCCAAGGCCCCGTAAGTGCTGGTAGCACGAGCGGTGCGACAACCAGGCAGGCTAGCGCCAAGTCACCATACTTTCCATTGTAGCGCAATCCCACCGCAAGGTGAAGGGATCGCTATGGTCGCTGCCAATACCCCCCCCCGCGCACTCATGGAAGGCGGGGTAGCATCGAGATCGCGACAATGCGTGCCACCATGATCGCTTCGATCATGGTGCTTCGGCGGTCGGTGGCGAGGTGGCATCACGATGATTTTCCAATCCACGCAGCAAGCATGCAAGAGCAGAGACCGATCATCGTGGCACGCCGGACGAGGTTCTGAGCGCCACCCAGTCGGCATCGCGAACCGCAGATTGGAAAGGGATCAATCCATCCGCGCCTCTGGTGGTGAGGCCAAGACCGGATAGTCGGTGTAGCCATGGGCGTCGCCGCCGTAGAACGTGGAGCGGTCGTAAGGGGCAAGCGGCGCGCCAAGAGCGACGCGGATCGGCAGGTCCGGGTTGGAGATGAACAATCGTCCGAACGCCACCGCCGCTGCACGGCCGTTCGCGACGGCTGCCTCCGCGGTCAGCGGCGTATAGCCGCCGGCGGAGATGACAGGGCCGTCGAAGGCTGCGCCAATCTCGGCGAGTGCCGACGGGAGTCCTGCGGTCTGGGTGTCGTCGTCTCCCGCGTTGGTTGCGCGTGGTTCGATGAGATGGACATACGCCACTCTGCGGCGGCTGAGTTCGCGGACGACGTGGGTGTAGAGGCGCGGCGGATCACTGTCGCCCATGCCGTTGAATGTGCCCCATGGCGAAAGGCGAACGCCGACGCGGTCGGGGGACCACGCCTGCGCAACCGCATCGACCACTTCGAGTAGAAAGCGTGAGCGGCCGTCCACGCCGCCGCCGTAGGCGTCGGTGCGCTTGTTGGTGGCGTCCTGGAGGAACTGGTCGATGAGGTAGCCGTTGGCGCCATGCACCTCGACACCGTCGAAGCCAGCGAGCCGGGCGCGGCGCGTTGCGTCGGCATAGGCGCGGACGATCGGGTGGATCTCGGCTGTGTCCAGCGCGCGAGGGGTCTGACGCGGAGCCTCGGACCAGTCGGCGGTCATGGCGTTTCCCGGAGCGGCGATTGCCGAGGGCGCAACGGGTGGCCCGCCGCCGGGCTGGAAGGAGGAGTGCGAAATGCGGCCGACATGCCAGAGTTGGAGGAAGATGCGGCCACCGGCGGCGTGCACAGCGCGAGTGATGTGCGTCCATCCCTCGGTCTGTTCGTCGGTGAAGATGCCGGGCGTGCCGGGGTAGCCTTGGCCGCGCTGTTCGATCTGCGTGGCTTCGGACACGATGAGTCCAGCGCAGGCGCGCTGCGCGTAATAAAGGGCCATCAGGCGGGTGGGCACTGCGCCCGGTGCCGCGCGCATGCGTGTGAGCGGCGCCATGACGACTCGGTTGGGCAGCGACAGAGTGCCCAACGCGAGAGGTTTGAGGAGTCGCGGGCAGGTCGTAGGAGAGTTGGGCGTTGTGGTCATGCGTGGTTCTCAATGCTTGCGCGGCCGATCAGGGGGGGAGTGGGGTGGATGCTAGTGAAGCGGCGGGTTGGCATCAAGACTGCATTCCATCGTGCCACCATGATCGCTTCGATCATGGTGCTTCGCGCGGCATGCGTTCAATGGACTTTCGCGAATCACAACGTCAAGTGGCCTTAAACAAGATTACCGGCGAGGGGTTCTGTGCGGAGAACGAGTGAGATCAGGCCGGCGCTACCGCCCTCTCTCGCTCGGCGGCCCGCACCAGTCCCTTCATCATCCCGCGGAAGACGATGCCGTGCAGCGGGAGTACTGCGTACCAGTACGCGATCCCGAGCAGCCCGCGCGGGCGGAACCGTGCCGTCATGACCAGCCGTGTGTCGCTGCCGGTCGGCGCGGGTTCCACCTCGAAACCCAACGTGGCCACGCCGGGGAGTTTCATCTCGGCGGTCAGCACCAGCAGCCGTGGCGGTTCAATCGCCGTGACGCGCCAGAAGTCCAACGCATCGCCCAGGCGCAGATCGCCCGCGCTCCTACGGCCTCGCCTTAGACCCGGCCCGCCCACGAACCGGTCCATGATCCCCCGCAGCCGCCATACCCAACCCACGGCGTAGTACCCGCGCGCTCCGCCGAGCGAACAGACAGCCGACCAGACGGCATCGGGCGTTGAAGGCGTGGTCACCTCGCGGCGATCGACGAACTCCGTCCCGCCCGCCCATGAAGGGTCGCCCGGCATCACGCCCGCATCCGACCACGCTGTCTCCACCGCGCCATCATTCATCCTCACCAGCGCGGCATCCATCGCCTGACGGATGGTCAGACGTGCGCTTCCGGCCGGGTGGGGCATGAGTCGTTCAGCCTCATCGTCGCGGCACACCACGCGGTTCTTGAGCCCCTCGGCCAACGGCCGTGCGATGCTGGCATGCAGCGGCGTCACGAGATGAATCCACAGCGAACTCAGACGTGGCGTCAATACTGGAACAGGAATCACCAGCCGCCGGCGCAGGTGCAGCGCCGCGGCCATCTCTTGCATGACTTCCGAATACGACCGCACCTCGGGCCCGCCGATGTCCAGGGTCCGGCCGATTGTCGCCGGCGTCTCGAGGGCCGCGATCAGGTAGTGAAGCACATCGCGCACGGCGATCGGCTGAGACTCGGTGTGGACCCAGCGAGGCGTGATCATGATCGGGAGTCGCTCGACGAGGTATCGAAGGATCTCGAACGAAGCCGAGCCGGAGCCGATGATCATGGCCGCACGGAGCACGGTCACGGGGACTGCGCCGCCGTCAGACCCGCCGCGTCGCAGCGCCGCCTCGACTTCGCGCCTGGATGAGAGATGCTCGCTGAGTCCGGCGCCCGTCTCGCCCAGTCCACCGAGATAGATGATCCGTCCGACACCCGCCCGCGCGGCCGCTCGTCCGAAACTTTCGGCGAGGGTGCGATCCCGCTGTCGATACTCCGGCCCGGCCGCATCCATCGAGTGCACCAGGTAGTACGCCGCGGTGCACCCGCGCATGGCCGATTCGAGGAGGGCTTCATCGGCGGCGTCACCTTCGACGATCTCAACGCGTTCGTGCAAGGACTCGGCCCACGGACGAGCCCGCAGTTTGGCCGCGCTCCGCGCCAGACACCGCACGCGATACCCCCGCTCGACCAGGCGCGGGGCCAATCGTCCGCCGATGTAGCCGGTCGCGCCGGTCACGAAGACGGTGGGTGGATTGGGCGCATTCAAGCGGGATGATCGTAGCGAACAACGCTGTGGCATCGTCCATGACGACCACATCGTCGGTTCGGCGTGACGGTCTCAAGATGACATCGCGTCGTACCACCATGATCGCTTCGATCATGGTGCTGCGGCCGTCGGTTGCGAGGTAGTATCACCATGACATTCCACTCCACGTAGCAAGCATGCAAGAGCAGAGGACCGATCTCTCTGGCACGACGGAGGCCCATCTCAATGCGACCGCGCCCTTGCGCGGCCACCGTCGCCTCTCAAGCCAGATGGTGGACTGATTCAGGCTGCCCACAGTCCCCAGCGGACCTGTGCTGCGCACCTGCAGCCGCGGCGCGCGATAGCCCCTCACGAAGCCACAGTCATCCCTCCCGCTCGGTGTACGCTCCACCTATGTCCAGCCGCCCCACACCCAACGACTCCGGCGTCTACCTCGAAGAATTCTCACCAGCCATCCACACCATCACCGGCGTCCCCACCTCCACAACCGCTTTCGTCGGCCCCACCCGTCGCGGCCGCGCCAACTTCCCCACCCTCATCCGCTCCTGGTCCGAGTTCCAATCCTCTTTCGGCCCGCGATCCAACACCCACCCGCTCTCCACCGCCGTCCACCACTTTTTTACCAACGGCGGAACTTTCGCGATCATCGTGCGGGTCACCCGGTCCTCGGGCGAGTCCCTCGCCGCTTACGACTACTTTGGAGGGTCGAGCTCTGGTTCCCGCCGCAAGCGCCGCCGCCGAGGCCTCACCACCCTCGAGAACACGCCCTTCAACCTCCTCTGCGTCCTCCCCCGATCTTGGAACGCCGACCTGCCCCCCGGCGTCCTCGCAGCCGCGCTCGACCTGTGCGAGCGACGCCGCGCCATGCTCCTCGTCGATCCGCCCCACGCCTGGACAGACGCCCCCACCGCCGCGATGCTCTGGCGTGACGCCCCACCCATCCGCCGCAGCGCATTCGCCGCCATCTACTTCCCGCGCCTCATCGCCCCGAGTGCCGCCAAGCAGGGTGTGCCGCACCCCTGCCCCCCTTGCGGCACCGTCGCCGGAGTCTTCGCACGCATCGACTCCACCCGCGGCGTCTGGAACGCCCCGGCCGGCAACGAGGCCAACCTCAAGGGCATCACCGCTCCCGCCATCCCCATCACCGACCACGATCAATCCACCTTGAACGAATCCGGCATCAACACGATCCGCGAGTTCCCCGCGCGCGGCGTCCTGATCTGGGGCGCGCGCACCGCCGCCACCGAATCCGACTGGAAGTACGCGCCCGTCCGCCGCCTCGCCAACTTCATCCAGAACTCGATCCACGAAAGCACGACGTGGGCCGTCTTCGAGCCCAACGACCCACCACTGTGGAACCGCCTCCGACTCAGCGTCGAGACGTTCGTGCATCAACTCTTCCTCGCCGGCGCGCTGCAAGGCACTCGGCCCCAGCACGCCTACTTTGTTCGCTGTGGCCTCGACACCACCACCCAGGTCGACATTGATCGCGGTCACGTCAACATCGAAGTCGGCTTCGCCCCCCTGCGCCCAGCCGAGTTCATCATCCTCCGCTTCGCCATCCGCGCGGGGTCGATCACCGATCCTTAACCACGCCCCCGCGTCGCACGCGCGGCCACCGACCCCGCGCTCCACCCGCCCGGCACCACCCCAGCCGAACCGACGGCCGGCCTGTCGGCGTCCGTGCTGGTGAATACGCTTATCCAGACCCCGCGAGTCACTGCTTCGATGTCAACTATGTTCTTGGCGACGTCGCATCAAGATCGCCCCTCGTCGTGCCATCATGATTGCTTGGATCATGGTATTTCCGTCGTCGTGCGAGGCGCGCTCACAACGATGTATGTGAGACTTCTGCACCACCGGATCCAACAAACCACCGCACGGCCACCGGCTCACCCCGGATGGTCCGCGTCATACGCGGCCGCGGACTTCGCTTCGCTCAGGCGCGTGGTGTCCGTGGCGCGGATCTTGACGAGCCAGCCCCGGCCGTAGGGGTCGGAGTTGATGAGGCTGGGGTCTTCTGCGACGGCCGTGTTGACCTCGGCGATCTGGCCGCCGACGAGGGAGTAGACGTCGCTGGTGGTCTTGACCGACTCGACTTCGCCGACGACATCGCCTGGTTTGACGGGCGTTCCGGGCGACTTCATCTGGGCGAAGGTGACATCGGTGAGGGCATCGACGGCGAAGCGCGTCAGGCCGAGCGTGACGAGATCACCCTCAACCTTGTGCCATTCATGGGTTTGCGAGTACACGCGATCGGTGGGAGAGGCCATGGATGCATCCGTGAAGGGGATGAGAGGATCCGCGATGACCCGGCCGGAATCAGGCCCGACCGGGGCGTTTGACGACACGGCACATTACCGGGCCGCACGTTGGGACGCAATGGTAGCGAGGAGAAACGGAGCGTGAATCATGGAGAGGACTTGACGCAGGGGGCATGTTGTCGTTACGCTAGCGGATCGTGCGGGGGCGCAGAAGGTATCGCGTGCCCGGACGGCTGAACAAGTTTCTCCCCTCCGGACGGTCGGTGCCTTTGGCCCGGCCGTCTTTTTTGGCTGGGCCATGCCGGATCTGGCGAGGCAACGGCGTCTGTAGTCGTGTTGGCGTGTGCGAGTGAACCTCAATGGGGTGGTTGTGATGCAGCCAAGTCCCGATGGGCTGCGTATGGTGTACGGCGTGGGGATGTGGATGGCGGGTGAGCCGGGCGAAGTACCCCGCGATATCCTTGGCTTGGGTAGGCCCGTGTGGCCGGTCCGAGCCGGCTGGCCGGGCGGCCGAGGCCCGAACCTTATACTTGGGGCATGACCATGCGAAGCGTTGTCTGTCTGACGGTTGCGGCCGGGTTATTCGCGGCGTGGGGTGTGATCGGGGCGGGTGTTGGCACGCAACCCGGGGCGTCCGAGCCGCTGCTGCTGCGCGGCGATCCTGAGTGGGCGCGGAGTTTCGGCGGCTATCGGGTGTATGCGGATCCGGCGCAGGATGCGGTGATGGGATTCGCGTTCCCGACGGAGGTTCGCGAGATTCTGGTCAAGGGGGGGGACCGCGTAAAGGCAGGCGACCTGTTGGTGCGTGCGCGCGATGGCGAGGCCGTGGCGGCGCTGAAGTTCCAGAAACTTCGCGCGGAGAATGAATGGGAAGTTCGCGCGGCGGAGAACGCGCTGGAGTTGGCGGAGATCGAGTTCCGGGCGATCGAGCGTGTGCGCGTCGACGGAGGTGGCAGCCAGCAGGAGTTTGATCGCGCGAAGAACGCGTTGGAGAACTCGCGGATCACGCTGGAGGCGGCGAAGATGCGTCTGGAGGAGCAGCGCATCGGCGTTGAACGATTCGAGGCCGAACTGGAGCGATATCGGCTGCTTGCGCCGTTCGACGGCATCGTGCAGAGTGTTGATGTGAGCGTGGGGCACGCGATGGGGGATTCGCAGCCGGTGATCCGCGTGGTGGACATTGATCGACTCAAACTCATGGTTCCCGCGCCGACTCGCGAGGTGCTCTCGCTGGGCCTCAAACCCGGCGACAAGGCGTGGGTGGTGATGAATCTGGCGGGCGAGCCGAACGTACTCGTGGGCGAAGTGACCGAAGTCAGTCCCGTCGCCGATGCGCCCACGCAGCAACTCCGCGTGAAGGTTGAAGTTTCCAATCCGGATGGACGCCCGGCGGGTGTGTTGTCGTGGGTGCGTTTCACGCCGCCGGAGGGTGAGTGGGTGGCGCGGATGGCAAGTGGCGGGCGGGACGCCCGCCCCACCGGGGATCTGAAAGGAAGCATGCGGGACGCCCGCCCCAGCGCGGTTGGAGAGTTGGCGCGAGTTGAAGGGAGTGATGCGCGGTGATCGACTTGTCCAAACTCAAAGCGCCGGGATGGCATCGCGTCGTAGATGAACTCAGTGGCGCGGCCCCCGATGATGCGTCGTTCATGGCGAAACTCGTGGCCGTGCTCGGGCAGGTGAGCGCTGCGCGTCAGGCGGCGCTGATGATTCTTCCTGCGGCGGCCGAGTCGGGCGGCGAACACGCCGAGCCGAAAGTGCCGTTCATCTGGCCGCAGGAAGGCGCTCAGAGCGGACCGCCTGAACTTCAAGAGGCCACTGAAGTTCGTTCGGCGGCGCGTGCGGCGGGCGAAAGCGGGCACCTTCGCGTGTTCGGACTTGACAAGGACGATCCGTTTTATGACGGCGCCCGGGGGCGCGGCTATGTCGTGGGCGTGCCGGTGATGTTCGGCACGGCCGGGGACCAGGCCAGCGGCGTGCAACCGCGAACGGTCGTGACGCTGGTGCTCGAACCTCGCTCGCAGCAGGCGTTGCAAACGACGCTGGCGCTGGTGGAAGTGATCGCGGGGTATGCGCGGGCGCACGGCGCGAGGCAGCAACTCAAGCGGCTGCGAAGCGCGAGCGCAGCGCTGGATTTGGCGGGACGACTCGTGGCGGCCGTCAACAGCGCCAAGGGCTTCAAAGGCGCGGCGTTTCAGTTGGTCAACGATCTTGCACGGCACATGCACTTTGACCGCGTGGGCCTTGGCTGGGTCAAGGGCGTGGGGAGTTCGGGCGCGGTGCGACTTGTCGCGCTGAGCGACACCGAACATCTCGACCGCCGCATGGCCATGGCGCAGAAGATCGAAGCGGCGATGGATGAGTGTCTCGATCAGGAACAGGCGGTGTTGTATCCCGCGCCGCAGTCCGATGGGGACATGCTGCTGTCGCAGGCGATCATTCACGCGCACCGCGAACTTGCATCGCGCGATGCGCAACTCAAGATCGCGTCCGTGCCGCTGCGCGTCGATGACAAGGTCGTCGGTGTGCTGACGGTCGAGTTGTCGTCCACGGGTGTGATTGATCCCGCGGCCGTGGAACTGCTGCAATCGACGATGGACCTGGTAGCGCCGGTGCTGTCGCTTCGTCGCAGCGATGATCGCGCGCTCCCTGTTCGCGCGTGGCACAGCACGCTCAAGGCCGGGGCGTGGGCGGTTGGTCCGAAGCACACGGCGTGGAAACTGGCGGGGATCGCGGTGTTTGCGTTTCTGGTGTTCGCGTCGGTCTGGCCGTTCCCGTATCGCGTCGAAGCGCCGGTTGAACTTCAGCCGGTGGAAGAGCGTCGGATTGCTGCGCCGTTCAAGGGCGTGATCAAGCATGTGCCCGAGGGCATTCATCCCGGCGCGGTTGTGCAGGCGGGTGATGTGCTGCTGGAACTCGATTCGACGGAGTTTCAGTTGCAGGCGATCGAGGCGCGCGGGCAGGTGAGCCAGGCGCTGGCCGAACGCGACGCCAATTTCAAGCAAGGCAAACTGACCGAAGCGGAGCAGGCGGGCTTCCGCGCGGCGCAGGCGTCGGCCAAGGTCGATCTGTTTGAGTATTTCATTCGCGAGTCCGTCATCAAAGCGCCCGTCGCGGGCACGATCATCACGGGCGATCTGCACGATCGCATCGGCTCGGCCGTGTCGCTGGGCGATCCGTTGTTTCACATCGCGCAGTTGGACACGATGGTGGCGGTGGCGAAAGTTCGCGATAACGACATCGGGCTTGTGCAGGTCGGGGCGTCGGGTCAGATCGCGACAAAGGCGTTTCCCGGCGTGAAGTGGCCGTTGAAGGTCGAGCGAATCGTGCCGCTGGCGCAGGCGGAAGAAGGACAGAATGCGTTCGAGGTTCACGCGGCGCTGGATGTGGGCGTGGGCGAACTGCTGGCCAAGGGCATCCGTCCGGGGAGCGAAGGCATCGCCAAGTTCGACACGGGCGAACGAACGCTGATGCAGATCGGTTCGCGCAGGATCATCGACACGCTGCGGCTGTGGTTGTGGTGGTGATGGGGAGGGGGGTGCTGGGTGCTGGGTGCTGAGTGCTGAGTGCTGGGTGCTGGGTGCTGGGTGCGGAGTGCTGGGTGCTGGGTGCTGAGTTGTGAGTGCGGAGAGTTGGGTGGTGCGTACTGAGATTTGAGATTTGAGATTTCAGATTGGGATTTGAGATTTCAGATGTTGGTGTTGACGTTTGCTTGTTGAGGTTTGTGGAGCCGTGCTGGAGCATTGATGGCCGCTGAACGACCGACATTTTCTCCGATGTTTCATCGGATTCGCGCGATGAAGCCGCGGCTGCGCCCGCATGTGCAGATCACGCGGCAGCACTATCGCGGTCGTCGCTGGCATGTCGTGCATGATCCGACCTCGAACCAGTTTTATCGCCTCAGCCCGATCGCGCATGAGTTCGTCTGCATGTTGGACGGGCAGCGGACCATCGAAGAGATCTGGGAGGCCACGCTTGGGCAGCACGGCGACGATGCGCCCACGCAGGGCGAGGTCGTCGAACTCGTCGGGCAGTTGTACAACTCCAACCTGCTGTCGGCCGACGCCTCGCCCGAGGCGGAACAACTGCTCCGTCGCGGGCGCGAGCGCGTGCGCAAGCGCATCACGCAACAGGCCATCGGCATCATGTACCTGCGCATTCCGGTGTTTAATCCGGATCGCCTGTTGACATGGGTTGAGCCGATTCTTCGGCCGCTGCTGAATCGTTGGGGGTTCCTGGCCTGGCTGGGCCTCGTCATCGCGGCGCTGATCGCCCTGGCCGGGCACACCGACGCGCTCTTCTCGCAGTTTGAATCCGCCATCGCGCCGAGCAACTGGTGGCTGCTGGGCGTGGTGTTCATCGTGACCAAGGCGATCCACGAATTGGGCCACGGCGTGATCTGCAAGCGCTTCGGCGGACAGGTACCCGAGATGGGCTTCATGCTGCTCGTCTTGTTTCCCGCGCCGTATGTGGATGTCAGTTCGTGCTGGACGCTGCCGAGCAAGTGGAAACGCATCTCCGTCGGCGCTGGCGGCATGATCTTTGAACTGTTCATCGCGTCGCTGGCGGCGTTCGCGTGGCTCAACACGGCCTCGGGTTCGCTCTTTCATCAACTCGCCTATAACGCGATGTTCACAGCCAGCATCTCGACGATCCTCTTCAACGCCAACCCGCTGATGCGCTTCGACGGGTACTACATCCTCAGCGACCTGCTTGAAGTGCCCAACCTCATGCAGCGCAGCACCAAGCAACTGCAATACCTCTGGCAGAAGTACATCTATCGCCTGCCCGATGCCAAGCCCGCCTCGACCCAGCCCGGCGAACGCGAGATTCTCGTTGTCTACGGCATTCTCGCCATGGCCTATCGCATCTTCCTGTTCTTCTCGATCACGCTGTATGTCATGGGCAAGTTGTTCGCGATCGGGCTGATTCTGGCGATCTGGACGGCCGCGGTCTGGTTCATCCTGCCGCTGGGCAAGTTCACGCACTGGCTGGCCGCGAGTCCGAAACTTTCGGACCATCGCGTGAAGACGATCGGCATCACGCTGGTGACGGCCGTGCTGTTGTTCGTGGGTCTGGGCGTGATTCCCGCGCCGGATCATCGGCGGGCGTCAGGCGTGGTGGAGAGCACACAGCGGCAGGGTGTGTTCTTCGGCACGACAGGCTTCATTGAAGAAGCGCTCGTCAAGCCGGGGCAGCATGTGGAGAAGGATCAGGCGCTCCTGATCGCGCGCAGCCCCGAACTCGAAGCGCAGATCATCATGCTCGAGGCGCAGATCGCGGAACTTGAGGCGATCGAGCGCGACATGGTCGCGCGAAGCGCCCTGGGGGCCGAGATCGTGCGCGAGCGCATCGCGGCCGTGCGGGGACAGATGGACTTCTTCGACGATCAGCGTTCGCGTCTGACGGTTCGCGCGCCGCACGCGGGGATCGTCGTCGGCCCGTCGCTGGAGCGGCTTGTCGGGGCGTATGTGCAGCGCGGCCAGGCGATCTGCGAGATCGTGAACACCGATCAGGTTCGCGTCACGGCCAGCCTCTCCACCGCCCAGGCCCTGCCGATCAATGAAATGGAAGAGGCCGGCGTGAACGTGACCATGGAACTTCGGGCGATGTCCAACATCGCCGAGATCGTCCGCGGCGGGCGGTATGAACTCATCAAGGGCGGGCACAAGTATCTGCCGCACGCGGCGCTGGGCTTTTCCGGCGGCGGCACGATCGAAACCGATCCGCGCGATCGCGAGGGCACGCTCTCGCGCGATACGCGATTCACGCTCTACGTTCATTCCTTCACGACGCCCGATGGGACGGATGCGCCGGACATCGGCCTGCCGGGCGAGCGAGTTTCGCTTCGTTTCACGCTCCCCGACAAGCCGCTCATGGTGCAGTGGATCGATCGACTGCACAAACTCATCCAGGGACGGATCAACGTGTGACCCAGGCGCTGACGAAATATCACGCGCTGTTCGAGTCCGTGCGCGGGCGACGGCTACGCCCGGAGGTTGCGCAGGGCCTTGATGGGCTGGTTAATCGCGGCATCACGCGGGCGCGGGGTCTCAAGCACGTTCGCCCGTGGCTGGCGTCGCAGGCGCATCGGATCGACGCCGTGTCGAAGGAAGTGCGCGGGTATAGCGACGCGGTGCTTGATGAAGCGCTGCGTGATGTGCGCGAAGTCTTCGTGCGGGGGAGGCAGGATGACGCGGGCGTGCGGCGGGCGCTGTCGCTGACGCGCGAGGTCGCACGGCGCGAGACAGGCGAAGAGCCGTTTGTCGTGCAACTCATGGGGGCGCTCGCGCTTTTCCACGGCCGCGTGATCGAGATGGTCACCGGCGAGGGCAAGACGCTGACGGGTTCGATCATCGCGCCGCTGATGGCATGGCGGCATCGGCATGTGCATGTGTTCACCGTGAACGATTATCTCGCGCGGCGCGACGCCGAGAGCCGCGCGGCGATCTATAAGCGCTGCGGCGTCAGCGTCGGCGCCATCCAACAGGAACAACCACCCGGCGAACGCTTCGGCATCTACGCGCGATCCATCATCTATGGCACGCCCAAGCAGATCACGGCCGACTGGCTGCGCGATCAGATTCGCCTCGGCCCCGTCGGCAGCGCGTGGGCCGGACGACAAGGACTCATGGGCGATGGGATGATGGGCCCGATGGTGCCCGGGCTTCGCGCAGCGATGGTTGACGAGGCTGACGCCGTGCTCATTGATGAAGGCGTCGTGCCGCTGATTATCGCGCGATCGCGCCGCGAGGATGACATGGCCTCGGCATATTCGCACGCGGCCGCGATCGCCGCGAAACTCGATGAAGGCCCGGACTACACGATCGATCACCTTCGCCGCAAGGCGGAGTTGCGTCGTCGCGGCGAGCATCGGTGTGGGCAATACTTCGCCGAGATCTCTGAACCGATCTTCCGTGCCAAGCGCCGCGCTGAGGAACTCGTGCGTCAGGCCCTCGTCGCGCGACACTGTTATCTGCGCGGCCACCAGTATGAGATCGTCGATGGGCAAGTCGTCATCGTCGATGAATACACAGGTCGATTCCTTCCCGATCGCTCGTGGGAGCACGGCCTGCATCAGGCCGTGGAAGCGAAGGAGGGACTCGAAGTCACCGCCGATCGCGAGACCCTCGCACGAATGAGTTTTCAGCGGTTTTTCCGCAGTTATTCGTTCCTGTGCGGCATGACGGGCACGGCCGCGGACGCGACGAAGGAAATCGAGCAGGTCTATTCGCGCCCCGTGACGATCATCCCGACGAACAAACCCGTCATCCGCGAGCGCTGGCCGACATTGGTGTTCAAGACGGCCGAGGCGAAGTGGAACGCGATCGCGCAGTCGATCGCGGACCTGCACGCCAAGGGACGCCCCGTCCTGGTCGGCACACGCTCGATCGAAGCGTCTGAACATCTGAGCCAGCGGCTGCACGCGCGCGGCCTCGATCATCGCGTGCTCAACGCCAACTTCGATAAAGAGGAAGCGACGATGATCGCGGATGCGGGCCATGGGCGAACCGACACGCGAGAGGCCGCCATCACCGTCGCGACAAACATGGCCGGGCGCGGGACGGACATCGTGCTCGATGAAGCCTCGCGCGCGGCGGGTGGATTGCATGTGATTTTGACGGAGATGCACACGGCCAAGCGGATTGATCGCCAGTTCATCGGCCGTGCCGGGCGACAGGGCGATCCGGGATCATCGCAGGTGTTCGTCTCGCTGGAGGATGAGTTGCTTCGGCTGTATGCGCGGCGACTTGCGGGTTCGGCGATGCGGACGATGCGCGGCGAAGTGGGCCACGCCACGCCGCCGATGCTCGCAATGCTCCGCCACGCCCAGCGCAGCGCTGAGGCCCGCGCCCGACGCAGCCGCGCCATGGTCCTCAAGCAGGATGACTGGATCGACAAATATCTGCCGGGGTCGTGAATGAATCTAGCGCCAAGCCGGTGGTGCGAACCCGGTGGTGCGGGCGTCTCGCCTGCACCCACGCTCCGACTCTCACCCTCCACCAACAGACTTCTCCACGACACAAACCAGCGCCCTACCGCGCCCGCTCCGCCAACACACGCTCCAGCCGCGCCAGCAGCGATGGCATGGCGAGTTTCGGCGACACATCGCGTGCGGCCGCGGTGTGACGCGTGCGCACGCCGGAATCCAGGATCATCTCGATGGCCGTGCGCCATGCCGATGGAGAGTTCTCATCGACGACGATGCCCGGTGCGAGTACGCCCGATGCGGCGCGAGTGAGCAGCGCGACTCCCGGCGCGCCCGGCGACGCCACCACCGGCAGACCCACGCGCACCGCGTCGGCGATGAAGCGCCCCGTGCCCGTGAGCAGGCGCACAGGCGCGGGCACGATCGCCGCATCCGCCGCCGCCAGCGCCGCATCCATCCGCGATGTCCCGCCGAGGAACTTCACGCGATCCACGCATCCGGCCTTCACGGCCGCGCTGTGAAACGCCACGTTGTATCGCCCCGCCACCAGCAGCACGGGCGGCACGACACGCGACGAGATCGACGCTTCACTGCCCATCGGCGCGGCCGCGCGGCTTTGCGCCGCCGCGAAACCCTCCACCATCGCCGATGCCCCGCCGCGAAACGGATGCATCGCCGACGTCAACAACACGCACGCCTCGGGGTCGATGCCGAGCGCGGTTCGCACGGCCGTGCGAAGCGACTCGCGATCTTCGGCAGACATCGGTTCCTGCGTGCTGGCCATGCCGATGGAAATATCATCACCGACTCGCGTCCCCACCGGCGCGCCGGCGAGTACGAGGCGATGGCGAATCAGCGGCGATCGCACGACGCGCCGCTCCGCGATCGCCACCAGCGGCAGCAGCGGCTCGTGCAGATACTCAAGCACCATCGAGAACGGATTGCGCATGCGCAGAATCACGCTGAATCGTCCCAGCGCGTTGTCGATGGCCGTGAGCGTGACGGCCGCGGGCACCAGCGGCGTGAGCGAGAGCGAGACATCGTGCGGCGTGGATTCGCGGATCTGTTCGGCCCACGCTTGAAAGCGGATGGGCTGTCCGCCGAAGCGCGTGCGCAGGGGCTTGCGCGCGATGACCTCGGCGGGCGAAAACGCCGTGAGATCATGCGCACCATCGCACGCGACGATCACCTCATGCCCCATCCCGGCCAGCCCGCGCGCCACCGCCACCGACCAGGCATCGCGACGCCAGTGCCCGACGATCACATATTCGATGAAGATGAGAATGCGCATGGTGTGTGGCCGAGAGTTGACGTGCAGCAGACCGAGGATATCCGCGCCGCCGCGCCGTGTGCCACAGGGGTTCGGTTCCTTCGGATCTTCGCCGCACGCACGGCGATCAGTTCGCGACCCACCTACGCTCCGGCGAGTCATGTCCGACGCCGACACGAGACCCGATGAAGCGCTGATCGCGGCGATCAATGCCGGTGGACCGGCGGGCGAAGCCGCATTCGACGCGCTGTATCATCGGCATAAGGCGTGGGCCGTCAGCGTGGCACGGCGGTTTACGCGCGATGAGGCGCTCGCGCTCGATGCGATGCAGGAGGCGTTCCTGTATGTCATTCGCAAGACGCCAGGCCTGCGGCTGACGTGCCGATTCCGCACGTTTCTGTATCCCGCGATCAGAAGTTCCGCGATCACGGCCGCGAAAAGGCACCGACGCGAAGCGCCGCCCGCCATGGCCGCCGGCGACTTCCCCGCCGGAATCCTCGCCCCGACCGTTATTGAACTCACGCGAACCGGAATGCGCGACGAGGTGGCCACGGCCGTGGCGTCGCTCGATGATGCCCACCGCGAAGTGCTCATCATGCGAATCGTTGATGAGATGAGCGTGGAAGAGGTCGCCCTCGCGCTGAACGTGCCCGCGGGGACGGTCAAGTCACGGCTGCATCACGCGGTGAAGCGGGTGAGGGAGGCGCTGGGGGATGAGGCGCGGTGATGCACATGAAGCCCGACCGTCAGGGAGGGATTGTCTCCTATAGGAAGCCCGACCGTGAGGGAGGGCTTGGCGGCGGGCAATCGCTTGTTCATTAGTTTGGTTCTCCGTCGTCACCCGCGGCCACGAAACGTGACGCAGTTGATCGGTTCTATGCAGCGATCCGCACCCGCCGCCAAGCCCTCCCTCACGGTCGGGCTTCCTATTTGAAATCTTGCGTTGGCGGACGCGAATCGCGTATCGAACATCGCTCAAACCGCCCCACACTCCGGACACGCCGCATCCTTCGCAAGGCCCGCGCGGTCGTAGCCGCACTTGACGCATCGCCCACGCCGCAAGCGCCGGCGAACGCGGCCACGGCGAATGATCCCCGGCGTCGCGAACAGCCACGGGACGCCCGCCGCGAGAAGCAGAAACCAGTGTGGGCAATCGACACGCATGAACCGTTGATCATTCGTTTTGGAGTACTGGAATCTGAAATTACTCATGAGAGAGAGCCATCCTCGCGACACGAGCCTCGTCCTTTGTTCTTGAACGCGTAGCAACGCCAGATCATTGGTCAGTACGTGCAATTGCCTCTGTAACCTGTTCACCGCATCCTCAAGATCCTGCGACTTGCTCGTCGGATGGCTTGTCCGCTCTCGCGACGCAGCCTGAATGTCCGCTCCGACGATGTGAATACCGCCTTGCCGCTGCTCCACATGCCACATGACGTCCCGGAATGGCTCGATCGAATCATCGATCGGATCGGTGTGCCGCCATTGCCACGAGTCGGTCCGTAAGTGGCTTCGTACCCACAGCCCCGTGATCGCGACAATCAGGATCGCGCTCAATCCCAGCGCCAGCCATCGTCCGCAGACTCGGCATCGCTTGAATCGCTTTCCAGAGCCGGATCGCATGGTGGTCTCCTACATCACGCTGAGGGGGGTGAATGCTCGATCATAACCGATTCTGCCTTTCGCCTGCTGGCCTCAGGTCCGCATGAAGCCCCACACTCCGGACACGCCGCATCCTTCGCAAGGCCCGCGCGGTCGTAGCCGCACTTGACGCATCGCCCACGCCGCAAGCGCCGGCGAACGCGGCCACGGCGAATGATCCCCGGCGCCGCGAACAGCCACGGCGAGCCGACGCACAGGATGATGAACCAGTGCGGGGCGCTGATGTTGAGCGTCGTGATCTGGATGGGCGAGCGGTGCGGTGTGCGAGGGGCGGCGCCATCGTGCCTGCGAAACCCGAAACCACGCATGCGCCAGGATGTCCAGGAGTTGTAGTACGACGTGGCCGAAGTCGGGCGATGGTCGGCGATCACGCCCATGTCGAATCGGGAAGTCCGCACGGTTCCGCGTTCCGTGCCGTCGTGTTCATCGACCGACGCCAACCGCGAGTATCCGAACGAAACAACCCCCCGCGTGTTGAACGCAAGCCGCTTGACTTCAACAGCCTCTCGCTTCAACTCGTGCGCCTGGCCTACATCGCGAACGACTGACCGCGACCACTGAACCCAGTGCTGCGTCTGAAAACTGCGAAGCCACAGCGCCGCCACGGCCAGCGCCAGCGCGAGGCTCACGGCCCGAATCGCAATCCCGGCAATCCGTCGAGCGAGCGTCCATCGAGGATGTGATCGTCGCGTGGCCATGTTGTGGTCAACAAGCGTATTCCCCCGGCCACCATAAGTAGCCCGACCGTCAGGGAGGGCTTGGTTCGTATAGGAAGCCCGACCATAAGGGAGGGCTTGGATGCGGGTGTGGACCCCCGTCCACCCGCGATCGAATGCGTCACGATGGACAATCGTTGAGTGATGATGACCCCATTGACGCAGGTGATGCTCAGGCCTGCCAAGCTACGGGCCGCCCCCAAGCCCTTCCTTACGGTCGGGCTTCTTATGCGGCGCGGATAGGAAGCCCGACCGTCAGGGAGGGCTTCGCGGCGGGTGTCCGTGCGGGGAGTTCAGGCGTTCACTGCGTCAGTCTGGACGACGGAGAACCATCGGCAGGGTTTCGCAAAATGAGGCGGGTCGTGACGCGGGTAAGTCACTGGACTGCTTCAGCATGCGCCGCCCCCAAGCCCTTCCTCACGGTCGGGCTTCCTATAAGAGAGCCTTCCCGGCGGTCGGGCTTCATATTCTCCAACGGCCGTGAACCAATCCGGCCCCAGCGCACTTCAACTAGAGAGACCAACCATGACTGACCAGGATTTTCATCTTGACGACCCGACGCTCCCGGCGGATACGGCCGCGGAACTGCAGCGCGCGTTCGGCGACGGCCCGGCCGTGCCGCAGCGCGTGGATGATCGGATGCTTGCGGCGGCGCATGCGCGGCTTTCACGGCCGGTGATCGCGAGAATCGGGTGGCGACGGCTGGCGATTCCGGGCGTTGCGGCCGCGATGGTGCTGCTGTTCGTGTGGTATGCGGCCCCGCTGATCGGGCCGGCGCGACAGGGGCCGCCGTCGATTCAGGGCTGGCCCGTGCCGGGGCTTGCCGGTGAGGTGCGCGTGGATGGACCGGTGGACATTCTCGCCGCGCTGCGACTGGCCAAGGCCATGCAATGGGGCCAGACTCGCCCGGAGTGGGACATCAACGGCGACGGCCGTGTGGACAGCATTGATGTTGACGCCTTGGCGATGCGTGCGGTGTCGCTGGGAGGTGCATCGTGAAGATGTGGCTGCTTGCGGCGATGGTTGTGATTGGGTTGGCGTGTGCGTTGGCCGGGGCGCGTCTGTCTGGGTCGCACGGGTCCAATGGGACGCATGAGACCCATGCGACTTATAAGCCGTCGTTGGGCGTGGTGTCGGCTCAAAGCGCGACCGTGCGTTTCGAGGCCGTGGACATCTTCGTGGATTCCGGTCCGGCGGCGCTGGCGGCGTATCAGATTGAGGTCATCGCGCGGTTCGCGGGTGAGGGCGGATCAGCGACGCTCGTGGGGGTTGAGGGTGGGGCACACGCGGAGTTCGCCCAGCCTCCGTATTACGACCCGGCCGCGCTGCACGCGGATCAGGCCAAGGAACGCATCATCATCGCGGGGATGAGCACGGCCGGGACGGACGACCTGCCGCGCGGACGCGTGCGCGTCGCGCGTCTGCACATGCGCATCGACGGCGAAGCGCGATATGTCACCAACCTCATGGTCGCCGGCGGACCCAGCGCGGAAAAGATCACGGCCATCGCCCAGGCGGTGGTCCACAGCGGAGATTCACAATGAAGAAGATCGTGCTTTCGGCGAGCCTCATACTGGCGCTTGCGGTGCTTGTTTGGTTGGGCGTGCTGGTGGGGTGTGCGCAGCAACGGTCTGCAACATCGCACGGCGGCCGATACGATGAACTCTCGGTCGGCGGCGGACGAGGTGGCTCGCCCGCGGCCTCAGCGCGAACACCCCCCCCGCCAGGCACGCCGCAGCCAGGCGATTCGTCAGTGGCGTTTGGCCGCGATGGCTTACTTGTCCCAGCGACAGAACCCGCACCGGGCGTGTACTCGCTGGCCAATCGCCGGGTTGAGAGCATCGAACTAAGTTCGTTCGCCGCGAGCCCCACCTTGCAACCGCGGCCCGGCCTGACCCGCGTCGCCACAGCGCCCGTGCGTTATTCACCCGGTCAGGAACTGTGGATCATCGAGCGCGCTGCCGTCGCGGAACCAGCGGCCGATGCGCAGCCCGCGCCGCAGGCGATCTCCGATGATGCGCCCGGTTGCGGCGGGCTTGTCTGTCAACTTCCGCCGGAGGTTGAGGGTGGTGAGCCGCGGCAGGTGGCCGTGCCGCTCAAGCACACCGCCGTGTCCGCCGAGATCGACGCCTATATCGCTTCGGTCCGCGTCAAACAAGAATTTTATAATCCTTACGATGGCAAGATTGAGGCCGTGTATGTCTTCCCGCTTCCCGAAGATGCGGCCGTGTGTGACTTCCTGATGACCGTCGGCGACCGCACGATCCGCGGGATCATTCGCGAGCGTGAAGAGGCGCAGCAGATTTATCGCCAGGCCCGCGCGGTCGGGCACGTCGCCTCGCTGATGACCCAGGAGCGCCCCAACATCTTCACGCAGAAGGTCGCCAACATCGAGCCGGGCAAGCAGATCGACATTGATATTACTTATTTCCACACGCTGCCCTACAGCGATGGCTGGTTTGAATATCACTTCTCGATGGTCGTCGGCCCGCGCTTCAATCCGCCCATCGCCGCCGGCGCGGACGTCCCCGGCGATGGCGTCGGCGCGGTCGGACGCGGCGACATCGGGGTCTCGGGCCAGGCGACCGAAATTCAATATCTGCGTCCGAGCGAGCGCTCCGGCCATGACATCGCCGTGTCGGTGACGATCGATGCGGGCGTGTCGCTCGAAGCCCTGGTTAGCCCATCGCACACAATCGAAGTGGACCGCAGCGAAGAGGAGCCGACGCGCGCCACCGTGCGACTCGCATCCAGCGACACCGTTCCCAATCGCGACTTTGTATTGCGATATCGCGTCGCGGGCGATGCGCCCAAGGCCGGCCTGCTCACGCACGCCGATGGATACTTTACATTGATGCTCGTGCCTCCGGCGGAACTCGCGTCGCTCCCGCGAACGTCGATGGAAATGGTCTTCGTCATCGACACCTCCGGCAGCATGAGCGGCGGGTCGATCGAGCAGGCCAGGGCCGCGGTCATGCACGCGATGCGCAAACTCGAACCCGGCGATGTCTATCAGGTCGTCCCGTTCTCGAATGAGCCGCGCAAGATGGCGTCGCGCTCGATTGAAGTGAGCACGAAGGGAACGCGCCCCGGCCTGGATTTCGTCGCCGGGTTGCAAGCCGCTGGCGGCACGATGATGGAACTCGGCATGCGCGAGGCGCTTGATCTTCCGCCGGATGCGGAGCGTTCGCGCTTCGTCTGCTTCCTCACCGATGGCTACATCGGCAACGAGAGCGATGTGCTTCGCGCGATGGGCGAGCGACTCGGCAGCACGCGCGTCTTTTCCATCGGCATCGGATCAGCGCCGAACCGGCATCTGATGGAGTCGATGGCCCGCGCGGGACACGGCGTCGCCGCATACTTCAACCCCGGCGACAGCGTCGAGCCGATCATGGATGCGTTCATGGAGCGTGTCACACGGCCGGCGATGCGAAGCATCGAGATCGACTGGGCGGGCATGGAAGTGACCGATGTCTTCCCGCGCACGCTGCCGGACATGTACGTCGGACGCCCTGTGCTCATCACCGGCCGTTTCAAGGGCGAGCCGACCGGCCCGATCCAGGTTCGCGGCAAGGCCGGGGCGGATGATGTAACGTTGCTGGTCTCGACGGATGTGGCCGAGGCCTCGCGTCCCGGGATCGCGCGAATCTGGGCGCGCCGCGCGATCATGAACATTGAGGACACGGCGATGCGCGAACAGCAGGCCGCGCCCGCCACGGAAATTACATCACTCGCACTGGCTCATAATCTTATGTCCGCGTACACGGCGTTCGTGGCCGTGGATTCGCTGTCAAAGACGGAAGGCTCGTACGGCACAACCGTGACCGTGCCGGTTCCGGTGCCCGCGGGCGTGAGATACGAGACGACGGTTGGAAGATAGGGCCCGTGGCATGGTCAAGTCTCCTGACTTGCCCGTGCAGTCGGGGAACGCGGCGCAGAAGTTTGTCTGAGCTTTGCGTGCGGGCAGGAGATGGGAATCCTGTCCATTTGCCGGCGTTCGCACGGGCAAGGCGAGGCGCCTTGCCCATGCCACGCGCTATTCCACTTTCCCGCCCGATGCGTCGTACACCCACGCCTCCACCGCGCGGGGGTATTCCAAGACCTCGCCGAGCTTGAAGAAGAGCGAAAGTTCTCGCGCCGCGGCCTCGGGGCTGTCGGAGCCGTGGATCAGGTTGAACGAGTTGGAGACGCCGAAGTCGCCGCGGATCGTCCCCGGCTCGGCCTTGCTGCCAAACGTCGCGCCCATCATCTTGCGGCTGATGGCGATGGCGCCCAGGCCGCGCACGGCCAGCACCAGCACAGGCTGCGACGTCATGAACCGCACGAGGCCGTCATAAAACGGCTTGCCCTTGTGGGCTTCGTAGTGCGTCGCGGCGAGTTCGCCGGAGATCTTCATCAGTTTGCACCCGACGACCTGAAGGCCCTTGTCTTCAAAGCGGGTGATGATGCGGCCCATCAGGCCGCGTTGCACGGCGTCGGGCTTGAGGATAATCAGCGTGGTTTCCATCGTCTCGGCTCCTGTTGTGGGCGGGAAGCATAGGCCGTGGACGCTACCACCCATCCCACCCCGGCGCAAGTCGATCCAGCGCCACGCCCAGCAGGATGGTCAGCACGATTGCGGTGATGAGCATCGCGGGGATCAGCAGTGCGATCCGCAGCACGCGCCGTTGCAACGGCGAGAGGATCGGCTCGCCGTCGGCCAGCCCGGCCAGGCGCGTCAATCGACGCCAGCGCCACATGGCGAACACGACGCCACACCCGGCCGTGGCGATCCAACCGCCAACATGGAGCAACGGCAGGTTCGGATCGAGCAAGTCCTCAACCATGTAGTACACTTCATCGAGCCACGACGTGTTCCAGTAGATCGTCTCGATGATCCACCCGGCGCACTGCGGCAGCACCCAGCACAGTTGCATCCACGGCGTAATCAGCAGCCAAACTCGGCGCGACAACCGACGTCGCTCATACCCATGCCGACGGAACATCCACCACCCCAGCGCGACGATCGCCGCCAGCGGAATCAGAGGCCAGATACCAACCAATACGGCCCAGACCGCGTGAAACACAAGCCAGCCATACGCGGGCCAGCGCGTCAGGTCCATGAAGAGTTGTCGTCGTGTGTGCTGGGCGATGTCAAAATCTGTCGTTTCATACCCGCATTCAGGACACCGTCGCGTGTCGAGGCCCATCCGCGAGTATCGGCATGATGGACAGTTCGGCACATCGGCGGGCGCGGCGGTGCGTGTCGGCGGCGCAACGACGGCCGATGCCGTGGTGATGGAACCCGCGGCAGCAGAACCAACGATCAAGTGAGATTCGGTATCCGACATACATGATGAGTGTACAGGCAACCGTCCATCACGTCGCGGAACGGGCCTCAGGGGGTGATTTTGGCGATCGAAATGCCACGGCCGCGGGGCCGAGTTCCGTCAACGATTCGCGTCCCACGGCCGTGCGACTGAGCAGTTGCATCGGCGTGGTTGCGGGGGCTTGTGTTTTGTCATCCGGGGCAGCGTCGGGTTCCATGGCGTGCGTTGCCGCGTCGGCGTGCGGCGTGATGCTGGGAACTCCGGCAAGCATGAGCCATCCGCCCGCGCCGACGAGGCGCCAGAACTCGCGCACCACATCTTCCGGCGGCGTTGCTGACGTCGGCGGATCGACAAGCACCACGCCGTCGAACGAACCATTCGTCTCGCCGACGAGCGCGTCGAGATAGCCGACTTCATAGGCGACGTTGGGATGGCCGTAGCGCCACCGGGCGTATCGAATCGACTCTTCATCGACATCGAGCGCGAGGACAGCGCCTGAGGGTCCGACAAGTCGGACGAGGCAATCCGCGCTGTCGCCGGTGCCGCAGCGGCACAGCAGCACGCGCTGCCCCGGCTTGACCAGCGGCGCGGCGAGGCGCGCCTTGGGCAGCAACCGCGATGGAACCAGGTCGGCATACGCCCGGTCATTGGTGACGTGAATCCGCATGCGACGACCCCGCGGAAACTCGACGGTATAGACCTTCTCGCGTGAACCGCGACGCGACAGCGCACGCGACAGCGGCTCGGCCGTGAGTTCCGTGTATCGCACGCCGTCGATGGTCGTCGTGGCGCGAAGGCCGAACATCGCGCGAAGCCACGCGGGCAGAATCATGGCACGCGCGTTCCCAACGGCGCAGCGCCCGCGACGGCCGCCAATCCGACACCCGCGCCAAACAGCGTCTGACGATCGCCCACGGGCATCTCGCCCGGCGCTGTACCCGAGATTGGCACCCACGGCGTAGGCGATTGTTGTGAAGCGATGGTCAGGCGATATGCCGCGTCGGCGTGTTCCCGCGCGGCCAGCGATGGGAGATTGCACTGCCGCGACAGATGCAGCAGCACGACGTGCGCCCGCGGCGCGATGGCCCGCGTCGCCGCTGCGGATTGCTGATTCGACAGGTGGCCGTGACCGCCCATGATGCGCTGCTTGAGAAACGCGGGCCGCGGCGAAGCCTTCTGCATCACCGGGCAATAGTTTGATTCGATCGCCAGCACATCCACGCCGCGAAGGTGCGAGATCAGTCCAGGCGTGGCCTGGCCGATGTCCGTGGCGAAGCCCAGCGAGCCGCGCGGGAAGTGGAACCGGAATACGGCCGCGCCCTCATCATCATGCGCCGCCAGCATCGGGCTGACCTCAACTCCCTCTCCCAGTGAGATCGGCTGATCGAACGGCAGCGCCCGCCTGTTGGCCCCGGCCAGACGCGCGAAGTCCTTCGCGTGTGCTTCATGCACGCGCACCCCGACGCTCGGCGGGAGCGCGCCGCTCCACGTTGGGCTCCAATGGTCCGAATCCAGATGCGTCAGGAATACGCTTTCAATGTCCGCGAGCGTCAGGCCCATGGCATGAAGCATGGCGTTTGTGCGCCGAGGCGACAGGCCCGCGTCGATCATCCACACGCGGCGTGTGCCCTCGATCGTGCGATGCACCACCACCGAGCAGTTGCCCGAAGACCCGCTGGCCAGCACGCGAAGGTAGGTGTTGGCCGTGGAGGTTGGAGTACATTCGGCCATGGTGGTGTCCTGGTGAAACCAGCGCGTGATGTCGCACTCGCGACTCCGCGATGTCGGACATCATACCGCATCGCCGAGTTCGACGGCATCCGCGACTTCCGCGCGGCGCATCGCCCGGCAGACGCCGCGCTTCGAGGCGCGGACAAACTCGGCCATCTCGGCGATCGGCGGACAGTCCCGCCCGCGCTGGTCCAGAATCTCCTGCATCTCGCCTCGCGTGAGCGTCGGGCGAAAGACATCACGAAACACAGCCCGCAGCGCGGTGATGTGCTCACGCGGCATTCCCGCGCGGCGCAACCCCACGACATTGATCCCGATCAGCCCATTGCGCTCCGCGAGCATGCAGAACGGCGGCAAGTCCTGCGTGATGCCCCCCCGCCCCGAGATAAAGGCGAAGCGACCCACGCGGCAGAACTGATGCACGATCGCCAGCCCCGACAGCGTGGCATTGTCCCCGACGGTCGAGTGCCCGGCCAAACCCGCGCCGTTGACCATGATCACGTTGTTGCCGATGGAAGAATCGTGCCCCATGTGCGAGCCGACCATCATGAACGCGCGATCGCCCACGCGCGTGGGAATGTCCGCCTTTGTCGCCGCGTGGATCGTGACGTGCTCGCGAATGAGGCATCGCGCGCCGATCACCACCCCGGCCGTGGCATCGCCATCCTTGAACTTGACATCCTGCGGGGCCATGCCGATCGTCGCGCCCGGAAACACGCGCGTTTCCTCGCCGATGCGCACCGGACCCTGGAGATATACATGGGCGATCAGTCGCACGCCGCGATCGAGTTGAACCTTGCCGTCGAGGATGCAATACGGCCCGATGTCAACATCCTCGCCAAGTTCGGCTTCCGGGGAAACGATCGCGGTGGAGTGAATGCGGCGCATCGCGGCAATCATAGGGATCATCGGTCAACCGGTGGGGCGAGCATCCGCCCTGTCTTCGCGATCCCGCGGATCCGGTGGGGCGGGCGTCTCGCCCGCCACTCCGCGAGCGACGTATGCCTGTACGCGATCGCCGACACGCACCACTGGTCAACCTACTTCATCAAGTCAAAGCACATCACCCTCGACTAGCGGCCAATCGCCCGCCACCGCCCGCGTCGTCATCCGCCCCACGACTTCATCCACGCGCCACGGCGGGAGCCCAGTGCCCGGGCGCTTGAACGTCACGTCCGCGCGAGCGATCACATGCCGCGCCGGCAGATCGCGCCGCGTCACGATCGACTGCCGCGACGCCTCGCGCACATCAGCCTCACACGCAAGCACGCGCTTCTCGGCTGTCGCGTCCAGCAAGTCCGCTGACAACCCACCGGCCGTCCACGCGGACCGCGCCATCTCCACATACTCCACGAACTCTTCAGGTGATGCCGACGCCGCATGATCCGGTCCCGCACGCGATGGATCATCCGTGAAGTGCTTCTCAAGAATCGTCGCCCCGCGCCGCACGGCCGCGGCCGCGGTCTTCACATCACATGTATGATCGCTATACCCCACCGGCCCGGCAAACATCGCACGCAGCGCGCTGATGCCCTCCAGACTCTCCTGTCCCGGCGGAACCGGATATGAACTCACGCACTGAAGCAGCGCCAGTCGATCCCACGAGCCGGCATCATCCAGCCACCCCACCGCTCGCTTCACTTCATCGGCCGTGCTTGCCCCCGTGCTGACGATCACCGGCCGGCGCGTCCTGACCACGGCTTCAAGCAACGGGCCATGCACGATGTCCGGGCTGGCCGTCTTGAACGCATCCCACGCCAGAGCCGCCGCCGCGTCGACCAGTTCCACGCTGAACACGGTGACAATCGCATGCACGCCGCGATCATGCGCCAGCGACACCAGCGGCGCCATGTCTTCGACCGAAAGTTCCAGCCGGCGCAGCATCGCGAGGGGATCGGCCTCCCCGGCCGCACGCTGATACGCCGCCAGCCGCGAAGCCCCGCTCATCAGCAGGTCCGCGCGGAAGAGTTGGAGTTTCACGGCGTCTGCGCCGGCCTTCGCGGCCGACTCGATCAGCGCGGCCGCACGCTCGGCCGAACCATCGTGATTCACGCCGATCTCGGCGATGATGTAGGGCGGTTCACTCAGGCCGATCTGGCGGTTGCCGATGCGCATGGCGCATGAGGTTAGGCGGGCGAGCCATCCGCGCGGGCGTGCGCGGAACTTCCCTACGATCAGCCCATGACTCGGTTGTGTCGCGTCGGCAAAGTGACGATTGGAACGGGCCATCCGCTGGCGATCATCGCCGGGCCTTGTGTGCTTGAGTCGCCCGAACTCGGCCTTGGCATCGCGCGCCGTCTGGCCGATGCGTGCGGCTCGCTGGGCTTGTCATACATCTTCAAGGCGTCGTTCGACAAGGCCAATCGCTCGAGCATCGCCTCACCGCGCGGACCGGGGATTGAGGCGGGAGTGGCCCAGATCGCCGAGATCGGACGAACGCTCGGCATCCCCACGACCACGGACATTCACGATCCTTCACAGGCGGATCCCGCGGCGAGATTGGTGGACCTGCTTCAGATTCCCGCGTTTCTCTGCCGACAGACGGACCTGCTGATCGCGGCCGGCCGTGCCGCAGCCACACATGGCCGGGCCGTCAACGTCAAGAAGGGCCAGTTCCTCTCGCCCGGCGAGATGCTCGGCCCGGTGCGAAAATTGAGTGAGGCCGGGTGCCGCGAGATCATGCTCACCGAGCGCGGGACGTTCTTCGGGTATCACCGACTCGTCAATGACTTCATTGGCGTGGGCGACTTGATGTCGCTGTCACGGCCGCAAGGGGGGGGGATGCCGGTCTGCTTTGACTGCACGCACTCAACTCAGCAGCCCGGCACGGGTGAACAGACCGGCGGACGCCCGGAGCGTGCGCCGCTGCTGGCGCGGGCGGCGGTGGCGGCGGGCGTCGATGCCGTCTTCCTTGAATGTCATCCCGATCCTGCACGGGCCGCGAGCGATGCCGCCACGATGCTGCGGCTCGATGATGTTCCCGCGCTGCTGGGGGACCTCGCGGCGATTCGGCGTGCGATTGCGCGTTCATAGCACATCCCGAATCTCGCCGCGCAATCTCTCGATCACCATCGCGCCGATGCCCAGCGCGATCGCCAACCACCCCGTCATCAGCGCCCACGATTCCCAACCCGGCAGACGCGCGTGTAGCATCAACTCCCGCACCGCGGAAAAGGCCCCGTGCAACGGGTGAAACGGCAGCAGCGCCACCATCCACGATGGCAGAAAATCTTCCGCATACACGATCGGATACGACCAGAACCCGATTTGCAGGAGAATCTGCACGATCGTCCCCGTGTCGCGAATGAACGCATGAATCGCCGCCAGCCCCACCGCAAGCCCAAGCACCATGATCAGCATGAGCATCAACGGCAACGGCAACAGCACCCAATGCCACGTCACAGGTTGCCCCAGCATCGACGCGATCGGAACGAACACGACAAGACTGATCGCAAGCCCGATGCCCGCCGACACCACCGCCACGGCCGTGAAGACCTCCTCGGGAATCGGCAACTTCCTCAAATACATCGCGCCATCGACGAGCGACCGCGTGCCACGCGCGACGCCCTCAGAGAACGCGAGCCACGGGAGGAGCAGACTGCACAGATAGACGGGATATCCTCCGGGCACGGACGGATCATGCCGACCCGTGACGACTTCTGTGAAGACGATGGTGAAGATGAGGATGAGGGCCAGGGGCTGAATGACATTCCACGCGACGCCGATGGCCGAACCCGCGTATCGCCGACGAACATCGGCCCAGGCCGCTCGAAGGATGTAGCCGCGATGATGCACAAGCGTGCGAAGCATGGTGAAAGCAAGCCCTGTCGCGGCCGGATGCTAGGCGACACGACCCGGGATGCACGCCAACGGTCAACACGTAACTCAACGGCGGAGTGTCATGGATCCGGTGGGGCGGGCGTCCCGCCCGCCTCCGTTGCGTGTCCATCGCGCGACGGCTCAACGCACAGGCGTGAGCAATCTTGCGCTTATCATACAACTCACTGGGACTAACTGTGCCCACCGCGCCGCTGATCTCATTTCTGATTCCCGTGCTCAGTCCAGCGCCGCGCCTGTGGCGTGCGGCCGCATCGGTCGAGTCGCTCGGCGAACGCGCGGAACTCATCATCATCGATGCGCGAACGCCGGATCAGGTCGCGGCCGATGGCCCACCTTCACCCTCGGCCGTGTGCCTGCCCGCGCCCGAGCCGACTGAACCTGTGTGCATGAACGCGGGGCTGGCCCAGGCTCGCGGCAGGTTCATCGCATGGATCGACCCGTGGGCGTGGTATGAACCTATCGGCCTCGCGATGCTGGTGGAGCGAGCGAACGATGCCGATGTTCCCGACATCATCGCGGCCATGGCTCGATACGTCAACGATCACGCGCAGGTGATCTTTGAACCCGTGCCGCCCGATGCGCTGTCGCTGGCTGAACTCGCCCGCGTGCGGTCGCGATGGTTCAAGGGGCGAAGCCTCGTTCGCGCGGCAACGTTCATCCGCACCGAGGCCGTGCGCAGCGCTGGCGGATACACGCCCGACAATCCCTTCGCCGCGGATCATGAACTTCTGCTGCGTCTCGCGGTCGGTGGTGCGAGATATGAGGTCCAGCGGCATGTGGTCGCGACGATCGGCCCGCGTCCGCCCGCGGGTGATCTCAATCGCGAGATGGTGCGGGCGATGGTCCGCACGTCGCGCGCGATGCTCGACACGCAGGCGTCGGCCTTTGGCGACGATGTGCCCGAGGTGCTGGTTGAACTCAGCGCGATGCAGCGGAAGATCGACGCGGTCGATGCGATGCTCGCGCGGTGGCGCGTCGCGCCGGGCGACGTCGCGATGGTCGGGCCGGATGCGCTCGCGCGATATCGCGAAGCGCTGGCGAGCCGTCAGCAACGCGATGCGATGCGCGATCTGGCCGCGCCGTCGGCGCAGGCGGCGCTGGCCGCGGGCCTGCGCGATTCATCGTGGTGGCACGCGATGCGCATCGTCGTAGTGTGCGATGATGGCGCGCAGACGCCCCATCGCATCCGCGCTGCCCTCGGCCCCCGACGCGCACACGTCACCTTTCTCACGCTCACACGCACCGGCGCTCGCGCCATGCAGCGCACGCTCGGCGGATGGACCCTCGGAAAGACCTTCACCGTGGAAGCGATCGCCGACGCCGTCGCTGATCCGGCCGCGCCGCTCGATCTGCTCATCACCGACAACATCCTCACACGGCTTGATGACCCGATCGAAACGCTGCGACGATGGACCGCGACGCTGCGCCCCGGCGGCGCGTGGCTGCAACTCTGCGAACCGCGCGTTGTCACGTCCATGCCCGCGTATATCGGCGAACTCTCGCGACGCATGATCGCGCAACTCTCCCTCGACAGCGACATGATTCTCGATGGCGAGGCCGATGAAGACCTCTCGCGCGAAGCCGCCCTCGATGCCCTCGCCCGGCAAGTCGCGCCCGAACTGCCGTCGGGCGCGCTGTGGGCGAAGGATCATCCGGGGCGCCACGGCCTCGACATCGACGCCATCGGACGTGCGCTGCGACTTACCCACGCCTCCGCTCACCGCTTCGGAGGGCTGTGGCATCATCCCATGACGCCCTGGCCCATGGTCGATGGCGCAGCCCGCGCGGAAGACGCATGGATCACCAGCATCTGGCGGCGCGAGTGAGTCATTCATGCGGCTATTCATGAGTGGAGGGCGGGCGCCCCGCGCGGGCGGGGGGGGGGGTGGCCCCCAGCCCGAAGTTTGTTTTTAGCCCGCATGGGGGCG
>CAZTPJ010000035.1:0-319 GCA_964614515.1 uncultured Phycisphaeraceae bacterium | reverse complement strand
CGAGCGGTCTGTGCGGCTTGACGCCGAAGGCATGATGTTGCTTTTCCGCCGGATGCGTGACGTTCCTTCTTCATGCCGAAGGCATGATCGAAAATAGCCGGGGGTCGTCGCCGCGCTTCGCGGCGACACCCCCGGAAGGCACGCCCCCCCCTCTCGCACCCTGAAAGGGTGCTCGTGGATTGCATCACGCGAACGGTGCATCGCGCACGTCGAGCAGTCCTTCGGACTGCTTTCCGATTCAGACACACATTAAAATGATGGCCTGCCTTCCGGTGGTGTCGCTCGGCGAAGCGCCTTCGCTCCACCACCGGCTACTGCC
>CAZTPJ010000034.1:34757-36902 GCA_964614515.1 uncultured Phycisphaeraceae bacterium | reverse complement strand
GCACTCGTCGACGGCGAGCTCGTGATCGAAGTGCGCGATCGCGGCCCCGGACTCGAACCGAGCGAAGCTGGCGCCGCGTTCGACAAGTTCCAGCGCCGGCCCGGAAGCTCCGGCATGGGCGTCGGCCTCACGATCTGCCGCGCGATCGCGACCGTGCACGGCGGACGCGTGTGGGTCGAGAGCCGCGCAGGCGGCGGCGCCATCTTCAAGCTTGCGCTGCCGCGTGCGCAATCGGCAACGCTCTCCGACGGAGAGCTCACGATGACGGAGCGCACGGCATGACCAGCGCCAAGCCTGCGATCCTGGTGATCGAAGACGAACCGCAGATGCTGCGCTTCTTGCGCACGTCGCTGTCGACGCACGGCTACCGCGTGCTCGAAGCGCAGACGGCGCGCGATGGCCTCGCCCGGGCTGCCGAACACGCCCCGGACGTGATCTTGCTCGACCTCGGGCTGCCCGACCAAGACGGGCTCGAGGTCACGGCGCGACTGCGCGGCTGGAGCCAGGCGCCAGTGATCGTGATCTCGGCCCGCGGCCGCGACGAGGACAAGATCGAAGCGCTCGATCGCGGCGCGGACGACTATCTGACCAAACCGTTCAGCGTGGGCGAGCTGCTCGCTCGAATTCGCGTCGCCCTCCGCCACCAATCCCGAGCCAAGAGCGGCGACGTCGAATCCGTGTTCACGTCCGGCGCCCTGCGCGTCGATTTCGCCGCGCGCGAAGTCCGACTCGACGACGCCCCCGTCCATCTCACGCCCACCGAATACAAGCTGCTCGGCGTGTTGATCCGACACGCGGGCCGCGTCGTCACGCATCGCCAGCTGCTGACCGAAGTCTGGGGCCCCGAACATCTGGAGGATGCGCCCTACTTGCGCGTCTTCATGGGTCACCTCCGCCAAAAGCTCGAAGCCGATCCCGCACGCCCGCGCCTGCTCCTCAACGAGCCCGGTGTTGGCTACCGCTTGAAAGCGAGCTGAACGCGCGAACGCGTTACTTCGACTCGAACGAGTCGTTTCGACACACCGATATCGCGCCAACCATCCGAAATGCTTGGACTCACACCTGGTCCGAATCCTGCTCATCCGCGGATGCGATGCGTCTGCCCAAAGTGCTTCTCGGCGAGGACGATCAGGCTCTCGCGATCTTGCTTCGCCTCGCGCTCGGCCGCTCCGGCTTCGAGATCGAGACCGTGTCCGCCCTGGGGCTCCTGCGACGCCTGCAGCTCCCGCCACGCCCCGACCTCGTGATCGCGGGCGTCGACTTCGCCGAGCTCGCCGCCGGTGCAGCCCTGAGCGCGATCGTCGAGGCGTGCGGCCGAGTCCCCGTGATCGCCGTCACTTCTCAGAAGATCCTCTCCGAAAACGCCGCGCTCGCCGCCGGTGCCCGCGCCCAGCTCACGAAGCCCGTCCGCATCTCACGACTGCTCGTGTTGGCCGCGACGTTGACGCGATCCGGCGAGAGCGCGAGCGTGCCGCCGCGACGCGAAGAGCCGAGCTCGATGTAGCTGTCTCACTGGTGTAGGCGCTGACGTCGAGCGAGAGCGTGCTGCGTGACACGTACCTTTACGCTTCGGAGGAAAAGCCGAAGGACGCCGGGACGCAGTTCGGCCCGAGCGATGTTGCGACCGGCTTCGTTCGCCTCGATCTGGAGTCCATCGCGCAGAACGCGCTCGCGAAGCCAGCACGGTGACGGCCCGATCGCAACATGCGCGTCGAGATGTCTGGCAGAATCGTCCCTGAGGAGTCAAGCCCGATGACCTCGAAGCTTTCACGCGTTGCGCTCGCGTCGTTCCTCGCAGTATCCGCTTGCGGCAGCGGCGATGACGGCGGGGCCGGATCGCTCGCGATTCCGGATCAACCGCTCTCCGGAACGATCGCCAACCAACCTTGGCAGATGCTGTCCGGCAACGCGCGGCCCGCGCACGATCGGGACGACGTAACCGTCGCGGAATGGACGCCTCCCGCGCCGCCGCGGATCGCGCGATGCTCGCCGCGTGCCCGTTCGTCATGATCGCGAATTTTGGGAGCGCGCCTGCCGCGAGGTTCGACGCGGCGCAAGTGTCGCGGAGGTGGCGCGCCGCCTCGGCGTGAGGCCACGGACGCTGCAGTGGTGGAGGTGGAAACTGCGTCGTGAGCAAGGCATGCA
>CAZTPJ010000034.1:28359-34747 GCA_964614515.1 uncultured Phycisphaeraceae bacterium | reverse complement strand
CTGGAGACGAACGGCGTCCGAATTCGCGTCGAGCTCGGCGCCGACGTCGGCTATGTCGCGTCGCCGATCGCGGCGATCCGCGGCGCATGCTGACCGTTTCGCCAGGAGCGAAGGTCTATCTTGCCGTCGAGACCGTGGACCTGCGTCGCGGCCACGACGGTCTGTGCGCGCTGGTGCGTGGTGCGCTCGGACTCGATCCATACGGAGGTCACTTCTTCGTCTTCGTGGGAAAGCGCGGCGACAGGATCAAGATCCTGTTTTGGGATCGGGGCGGCTTCGTCGTCTATTACAAGCGTCTGGCGCGCGGGCGATTTCAGCTTCCTCGACTGACCGCCGGCGCCGATCGGGTCGTGCTCGATGGCACGCAGCTCGCGATGCTGCTCGGCGGATTCGATCCAGTGAAGACACGCCGCACAGACGCCTGGGAACCCGCAATCCGCCGCGGCGCGGCCTGAGAAACAAAGCGATTTCGATCGCTTCCGTGAAGGGGATCGACACGGCGCCCGAAGTCTGATCAAACGTAGGCGTTGGTCCCGCCTCCCGACGACGAACACGACTGCGGCTGGAAGGCATACTCTGTCGCCCAAGCGGCGAAGCTCGACGAGCTCACCGAGCAACTCGCGGTCGTGACGGCAAAGCTCGAAGAGCTGTCGAAGCGGAACAAAGGGCACCGGAGCGAGCGCCGCCGACGCCCGAAGATGCCGCCGGCGTTGGCGCCGAAGAGCGATCCGAAGGAGACCGAGAGGAAGCGGCGCGAAGCGGTCGAGATCCGGAACACGAAGCTCGAGACCGAGATCATTCCGGTGCCTGTACCGCCCGACGCGTGTCACTGCCCGACGTGCGGCGGCGACGACAAGATCCGAAATGTCGGCTTCGGCAAGCCCTCGACGGTGTACGAGTACGTCCCCGGCTATTTCCGCAGGCGCATTTTCCAGCGGCAGACGCTGGCGTGCCGTTGCGGTTACATCGTCACGGCGCCAGCGCCTGATCGCGTCGGGGAAAAGACGCGCTATGCGCCTAGCTTCATCGCGCATCTCGCCGTCGCGAAGTGCTCGAGCTCGATGCCGCAGTACCGACTCGAGAAGGAGTACCGAACCGTCGGCATCCCGATGTCGAGGAGTACGATGTGCAGCCTCTTCCATCGCGGAGCCCGCGAGCTCGAGCCGCTCTACAATGCGGCGCTCGCACTCGTGCCAGAGGCGACCGATGTCCACGCGGACGAGACGAGCATCCGGCAGATCGACATCGAGAAGAAGGCGTACATGTGGGACTTCGTGACGCCGGAGCTCATCGTGTATTGCTACGCCACGGATCGCAGCGGCGACACACCGAAGCGCGTGCTCGGCAACTCGCAGGGCCGTCTCGTCGTCGATCAGCACACCGGGTACAACGCGATTACGAAACCCGGCAAGCGAACTCGCGCCGGCTGCCTCGCGCACGCACGTCGGAAGATCTTCGAGAACAGCGAGCACCCCGAGGCAAAGGAAGCGCTCGACCTCATCGGTGAGATCTACGCCGTCGAGCGCGAAGCGAAGGACGCCGGAATCGCCGGCACGGACGCGCACCTCTTGCTCCGCAAGGCTCGCTCGCGCCCGCTGTTTGCGAAACTTCTGCGCTGGGGTCGTCGTTACCGCCACAACTTCGAGCCGCGCTCCGGAATCGCGAAGGCGATCCGCTATCTCCTCCGGAACTTCCGAGCGCTGGGCTGCTTCCTTCGGTACGCGACGATCCCGCCGGACAACAACCCAGCCGAGGCCGGGCTGCGGCGCATCGCGGTGGGACGCTCGAACTACCTCTTCGTGGGTCACAAGGAGTCCGGGGAGGACCACGCGGTGCTCTACACGCTCGTGGCGTCGTGCGAGAAGAACGGCGTCAACCCCATCGCGTACCTGACCGACGTCCTCACCCGGATCCAGACGCACCCGGCCAATAGGATCCACGAACTGCTGCCGCACCGGTGGAAACCGCCAGACTTGGCGACCGCGGCATCTTCCGCAGCCGCGCGCTGAGCGCCCGCTGGGCACGATTTTCGTAGACGTCACCCGCATCGCGCGGTGCCGCACGATGCGCGCTTACGCGACGTTTTTCCAGGGCGTCCGAATGGAGACGGTTACGGGACGACGCTTTGTTCGCGACCTTTCAGCCGGAAGCGGCCGCGCAGTGCGACCCAGGGCTCACGATGCCGTACGCGCACGTGTTGGTGCCGATCACCCCGGGCGAATACGACGTGAGCGTCGATCTTCCGGGTGCGTTCGTCGCTCAGGACGAGACCGCGAAGACCACGATCTACGTCTCGTTCACGGGACGCGTGCGCGTGGACAGCGTCGACGACGCGCAGGTCACGGGAGGTCTGTCGCTCGTGCGCGAAGACGAGCCCGGGTTTTCGATCGGCGGAAACTTCGTGATCGATCGCTGCCCTGATCTTTAGCACAGTGGCTGGTCGCCGCTGTCGCGGTTGGTGTCGCGTCGATTTCGTGAAAGGATGTTTCGACGATGGGCGGTTCTTTCTCGCCTTCCGCCTCGTCGCCGCCCGAACCGGGTGAGGCGGGTGAGCTCGGGCGGCCTTCGCTGGACGTTTCGCGCTTCGAGCGCACGAGCCACGCTCCGGGGCCGGACGGCGCGCAGTTCGCTCCGGCGGCCGCGGCGAACGAGACGACCCCGACGCCCAGCGGCGGGCACGGGTTCGGCACGCTGCCGGTCTTTCTGGCCGCGATCAACACGATCCTCGGCGCGATCATGTTCCTGCGTTTCGGCTACGCAGTGGGACACGTCGGGCTGCTGGGGGCGCTCGCGATCGTGTTGCTCGGGCACCTGGTGACGGTGCCCACGGCGCTGGCGCTGTCCGAGATCGCGACCAATCGGCGCGTGGAAGGCGGCGGCGAGTACTACATCATCTCGCGTTCGTTCGGGACCACGATCGGCAGCGCGATCGGGGTGTCGCTCTACCTGTCGCAGGCGATCAGCGTTTCGTTCTACATGATCGCATTCGCGGAGGCGTTCCGGCCGCTCGCTCACCTGGCGCCGCAGTACCTCGGGATCGAGTTCGACCCGCGCATGGTGAGCGTGCCCGCCACGCTGCTGATGCTCGTGGTCATGCTGTTCAAGGGGGCGGACCTCGGGATCAAGGCGCTGGCGATCGTGGGCGCGGTGATGGGCATCGCGATCGTGATGTTCTTCGCGGGCAAGGCGCTGCCGAACGCGGAGTCCACGCTGCCGCTGACGCGCACGGTGGCGGGCGCCGATCCGTTCTTCGTGGTGTTCGCGATCTGTTTTCCGGCGTTCACGGGCATGACCGCCGGCGTGGGGCTGTCCGGCGACCTGAAGAATCCGCGCAAGAGCATTCCGCTGGGCACGCTGACCGCGACCGCGATCGGCGGCATCGTTTACGTGGCGCTGGTGGTCAAGCTCGCGATTTCGGCGCCGGTGGACGAGCTCGCGAACGATCAGCTGATCATGTCGCGGATCGCGATCTGGGGTCCGATCATCCCGATCGGGCTCGGCTGCGCGACCCTGTCGAGCGCGATCGGCTGCGTGTTGATCGCTCCGCGCACGCTCCAGGCGCTGGCGCGCGATCGCTGCTTCCCCTCGGTGAAGGCGAACTCATTTCTGGCGGCCGGTACGGGAGCCAGCAACGAGCCGCGCAACGCCACGCTGATCACGTCGGCGCTGGCGATGGTGGTGGTGGCGCTCGGCAACGTCGACTTCGTGGCGCGCATGATCTCCATGTTCTTCATGGTGACGTACGGCGCGATCTGCGCGATCAGCTTCCTCGAGCACTTCGCGGCCAACCCGAGCTACCGGCCGAGCTTCCGCTCCAAGTGGTACATCAGCCTGTTCGGTGCGGCGATCTGCTTGCTGATGATGTTCCAGATGGACCCGCTGTACGCGGTCATCTCGCTGCTCGCGATGGTGGGTCTGTACCGGCTGGCGCGGCTCGGTCAGGGCGCGGGGCGCGACGACCTGGCCGCGATGGTGCAAGGCGTGATGAATCAGGCCACGCGCTTCATGCAGATCCGGCTGCAACGCACGCTGCGGCGCGGCACGCCCGGCGGTTGGCGGCCGAGCGTGATCATGGTCAACGATCGCACGTTCGACCGGCGCGCGCCGTTGCAGTTCTTGAGCTGGCTTTGCCACCGTTACGGCTTCGGCACGTACCTGCACTACATGCAAGGCATGCTCGACTCGAAGTCGTATCAGGCGAGTCGAGAGGTCAAGCATCAGCTCGTGGAGATGGCGGCGCCGTTCCGCGGGGTCTACGTGGACACGATCGTCAGCCCGTCTCTGCGCTCCGCGCTCGGGCAGACGCTGCAGGTTCCGGGCGTCTCGGGCATGGAGAACAACACCGTGCTGTTCGAAGCGTCCGTGCACGATCCGAACACGGTGATGGAGCAGATCGCGGATGCTGCGAAGTTCTGCGTGAACACCCAGAAGAATCTGCTCGTGCTGCGGCACGGCGATCACTTCTTCGGCGCGCGCCGGCGCGTGCACATCTGGCTCACCTGGCGCGATCACGAAAACGCCACCTTGATGTTGCTGCTCGCGTACATCCTGCTCGGCCATCCCGACTGGCACCACGCCGAGATCAGCATCTACGCGGCTTTCCCACGCAACGAGCTGGCTCAGGAACGCTCGCGGCTGCTCGAGATGATCTCGGCGGGGCGCATTCCCGTGACCGCGCGCAACGTGCGTTTCCTGTCGGTCGAAGACGCCGACGCCTATCACGCGCTGGTGCACAAGCTGAGCAGCGACGCGGATCTGGTCGTGATGGGCTTCACGCAAGAACGCTTGCAGGAGCGCGGCGCCGAGACGTTCACGCGCGACCCCCAGCTCAAAGACGTGCTGTTCGTGAGCGCGGCCGAGCGGATCGTGATCGAGTGACTCGCGTTCGGCTCGGTATTTCCGCCGATTTGTCAGGCCGGGCCGCCCGTGAGATCATGAACGAGGCGAGGTGTGACGATGCGGCGCTTGGTTGGTGCGATGGTGCTCTCGTGCTCCATGGTCGTGGTGGGTTGTGGCTCGGACGACTCGGGCGGCGGTGGTGACGGCGGCTCGAGCGGTTCGAGCGGTTCGAGCGGCTCGAGTGGGTCCAGTGGCTCGAGTGGTTCGAGCGGCAGCGGTGGTGGCAGCGAAGATCCGCTGAAGGGTCCGCCCGCGGGTTGGGTCGACGGCGACTGCAGCTTGCCGCTGCCCGCGGATGCCGAGCCCGAAGACACGTCGAGCCCCGATCGCGTGATCGGCAACGGCACGCCCGAGAGCTGCACCTCCGACGAGGTGGTCGCGGCCGTGGCTCAAGGCGGCATCATCACGTTCGACTGCGGGCCCGATCCGGTCGTGATCGAGATGCAGGAGACGGCCAAGATCTTCAACGACACCGGGCCCAAGATCGTGATCGACGGCGGCGGCAAGGTGATCCTGAGCGGCGCCGGCAAGCACCGCATCCTCTACATGAACACGTGTGACGAGGATCAGGTGTGGACCACGTCGCATTGCGACGACCAGGATCATCCGCAGCTCACGATCCAGAATCTCACGTTCGTGGACGGCAACGCCAAGGGCCTGGACGACGGCGGCGGCGCGATCTTCGCGCGTGGCGGGCGGCTCGAGATCGTGGACAGCCGCTTTTTCGGCAACGTCTGCGACGACGTGGGGCCGGACGTGGGCGGCGCGGCCGTGCGGGTGTTCGACCAGTTCGAAGATCGTCCGGTGTACGTCGTGCGTTCGACCTTCGGTGGCGCGGACGGCTACGGCGGTTACTGCTCGAACGGTGGCGGCATCAGCAGCATCGGCGTCTCCTGGACGATCGTGAACAGCTTGTTCAGCCACAACCACGCGGTCGGCAACGGCGCCAACCCCGCGCAACCGGGCACGCCGGGCGGCGGCAGCGGTGGCGCGATCTACAACGACGGCAACACCATGACGCTGTCGATCTGCGGCACCCTGATCGAGCAGAACCACGTCAATGCGCACGGCGCCGCGAGCTTCTTCGTGTCCAACGATCACAGCGGAAACATCGTGATCAACGACTCCACCATCCGCGACAACCACGGCGGCTCCTGGTACGCCCAGCCCGGAATCTCGATGCACGACGACACGCAGATCGAGATCAACAACTCCACGCTGGAAGACTGAGCCGGGCGCGGGAAGGTCCGGCAAGCGGGCGGCATATCAGCCGTTCGAACGATGACGCCCGCTCGAGCCTGGGCCCTATCGCTGCTCGCTTTGCTCCTGGTGGCGCGACCGCTCTCTGCGCAGCAAAGCTTCACGAACGAGCCCACGCTGCCCGTCGAGCTCAGCCTCGATTTTCTGAGCCCGCTCAGGATCGGCTGGGGCCACAGCCAGCTGTTCGACGCGCCCGTGCTGTCGCTGAGCTTCGAGGATCACCTGTTCT
>CAZTPJ010000034.1:0-28349 GCA_964614515.1 uncultured Phycisphaeraceae bacterium | reverse complement strand
TGGCCGGTCTCTGATCAAGCGATGCTCGGGCTCGTTTTCGGCATGGACGCCCAGCGCGCGCGTGACGACCTGCCGGGGAATCGAGCATTCCTGGCGACGGGAATCGGGCCGAGCCTGCTCTTGGGCTCCGGGCGCGGCTCGCCCGCGCTGGTGATGTCAGCCGTGCCAGCGCCGCTCTGGCAGACCCACGACGACGAGAGCTCACTCAGCGGTTTCGGGATCGCGGGTCGCGCCGAGCTGTGGCCGTTTCATCAAGCGATCGAAGAAGCCATCACCTGCCGGCACGGCGCCCTCCGGACCTACGTATTGAGCGGCATCAACTTCTGGGGTCTCGCACGCTACGACTGGCTCGGCGCTCGCGGCGAGTCTTGGGCCGCCGGTTTCGGCATCGATCTCGGCCGCAACCTGCTCCTGCCGCTCCTCGGCGCTGCGCTGAACGCCAGCTGCGCCCAACCGCCCTGAGCCCTCCAGCGCGAGCGGCGTAAGATCGGAGCCGATGGCGCTCCCGTCGCCGCGCATCTGCTGCCTCGATCTGGATACGTTCTTCGTGTCCGTGGAGCGGCTGCTCGATCCGAGCCTCTCGCGCCAGCCGGTGGTGGTGGGTGGTCGCGCCGGACAGCGCGGCGTGGTGACGGCCGCGAGCTACGAGGTGCGCGCATTCGGCGTGCGCTCGGGCATGTCGCTCAAACGCGCGTTCGAGCTCGCACCGCACGCCGTCTTCTTGCCGACCCGGCACGACCTGTACGGCGACTACGCGAAGAAGTCACTCGCTGGCGCGTCGTGCTCTGATGGGGGGTGGTGTTTACGTGCGGCCGGGCCATGCGCCTGTCGCGCCTTTGACGCCGGCTTGTTCGATGGGGTCGGGCGTTGGATCGCTCAAGAATTCCAGCACGCGCTTCGCGCGATCTGGCTTGCCGTCGGTGAGAATGGACAGCGCGTCGCGGAAGGCCCTCATGCGGAAGTCATCGGGGGGGGGCACGGCCGTGTCGTTTGACTTTCCCGCTCTTCCCGCGCGGTCCACGCGATCAAGGAAGGCGGCGATGTCGATCACCTTCGCGCGGTGTTCCATGAAATAAAGGTCGATGGCTCGGGCGCGGGTCAGCGGCGTGTTCGGCATGGCGTCACCTCGTTCATCTGGCGAGAAAGCGTATCACCACAGAGACACAGAGGGCACCGAGACAGACCAATCGTGAACGAACCTCATCCCTGACTCTGTGTCCTCGGCGACTCTGTGGTGAGTTCTCTTCATGTCGCAGATCGCGCGGTCTGCTTTGAATTCGTGAGATCGCGCATCGCCGCGGTCATCATCGCCGCATCAATGTCATGCACATCCACGCCGCGCCCGATGGCCGCAAGCAGCATCACCGTCAGTCGCCCGCCGAGGTGCTCGCGGAACTCCTCGAGGCCCGTCAGCATCGGGCGTGGGTCATCCAGCAGCGGATGCGTGAGCGTGAAACCCAGCCGCTGCAAGCATTGAATGATCCGATCCGCGTCCGTTCGCGGCAACATCCCCGCGAGTGTCGAATACATCACATCCAGCGCGAGGCCGATGGCCACCGCCTCGCCGTGGCGAAGCGTGAAGTTCGTCAACTGTTCCAGACGATGCGCGGACCAGTGGCCGAAGTCGAGCGGCCTGGCCGTGACCATCTCGAATGGATCGCCGCCATCGGTGATGTGCCGCAGGTGGAGTTCGGCGGAACGGCGGATGATGGGGATCAGCGCGGCCTCATCCCCCATATCCCCCACCGCCGCGAGCCGATCCGCCTCGCGCTCGATCTGCTCAAAGAACGCGGCATCCTTGACGAGGGCGACCTTGACCGCCTCGCTCAGGCCCGCCCGGCGATCGCGCGGATCGAGCGTCGCCAGAAAAGCCTCATCGTTGATGACGGCCCAGGGGGGGGCGAAGACGCCCTGATAATTCTTTCGCCCGAACGCGTTGATCCCGTTCTTGACGCCCACGCCCGAATCCCCCTGCGAGAGCGTCGTCGTCGGCACGCGAATGAGCCGAATGCCGCGATGCGCCACGGCCGCGGCATACCCCACCGCATCGAGCACCGCTCCGCCGCCGATCGCCAGCACATAGGACTGGCGGCAGAGCTTCGCATCGCGGATGTGCTCGATGATGCGATTGACGTGCGCGGGGTCGTTCTTGATGCCCTCGCCGCCAGGGATGGTGATCGCAGCGCCCGCGGCCGTCATGCGCTTCGCGTGGACCCGGCAGTACGCATCGAAGTCGCCGGGCGTGGCGGGCCAGTGTGCGGCCACACCGGAATCGACGAACGCCAGCACGGGCGCTGGGCCATCGCCGCGCGGCAGGACGACATCGGCCAGCGTCGAGTTGCCCGGTTGGAGGCAACGGCGTGTAAAGCGAAGCCGGTGCGTGTAATGCACGGAGAACGGAGCGTCGATGGCGTGGGTGGTGTGCATCATCATCGCGGACGGCCGTCGCGCATCCGCAGCGCAGCAAGCCTCCGCTACCCTCCTGTCGAACCGCCAGCCGGTCCGATCAACCCCACCTCAATCGTATGTCACGAGAATGTAACGGTACTGCGGGATCGCGCAGAACACGCGAAACCCCGGCGTTCGGAGTGCGGCAGGGCGCGTACGGGTGCGGTTCAGCGGTGCTGATCGATCAGAACCGGGTTGCCATCGGGGTCGGTGAGCACGATGTGCGCTGGGCCGGTGGTTGATTGATCGGCCTCCTGCGCAAGCGTCAGACCCTGGGCCTTGAGTTGTCGCTGGAGTTCGCGGACATCGGTGAACGTCGCGAGGGGCTGGGCGCTCTGGTCCCAACCGGGATTGAACGTGAGCATGTTCTTGTCGAACATGCCCTGGAACAACCCGATGATGTGCTCGCCATTCTTGAGGATCAGCCAGTTCTGCGAAATGTCCCCGCCGAGGGCCTTGAACCCGAGGGCTTCGTAGAAGCGCCGCGAGGCGTGAATGTCCTTGACGGCGAGACTGATGGAGAAGGCGCCCAGGTTCATGGATGGCTCCTTCGTGGCGTGGTGGAGGATAGGGTGTGCGGCGGCGTGGAAGCGGGTGAATCAGAACGAACCCGATAACGGCGCTAACACTCCCAGGATTCGGGGCTGCCACCGCCGGAATCTCCGCCCTCTTCGGCCGTCCTGGATGGAGCGACGCCTTTCTGGCGTAGTCGTGATACAATGTCATCCGGTCGGCCTTCGTGGGCTGGCCGTGGTTGGGACCAATCGAAACATGGGAGAGACGAGACATGAACCGATGTTCACAGAGTGTTGTTCTGCTGGCCGCTGCAGCGGGTCTGGCGTCTGCGATGCCGGCATTCGGGCAGGTGCTGCCTGTCGGCAACCGTACGATTTTCCTCGAGCGCGGCCCTGGGACGGGTTCGACGCCGATGGCCGTGGCGTATCACCCGAACTTTGACCGCTACTACGCCTCGCACGGCGGCAATCCCAGCTTTGCCGCGTGGGTCTATGACGCGACAGGCGCCCGGATTCAGGACCTGGGCGCGCTGGGCATCGACGCCCGAGGGTGGAACTACAACCCCAACACCAACAAACTTGAAGTCAACGCGTTTTCGTCGCAGACCAACGGCCTGTGGGAAGCCGGCGTCGATGGCTCGGGCAACCTCACTGGCGTCGCCACGCAACTTCTCACCAGCCTCGCCGCGGCCGGCAGCCAGTCGATGATGGCCTATGACGCTGTTCGCGATGTGCTGTACTCGCGTGAGTCGGCTGCGACTGTGAACGTCATCCGCCGGAGCGACGGTGGGCTGGATTCATCGTTCATCCTGGACCTTGGTTCGGCGGGCGTGACGACGGCCAATATCGCGACGTTCTGCATCGGCTACGACGTGGATGCGGACCTGGTGTGGGTGGTTGATCACACGAACGATCGCGCCCTCGCGTTCGACACGACCGGCGCGTTTGTCGGCGCCAGCACGCTGGACTTGGATGTGCAGAGTGCCTTCCGCATGGGCTACGCCAACGGGCAGATCTTCGTGTTTGATAACGCCCGCTTCGGCTGGCAGGGCTACGAAGTCGTCGAAAGCACGCCGTCGTGCTATCCCGACTGCGACACATCCACCGGCATGGGCGTGCTCGACATCTTCGACTTCCTCTGCTTTGGCAACCGCTTCTCCGCGGGCGACCCGTATGCCTGCGACTGCGACACCAGCACAGGCCCCGGCGTCTGTGACATCTTCGACTTCCTTTGCTTCGGCAACGAATTCAACAACGGCTGCCCATAAGCCACAATCAATTTGATTCACATCACGGCCAGGGGCGTAGTGCCCTTGGCCGTTCTTGTTTGGGGGCCTGTCAATGCCGCCCGTGGCGAAGACCGAGCGTTCTTGCGCGATGGCGGCGCGTCTGATATGCTTGTGCGGTTGCTGACAACGTGATGTAGTCCCGCGCGGAATCCTGGAGGTGGATGATGCTCGTACGCACGACGGCCTGGATGGCCATGACGGCTCTGGTGATCGCCATATCGCCCGCAATGGCGCAGATCGGGCCGTGCCCCGCGCCGGTCGCGACGCCGAGTGTGCAGCGCGCCGATGTCGAGGTCGTACTGCTTGAGGGGCGCGGTGATCCGATTGATCTGCCGACGATCGGCGATGCTCCGAGCGATGGCTCGGGACGATTCTTCATCGCGGAACGCGAAGGGCGGATCCTCGTGGTCGATGGCGGCGCGGTGCTGCCGACGCCGATGCTGGACATGTCCGCGGGTCTGCTCACGGAGAATGGGCGCGGCCTGCTGGGCTTCACATTGCATCGCGACTTTGCGGTCAGCGGCGCGCCAGGCGAGGGGCGGATGTACACCTGGCACACGGCCGCGCCGGGCGTGCCCGCGGACTTTCCGGTGGACACCCCCGTTCACACGCACGTCCTGACGGAGTGGCGCACGCTTGCGGGGAACGGTAACGTCGTGGATCCCGCGTCGCGTCGCGAGATCTTTCGCTCAGACCATGCGCACCCCGGACACACGGGCGGGGGCATGGACTTCGATTCAAACGGGTATCTGTACATCGCGCTGGGCGCAGCGCCGAATCGCCCGCTCGAAAGCCAGGACACATCGCATCCCGCGGGCACGATCATGCGCATCGACCCGCTGCACCCATCGCTCACGATCGGCAGCCCCGACCCCATCAGCCCCAACGGGAACTACCGCAATCCCGCGACCAATCCGCTCGTGGGCCTTCCCGGGTTGGATGAAGTTTTCGCGTGGGGCGTGCGCCATCCGTGGCGATTGACGATTGACCCCCTGACCGATGCCGTGTATGTCGGCGATGTCGGGCAAGGGTCGTATGAAGAGGTCAATCGCATCGAGAGGGGGGGGAACTACGGCTGGCCGTATCTTGAAGGCTCGTGTCCGGGGATTCGCGCGATGCCCCATCCGCCGCCGGTGTTGATTGACCCGTTGGTGTCGTATGGCCGTGAGGATGGTCGATGCGTCATCGGCGGGCATGTGTATCGCGGGAGCGCGATTCCCGACCTGTGGGGAAAGTACATCTTCGCGGATCTGACGCAGGGAACGGGAAACTACTTCGCCGAGCCTGGACGGCTGTTCGTTCTGGATGTGTACGATCAGCACGGCGTGCCGATCGCACCTGGCACGGGCGTGCTGCGCGAACTTCGCATCGGACCCAAGGATGAGGGCATTCCGCTGACGGTGTTTTCAATCGCCGTCGATGGGGATGGCGAGTTGCTGCTGCTCGGGATTCGCACGCCCAGCAGCGGCGCGGGCGTGTATCGGCTCGTGCCGCTTGATGCGTGCTATGCCGATTGTGATCCATCCACCGGGCCGGGCGTGCTCGACATCTTCGACTTCCTGTGCTTTGGCAACCGCTTCTCCGCGGGCGACCCATATGCGTGCGACTGTGACATGAGTACCGGCGGCGGCGTGTGCGACATCTTTGATTTCCTGTGCTTCGGCAATGCCTTCAACGCGGGGTGTCCGTGATCCGCGGCATGCAAAGTCGCTAGATTCACGCCGCGGCGCGTGAAGCATGGCCGCTGCCCGCATTCAGCATTCGCGTCAGTCGATCGGCCCATGTGTGTTCTCGCTTCGCACGGGCCAGCGCGGCATCGGCCATCGCCTTTCGCGCCGCTTCATCGTGCAACAGCGACCGCACGCGGTCCAGCATCGCTGACCCGCGATCGAACACGACAATCTCACGCCCATCGTCAAAGGCATCGCCGAGTTCAGACACGGCATGATGCACCATCGGTACACCGCTGGCCGCGATCTGAAACGGCTTGTGCGTCAGGCCCTCCTCATCGGGCATGCCGTTGATGTTGATCGCGAGACGGCCCTGGGCGTACACAGCGGACTGTTGCGAATACTCAACCCACGCGGTCTGCTCGCGCCGCTGCGGCAGGCCATAGGCCGCCGCTGATGTGCCGAACACGCCGACGCTTACCCGCCTCGCCAGCCAGCAGAGCCAGAAGTCGCGCCGCCATCGCACCATGTCCTGCAGTGCGTGAATGCCCGCGTACCACAGGTGTGGATCTTCGCGCAGGCGCACGATCGCGTCGGAGTGCGCAGCGGGAAGTGCGGCCGTGTGATGCCAGAACGATCGCGCGGGATCCGTCGCCTTCGCGTCAAGCCACGCTTCGCCGAGGGCCGATCGCGCCTGAGCATCCGTCAGCACGCCGGCCGTGGCGCGATCCCACGCGGCCAGCGCCGCCGGTTGCATCGCGACATCCATCGCGCGAGGCTCGGGATCATCCTGTGTGAGGAACGGGGTGAGTACGGCCGGGACTTTGTGAGCATAGCCGAGAATGGCCACGACATCGAACTTTGGCTGAATGCCGCGCGCGGGTTGCAGCGCGGCATAATCCTCGGCCATCGGCATCGCATGAACGCGCGACCAGCGGAAGACCTCCGCGATCTCGCCCGCGGCCGCACGCGACTTGACAACATGAACGCATGACGTGTGCGCGAGCAGTTCGCGAGCCTGCGGTTGAAGATACTGTCCCCCCGCCACCCAGTTGGGATGGTCAGTCCAGAGGAGCATGTGCGTGACACCTTCCGCCGCGAGCGTGGAACACGCCCGGCCCGCGCTGTCGGTGGTCAGGCCGCATTCCGCGATGCCGTTGGCGATGTATCCGAGCGTGTGCGTGGCGCGAATGGCGTGCGCCGCCTTGCGGATCGAGGCCGCGACCGACGCTTTCGCATCATCCGCATTGGCTCCGGCCGTCTGGACCGCGTGCCACGCAGGGCCGAGGTCAAACACGGCGTGCGTCAGGCCGAGGTCGCGGGCGGCACGAATCAGCCCAAGCAGATAGTGCCGACTTTGACGGCCGGGATTCTGGAAGAACAGGATCGACGGGCGCATGTGCGGCAGAGATCGGTCCGAGGGTGAAAACCGCTTGAGATCGGGTGCGATCACGCGCAAGGAACGCCGATGTCATAGGCTCTTGGGGTTTGACGGCCTGGGTTGATGCCCGACCGCCGTCGTCGTCACACAAATCGGATCGATCCGCATGGCCGAAACACCTCCAACACCCATCACACGCAGTTTCGACTCGGTTGTCATCTCGCGCGTTCACGGAACGGCGCATCACGATGGAGGGACTTCCGCAGGCGGTGATGATCCGGAATCGAGGCGGCTTGATGAGGATCGAAAGCGCGAGGGCAACTGGAAGCGCTGGGGGCCGTATCTGTCGGAACGGCAGTGGGCGACGGTGCGCGAGGACTATTCGGCGGATGGATCGTGCTGGGAGTTCTTTCCGCACGAGCACGCGCGGAGCCGCGCGTATCGCTGGGGTGAGGATGGCCTGCTGGGGATCACGGATCGGCAGTGTCGATTGTGTTTCGCGATCGCGCTGTGGAACGAGCGCGATCCGATCCTCAAGGAACGGATGTTCGGCCTGACCGGGCCGCAGGGCAACCACGGCGAGGATGTCAAGGAGGCGTACTTCTATCTCGACTCGACGCCGACACATTCTTGGATGCGGGCGCTCTACAAGTATCCGCAGCGGGCGTATCCATATGCCGAACTTGTGGCCGAGGCGGCGCAGCGCGGGCGCGAAGCGCCTTCGGTGACGCTCGCGGACCTTGGCGCGTTTGATGACAACCGGTACTTCGATGTCTTCGTCGAGTACGCGAAGGCCGGGCCGGAGGATGTGCTCATTCAGATTACCGCCCACAACCGTGGGCCTGAGGCCGTACCGCTGCATCTGCTGCCGACGCTGTGGTTTCGCAATACATGGTCGTGGGGCTGTGAACATGAGGGGTGCTGGATCAAGCCGTGGCTGACGCGGCATGGAGCGCGCGCGCTCCGCGCCGATCATGCGACGCTTGAGCCGCACGAACTCCTGATCGATGTGCCCGATGATGGCGCCACGCCGCTATTGATGACCGACAACGAAACGAACGGGACAGTCCTGTGGGGTCTGCCCGACGATGGACGCCCGAAGAAGGATGCGTTTCACGAGCATGTGATCCGCGGCGGCGCGGAACGTGTCAAGTCGTTTGATCGCGGGACCAAGGCCGCGTGGCACATCAAGTGGCTGATTCCGCCGGGCGAGTCACGGAGCGTGCGGCTGCGTCTGCGGAGAGTGGAGGATCGCGCGCGGCCGGCGTTCGGGATCGGCTTTGAGGATGTGATGCGGCGGCGTCTCGCGGAAGCCGATGGGTTCTATGCGCAGCGCATCGGGCCATCGCTGGGCGAAGATGCGCGAAGCGTCGCACGGCAGGCATATGCCGGGCTGCTCTGGACCAAGCAGTTTTATCACTACGTCGTCAAGGAGTGGCTCGAGGGCGATCCTGCGCAGCCTCCGCCGCCTGAATCTCGCCGTGTTGGACGCAACGCCGACTGGATGCACCTCTTCAACCGCGACGTCATCTCGATGCCGGACAAGTGGGAATATCCGTGGTACGCAGCGTGGGATCTGGCGTTTCACGTCGTGGCATTCGCACGCATTGACCCTGACTTCGCCAAGCGTCAGATCGTGCTGCTGCTTCGCGAGTGGTACATGCACCCGAGCGGCCAACTGCCCGCGTATGAGTTCGCCTTTGGCGATGTCAATCCACCCGTGCATGCGTGGGCGGCGTGGCGCATCTACAAGATGACGGCCCCGCGCGGACAGCGCGATCGCCTCTTCCTCGAACGAGTCTTTCACAAACTCCTCATCAACTTCACCTGGTGGATCAACCGCAAAGACCCCGAAGGACGAAACCTCTTCTCCGGCGGGTTCCTCGGACTCGACAACATCGGCCTGTTTGACCGATCTCGCCCGCTGCCCGGCGGGGCACAACTTGAACAAGCGGACGGCACGGCCTGGATGGCGTTCTACTGCGCCACCATGCTGGCCATGGCCCTCGAACTCGCCAGCGAGAATCCGGCGTATGAGGATGTGGCGACGAAGTTCTTCGAACACTTCGTATCCATCGCGGACGCGATGAACTCACTCGGCGGCACGGGACTGTGGGATGATGAGGATGGCTTCTATTTCGATCAACTGCGATACGATGGGCACTCCGTGCGATTGAAGGTCCGCTCGATGGTGGGCATCATTCCGCTCTTCTGCGCTGAAGTGCTGAGCGCAAAGGCGATCTCGCGCCTGCCGGGGTTCAAGCGGCGCATGGACTGGTTCATTGACAATCGTCCGGACCTGTCGCGGCACATCGCCACGCGCGGAACCGGCGAGCACGATTCACAGTGGCTCCTGGCCATCCCCTCTCGCGAACGTCTGGTGCGCGTGCTTGGTCACGTCCTCAACGAATCGCAGTTCCTCTCGCCGCACGGCGTGCGATCGCTTTCCGCCGAGCATCGCGATACGCCGTACATCCTTCGCCTCGATGGACAGGAATACTGCATCGAATATGAACCGGGCGAATCAAGGACCAGCATGTTCGGCGGGAACTCGAACTGGCGCGGACCCATCTGGTTCCCGCTCAACTTCCTCCTGCTCGAAGCGCTGGAGCGATATCACTACTTCTATGGCGACAGCCTGACCATCGAATGCCCGGCGGGATCGGGCCGATCCGTCACGCTTCCGGCCGTGGTGGATCAAGTCCGCTCGCGCCTGACGAGCCTGTTCCTTCGCGGGTCAGACGGAAGGCGGCCATGTCATGGCGGTGATACGCGCTTCGCAAGTGATCCACACTGGCGAGACCTGCTGCTGTTCCACGAGTACTTCCACGGCGACACGGGGCAGGGACTCGGCGCAGCGCACCAGACAGGGTGGACAGCGCTCGTCGCGCCGATGCTCATCGCCGGAGCCGACGGCCGCACCCGAACGCCGCAGCGACATACACTGCGGGCATGAGTGACCGTCCTATCCGATCCCAGCGTCTGGCCGCGTTGCCGCCGTACCTCTTCGTGGACATCGACCGCAAGCGTCGCGCCCGGATCGCGGCCGGGGCCGATGTCATCAACCTCGGCGTGGGCGATCCCGATCGTCCGACGCCCTCGTTCATCATCGACGCAATGAACAAGGCGATGCGCGAACCTGTGCATCACCAGTATCCACCCAACGAGGGCACGAAGGAGTTTCGCGAGGCGGCCGCACGATTCATGCACAAGCGCTTCGGCGTCACCGCCGACCCCGCGAAGCACATCCTGACGTGCATCGGCACGAAGGAAGGCATTGGTCACCTGCCGCTGGCGGTGGTGAATCCCGGGGAGACGGTGCTGATTCCCCGGCCGTGCTACCCCGTGTATGTTGCCGGCGCAACCTTCGCCGGCGCGAGGATCCATGAGATTCCGACTTCCGCGGAAACCGGGTGGAAGCCGGTGCTTGAGCGCATCCCTGCGGAGATCGCCACGGCCGCGAAACTCATGTGGATCAACTATCCCAACAACCCGACCGGCGCGACGGCGGACGTACACTTCTTCTCTCGCGTTGTCGAGTTCACCTCGAAGCGCGGGATCATCCTCGCATCGGATCAGGCGTATTCTGAAGTCTACTTTGAGAACATGCCCGTGAGCGTGTGGCAGGCGGCCGGGGCCTCGCTCGATTCGACGCTCGGCGTCGAGTTTCACTCGCTGAGCAAGACGTTCAACATGACGGGTTGGCGCGTGGGGTTCGCCGTGGGCCACCCCGAGATCATCGCAGCGCTCTCGGCGATCAAGGGGAATCTGGATTCGGGTCAATTCGGCGCGATTCAGGCGGCCGGGGCTGTAGCGCTGGACAACGTGGACCACGCGGATGTCGTCAAGATGCGCGAGGTGTATCGCGAGCGGCGCGATGCGCTGATCCCCGGGCTGCGGCGCATCGGCTGTGAAGTGCAGCCGCCGGGCGCGGGATTCTTCGTCTGGGCGCAGTGCCCGCCGGGCGCAGATGGCAAGCCGATGGACTCGATGCGCTTCGCCGCGCGGGCGTTGGAAGAGGCCGATGTCGTGGTCGTGCCCGGTGCGGGCTTCGCCGAAGAGGCTCGCACGTTCTTCCGCATCGCGCTGACGGTCGAGACGCCGCGAATCATCGAGGCCGTCGAGCGGCTCGCTCGCGTCGACTGGCGATGTGCTTGACATGTCCGAAGATCGTGCCTCCCGGTCGCGGTCGCTTCCGATAAGGTCCGCCCCTGACGCTGCCAATCGCCCCATTTGCCCCGTTTTACACGCTTTTTCGCCACTTCACTTGCGATTCTCCCGCCACGCGGCATGCTTCAAGATGATGCCGAAGTCGCTGAGGATGGCGACCGGTTGAGCATGGATGCGTCGCGGCCACGGCCGCGCGCCGTTGGAAATTGAAAGAGAGGATGCGATGATCTCGATGACCCTCGTGATCGGCGTGGCTATCGCCACGTCGACGCCCGCGTACCACCCACAAACCGTCGGCGACCGACCGCTGGCGACTCCGGTGCTGTATCCGCCTTCGATGGTTGATTCGGTGCATCGTCCCGGGTTCAACGGGCGACTCAACATGACGCGTCCCGTCATCGGCGGCCACGATGACCCGTACGCGATCGTCACCGGCAGCCCCGGCGCGGACTATTACGGCGCGTGGGGCGCGGAGGATCAGGTCGTCTGGGCTCGCGCGGGACACCTGGCCGTCGGCATCAATCCATGGCAGCGCATTCCCGATGCCGGCCTTGAGCACTTCGAACACGCACGCATCACATGGCTTCGCGAACGCGGATATGTCGGTGGCGTGCGAACGCTGGTCAATGACACGGCCGCGATCCACAAGGCTGACTCTCACGCCAGCGCCGGCAGTTCGGTCGAGACGATTCAGCCCGGCCGCGGACTGCCAACGCCTCGCGCGACGATTCACTTCCCCGATGGCCTTCCGAAGCGCCCGCGCTTCCAGGTCGATGCCACCGATCGCGTTGTCCTTCCAATGAACGCGCCGGCGGAAATTCGCGCACGGCTCGAAGCGAAGATCATTCGCACGGCCACGTCGCACTGAGCGCAGCATCAACACACCGCCAGTTCGGGGGGCACTTCGCCCCCCGTTCTCGATGCGCACGCTGGTCAGCGCCGAATCCCCGGCCGAACGTTCTCCTGGATGCGTTTGATGCGCTCAAGGGTCGCGGGATCAATCGTGATCTCCACGGATTCGGGATCGCGCCGCGCGATCTGCCGTTCCACGGCCCGGGCCGTCAGCGGGTCCAGCAACTCGGTATTGAGCGGACGCGAGCCGCTTTCAAAGTCACGAATAATCACGGCCGCACGTTCGTTCGTCGCCTTCACGGTTCTGAGTGTTGCCTCGATCTCTCGCTTCGCGGTGGGCGTGGTTGCGGCCGAGGCGGCGCGGGCCAGCGACTCTTCGAGCCTCGGATCAGGATTGTTCGCGAGAATGGCAAGGCCGGCGCGAAGTTCGCTCTCCTTGAGTTTGCCCTGCTGCGCGGCCGTGAGAAACGTGTTGACATCGGTGTCGCTCGGTCCCTGGCCGTTCTGGCCGAGCAGCGGCAGCACGAGATCGCCCCACTGCGTCATGAACGAAGGTCCGAAGGTGCCGACGCCGACGACAAGCAGCCCGATGAATGACATGATCGCAGGGTGCTTGGTCTTGGCATCCTTTCGCACAAAGACCGCGACCGCGCCGACAAGCAGGCACGCACCCGCCCCGATCAGCACGAACATGCCGACGTTCAGTGGTGTCATGATTAATCCCCCGTTCGCCTCTCGCGCGTGTCCCGCCGACGCGGCGCACACTCCCGCTCAAGGCGTGATGCCAAACGCTATCCCTCCCACCGCATCCACGGCGACTCACGTTGGTAGAATCGGGGGGAGGTTGCATGGAAGAACGAAGCGATTCACAAGGCTCGCGTAGGTGGCGATGGGTTATGGTTGGAACCCTCACCCTGTGCGTGCTGGTCATCGGGATGTTCATCGCGTATGCCACGCTGCGCCCCCGGCCGTATGATCCTTACCGCGACTTTGCTGCCGAGTTTCGTTCGCTCATGCTTGAACATGCCGCGTTTGGCGATCCGGCTGAGAACCGATGGGCTTTATTCGATCAGGTTCTCCGTCTGAAGTTCGAAGCAGAGCAAGCGGCAATCGCCGCACACAACCCAGGGGTGCCGCGCATTGCCTATGACTCGATTATCGACAATGATGAGCGGCTCGCGACTTTTCGCCCAGCTGCAACGGCGGCCATTGAGACCATGACGCGGACAGGTGTCTTTGACTTGCTCGCCGAGCTCGCTCGCGATCCGCGCGTCGTGCCGCCCGAGGCTTCCAATCGCGTCTCGATCGATGCGCTCGTTCCGGAGGATCAGGAACTGCGGAATCTCACTCGGGCCGTGAACGTCCGATTTCGACAATCAATCGATCGCAATGATGTGGAAGGCGCCATCGCCGCGATGAAGGCCAAGATGGCGATCGCTCGCGTGTCATACGGAGCGCCGACACTGACTTGCCACTTCCTTGGACAGGCCATTGACCTCTGGATTCAGCGTGACGCGATCGAAGTCGCCAGATTGCCCGACATCGCCCGCGCGGACATCGCACGCATCATGGAGATCGTGCAACCTCCACCGGACATTGAGTACACACTGCACGTCGAACGTCTTTGGGTACTGGAACAGATCAGCAAGACCCCTCCGTCGCCGATTCCATACGTCGGCCCCAATCCGGCGAGAGACTCGGTGGACCTCGAACTGTACTTCGACCTCTGTCTGGCCTTTGCGCGAGGTGAACCCACGCCTCAGCTTCGCGACGGAGAAACGCCCGAAGAATGGGCCGAACGACGATTCCTGAAATCAAGCACCGCTTCCATGTTCGCCCCGGCGATCGAAGGGTTCCTGGCCGCCAGCCGCCTCGGCAATGCGGAATTCGCCGGTACGTTGACATGCCTGGCCCTTGAAGCATTTCACGCCGAGCACAGCCGTTACCCCGCCGCCCTCACCGAACTCATCCCCGACATCCTGCCCGAACTGCCTGCCAGTCCGTTTGACCCCAACGGTCTGGTGTATCGCCTTCCTTCCGCTGAGAACGATCTCGACGGCCGTGCGTACCTGCTCTATTCCATCGGCGCTGACGGCATCGACAACGGCGGGATTGAGCATCCCGAAGGCGGGCACTTCGGCCTTGTGAAGGATAAGGGTGCGGGATACGATTTTGTGTTTGGGCGGTAGAGAATGACCTGACAGTCGGTGGCACGGGCGTCTCGCCTGTGCGCATCCGCGGTACGCTCATTCGCGAACCCGCTTTCCCCACTACAATCCCCCGTCCATGGCCACACTCCTCGACACGCTCGCCAACTGGAAGCCTTTCACGGCCATCGTGATCGGCGACTTCATGCTTGATGATCTGGTGTATGGCGATGCCGAGCGGCTCAGCGCTGATGCCCCCGTGCCCATCCTGCGCGTGCGACGAAGCGAGTGTCGTCCCGGCGGCGCGGCCAATGTCGTCATGGCGCTTCGCGCGATGAAGGCGAACGTCACGGCCATCGGCGTCATCGGCGCGGATGCGGATGGCCGTACACTGCGTTCATCGCTCGAATCGGCTGAGATCAACTGCGCGGGACTTGTGGCGGATGCGTCGCGCCCGACGACGGTGAAGCGTTCGCTCATCGGCCTTGCGCAGCATCGTCATCCGCAGAAGATGTTCCGCCTCGATTACGAATCGCGCGAGCCGCTGGCCGAGGCCGTGCGGGAGCAGTTGCTCGCGGCGTTTGCGGCCGCGCTCCCAACGACCGATGTCGTCTGCATCGAGGACTACGCCAAGGGTGTGTGCGATGAGGCGATGTGTGAATCGGTGATCGCGATGTCGCGTCGCGCGGGCAAGCCGGTCTTTGTCGATCCCGCGCTGCTCGACAGTTATGCCAAATATCGCGGCGCAACGGTCGCGACGCCCAATCGCACCGAGGCTGAACGCGCGACCGGCCGGACAACCGATGATGGGGCCTCACCCACGGCCAACGCGGATCTCGCCAATGAACTCATCCGTCAGATGGATGCGCAGGCGATGGTGCTCACGCTGGATCGTCACGGCGCGCTGCTGCTTGAACGCACCGGCGAGGCCACGGCCGTGCCGACCATCGCCCGCGATGTGTATGACGTGACGGGCGCGGGCGATGTGTTCCTCGCGGGTCTGGCCGCGGGCAGGGCGAACGGACTGTCATGGGAGGATGCGGTTCGCGTCGCGAATCTGGCGGCGGGGCTTGAAGTGGAAGTCTTCGGCGTGGTGCCGATTCCCATCGAGCGCGTGCATCATCAGGCGCTGCTGGAGAGCGGCCAGGCCGTGGCGAAAGTGCGAACGCTCGAACAACTGCTTCCCGAAGTGGCCTCGTGGCGTTCGCAGGGCAAGCGCATCGTGTTCACGAACGGCTGTTTTGATGTGCTTCACGCGGGGCATGTGTGGCTGCTCGATCATGCGAAGCGACTTGGCGATGTGCTGATCGTCGCGGTCAATACGGACGATCAGATTCGAGAGTACAAAGGCCCCACGCGCCCGGTCAATACGCTGCACGATCGCCTGCGAGTGCTTGGAGCGCTCGGCTGCGTCGATGCCGTCATCGCGTTTGATGAACCGACGCCCGTGGATCTTCTCACGAGTATCCGCCCCGATGTACTCGCCAAGGGCGGCGAGTATTCCGTCGATCAGGTCGTGGGCGCATCGCTGGTCAAGTCCTACGGCGGGCGTGTCGAGTTGATCCCCATGCTCAAGGGCCACAGCACAACGGAAGTCCTCAAGCGGGCAGGTGACTCGCGAGCCGAAGTCACCACAACCCGCGAAGCCTGGGACCGCTTCGTTCGCGATCAGACGTGAACGAGGCCATGAACCTGCTTCAAAAGGTGGCACGGGCGTCTCGCCTGTGCGAAGTCCTCTGACCTGCAAGTCGGCCGAACGCTGTGAATCAGTTGTGAAACAGCCTTTTGGGCGGGTGGCTTTGTGCATGACGCCTCAACCCGCGATATGATGCACGCATGATTCGCCGATTCGGTCTGCTGCTGATGGTGGCCGTGGCGCTCGCGGCGAATGCGACCGCCCAGACGCCTGTGTGTGGCGACATCCTCACGTTTGAACACGGCCTCGCGCCAACACGCGAGATTCACGTCGCCACCACAGGCAGCAACACAACCGGCGATGGCTCACGCGAACGGCCGTATGCCACCATCGCGTTCGCCGCGCGACAGGCCCAGCCCGGCAACGCCGTGCGCATCCATCCCGGCGAGTACGCATCGAACGGATACATCGAGAATCTTCGCGGCACGGCCGTGGCGCCGATCTGGATCGGCGGCGTTCCGGGCGAGGCGCGACCGGTGATTCGCGGCGGGTCACAGGCGCTGCACATCGTCAAGGCGAGGTATTTGATTGTGCATGATCTTCAAGTCATCGGCGCTTCGGCCAACGGCATCAACTGCGATGATGGCGGCGAGTATGCGAACCCCGATGCGGCCGGGTTCCTGATCTTTCGCGGCCTGTCGATCCGCGACATCGGCGGCACGGGCAATCAAGATGGCCTGAAGCTCTCCGGCGTTCGCAACTTCACGGTACTCAATTGCGATTTTGCCCGCTGCGGCGGCGCGGCCTCCGGCAGCGGCATCGACATGGTGGGTTGCCACGATGGCCGCATCATCGCCAGCGAATTTTCGAGCATGTCGGGCAACGCCGTGCAAATCAAAGGCGGCAGCACGGACATCGACGTGACGCGGTGCCGCATGATCGACGCCGGCGAACGCGCCGTCAACATCGGCGGTTCAACGGGCTTCGCATACTTCCGACCGCCTCTGTCGCAGACAACGCCCAACGTTGAGGCCCAGCGCATCCGCGTCACGGCCAACATTATCGAAGGCTCGACCACGGCCGTGGCCTTTGTTGGCAGCGTTGACAGCCTCGCCGCGCACAACACGATCATCAACCCGGGGCGATGGCTCGTTCGCATCCTGCAAGAGACCGTCAGCGGCGGCGGATACACCTTCCTGCCCTGCGGCAACAACCGCTTCGAGAGCAATCTCCTCTACTTCAGCCGCGCGCAACTCTCCACACACATCAACATCGGCGCGAACACGGCCGCGGCAACCTTCACCTTCGCCAACAATCTCTGGTACGCACACGACAATCCCGCGGCCTCCGCGCCGAGTCTTCCCTCGCCGGAGACCGCCGGCATCACCGGGCGTGACCCACGCTTGATCGATCCCACCGCGCGTGACTATCGCATCGAATTCGGCAGCCCCGCAGCCGCGGCCGCTCGTCCACGAACCGGCACGTTCGCGGCGCATCTGCCCGCGGGGGACATCGCGGGCGTTTGCTACGCGGCCCCGCCCAGCATCGGTGCGTACGAACTCGTGACATGCCCGCCTGACTGCGACCGCACAACGGGGCCAGGCGTACTCGACATCTTCGATTTTCTCTGCTTCGCATTGCGCTTCGAGGCCGCACACGCGTTCGCATGTGACTGCGATCGCTCCACCGGCGACGCCGTGTGCGATGTCTTCGACTTTCTCTGCTTCGCCAACGCTTTCAGCCTGGGCTGCCCATGACCCGGCCACCCCCACACCCCCACGCTCGCCCGCGGGCGCATGCGTGCGTCGGCAATGGGCCGTCTCGGATTTGAACAGTCCCGAGATTCCGCGGCACAACCGGTGGATTCCGAAAGGGACGGCGCACGATGCGGCGTGCCCTCAAGCGATTCGACCCCCATGCCCGGCCATGAGACACCGCAAGAAAACACCTCGATTTCGGTGGCGGATGTCGAGTGATGGCGGCGGAGACTCACGCCGACCACGCCACCTTCGGAAGCCTGTCACCAAATCAGACATCTCGTCGAAGGTATCTCAGTCACAAGAAGCCAGTGGCGCCACGCGCATAAGGCCGCCTCCGTGGGACATGTCTCGTGGATGGTATCATGGAGCCATGTGCGGCCGCTACTCCCACTTGTTCACCTGGAAGCAATTGCATCGGCTGATGGAGTTGACGACGTGGCCGGAGGATGACCTTGCGCCCCGATACAACGTGGCCCCGACGCAGCATGCGCCGGTTGTTCGCGTGGGGATGGATGGCCGGGGGGAAGGCGTGGTGATGCGATGGGGATTGATTCCGTCTTGGGCGGATGATCCGTCGATCGGAAATCGACTCATCAACGCGCGGGGCGAGACGGTGGATTCCAAGCCGTCGTTTCGCAGCGCTATGCGTCATCGACGATGCCTTGTGCCGGCAAGTGGGTTCTATGAGTGGCAGAAACTCGCGGGTGGCAAGGGCAAGCAGCCGTACTATTTTCGGCCGCGGGGGGCCGAGATATTCACGTTCGCGGGATTGTGGGAACGGTGGCAGCCGAGCGATGGCGATGCGATCGAATCGTTTACGATCATCACGACCGAGGCGAACGAGTTGGTGCGCCCGATTCACGATCGAATGCCGGTCATTCTGTCGCCTGAAGCCTGGAGCGCATGGCTTGACGCCAGCACCGAGAAGGATCATCTGATGGGTTTGTTGCGGCCGTGCGATCCGTCCGCGTTGGAGGCCGTGGCGGTCGGCACGCGGGTGAACAGCCCGGCGCATGACGATCCCGGTTGCCTGGAGCCGCTTGTCCTATAACGTATTTCGGGGGAATGTTTGGAAATCCGGCCTGATCCTCTTGACACCCGGATACCGAACGTTATCCTAACACAATGCGGTGCCCTGTTTCGATCATCCGGGCAGACGACGCCGGCGTGCGGCCGACGTCGCTCGATGCACTTGCGGATTGGATTCGCGCGATCGAAAATCGCACGGGCCTGGCGCGGGGTTCGTCGCGCGTTGAGGTGCGATTTCCGGATGATGGCGTGATCGTGTCGGGCGGCGCGATCCACGAGTGGATTCGCGCGATGTCGGAGCGCGGGCCGTGGCTGCCGCCGTTGATCGTTCTCGCGCACCTGAGCCATCGTGCGATGGAGGCTTCGGACGATGGGTGGGCTGTGTGGGTCGGGAAGCGATGCTGGCCGTATCCGCGTTCGCCGACGGTGGGCGCGTGGAAGTCCATGACGGCGCGGTCGATCTTCATTGATCCGCCGGATGCGGGTTCGCGTGCATGGGCGATTGATCTGGCCCTGCGATCGACGGCCGTGGCGGTGGTCGTGGGCGATGGGAGCGGGCTGGACATGGCGGGATCGCGTCGGCTGCAACTGGCGGCGCAGGCGGGCGGAGGGCTGGGCTTGCTCGCCAGAGCGCCCAACGAGATCACGTCGCTTTCCGTGGCCGCGACGCGATGGGTGATTCACGCCTCGCCATCGCCGAACGCGAATCCGCGGTGGATGGTGGAGTTGGCGCGGTGCAAGGGTGGACAGTGTGCGGCGGTGGGCCGCACATGGACGGTGGAACGTGACGAAGCGCGAGGTCTTGTCGTTGTATCTGCCGACGTGGGCGACGGATCTGGCCATGCGTCGGCTTCGCGGGATGCGGTGGGCGGGCGGCGAACCGCCTGAGTGCATCCTGCTGGCGGACGTTGATGGGCAGCAACAGATCGTCGGGCGATGCTGCGCGCGGTCGCGTGCGGCGGGCGTCCATTCGGGCATGACGATCGCGCACGCGCGGGCGCTGCTTGGCAGCATGCGTGTGCATCTCGACGGCCATCGCCCGCGTCGGGATGCGACATCGCTGCGGCTGCTCGCGCAGTGGGCGATGTGGTTCTCGCCGATCGTCGCGGTTGATCCGCCCGATGGACTTTTCATGGACATCACAGGATGCACGCACCTGTTCGACGGCGTGCGAGGAATGGTTGAGCACATCGGGGCATCGGTGAACCGGCTGGGATTGGCGTGCCGCGTCGCGGCTGCGCCGACGTTCGGGTGCGCCTGGGCGGTGGCGAGGTTCGGGCGGCGCGAGCGATCGGTCGTGCCCGACGGGCGTGTGCGCGACGCGATGGGGATGCTGCCGGTGCGGTCGCTTCGCGTCGATGAAGCGATCGTCGAGGCGCTCGAGGAAGTGGGCGTTGAGCGCGTGGGGCATGTGCTCGACCTCCCGCGATCGCAGATCCCGGCGCGGTTCGGGGATGAGGTGCTGCGCCGGCTGGATCAGGCTCTGGGCGAAGCGTTTGAGGTCATTGAGCCGGAACGCCTGGTGGAGGTCCCACGCATCGTTCGCATCTTCGATGGCCCCACGACGCATGGGGAATCGATTGATACGGCCGTGCGGACAGCGCTGGAGGCGCTGTGCGATGATCTGGCGTGCAGCGAGCGTGGCATCCGCTCGCTGCGCATTGAACTGTCGCGAAGCGATTGCCCGCCCGTTCACATGCGCATCATGCTGGCGCGGGCGAGCCGGGATGTCGCGCACCTGTGGTCCTTGATCCGCCCGCGATTGGAGCGGACGCACCTTGGCTTCGGGGTTGAAGGTGTGATGTTGACGGCCTCGCGAACGCAACGCATCCGCCACGAACAAGCGGGGCTTGGGGCATCGCGCGGACGACAATGGGGAGTCGCGGGTGATTCACTGGTCACGAATGCACAGGCACATCGGCAGATCGCGGAACTCGTGGATGCGATGGTCAACCGCCTGGGCGCGGGGCAAGTGGTGCGTGTGGACGCCATCGAATCGCATGTACCCGAGCAAGCGTTTCGGCGCGTGGGAGTGATGGAGGCTCGAGAGCGTGCCACGAACGCGGCGGGCGGCGAATCGCACCCGCCACCGGATCGGCCATCGGTTCTCTTCGATCGTCCCGAACCGGCGCGGGTGATGGCCCTCACTCCCGATGGACCGGTGCATCGCCTGACGTGGCGCGGCGCGGACCGGCACGTTGTCTCATGCCTCGGACCTGAGCGCATCGCGCCCGAGTGGTGGCGGGCATCGCCCGGGGCGATGACCCGGGACTGGTTCAAGGTGCAAGTCGATCACGGGCTGTGGCTGTGGCTGTTCCACGACGTGGGAGCGGGACGTTGGTTTGTGCATGGGGTGTGGGCGTGAGAAACCGCGATGCCTGAAGCGCCGAATCCACAACGTCACGCGCACCCGTACACGCGGGTTGATTTATCCCCGTGTGGAGCGGCGCGCGGCGAGGCATCCGCCTATGCCGAACTGGCTGTCACCAGTAACTTCACATTCCTGACGGGAGCAAGCCATCCCGAGGAACTTGTCCGATGTGCGGTGAGTCTCGGCCACTGCGTCGCCGCCATCGCGGATACGAACACGCTGGGAGGCATCGTGCGCGCCCACGTCGCGGCCGAGGAATCACGCATGCCGCTGGCAATCGGATGCCGCCTGCGGTTCACCGACCCTGACACTCCCGACGTGCTGGTGTTCCCGACGAATCGCGCCGCGTATGGAAGACTCTGCCGGTTGCTCACGATTGGCAAACGCCGCGCCGACAAGGGCGAGTGTCATCTTGAACTTGGCGATCTGTGCGAGCATGAACCGGACATGCTGGCGGTGGTGATGCCGCGCACCCTTGACGATGCACTGCTCGTCGCGGCACAGCGCCTCCGCGATGCCTTTGGCGATCGCGTCTCCATCGCCGCATCACGCGACTATGGGCCGAATGATCGCGCCCGGCTGACGCGGCTGGCGGCGCTCTCCGATGACGTTCGCGTGCCGCTGACGGCCGTCAACGACGTGCTGTATCACCATCCGCAGCGTCGTGCGTTGCAGGATGTTCTCACCTGCATCCGCCACGGCTGCACCATCGAGCAGGCGGGGTATCGCCTGTGCCCGAACGCGGAGCGGCATCTCAAGCCGCCCGATGAGATGGCCCGGCTGTTCGCGGGATATGAGCATGCGTTGATTCGCAGCGTTGAGATCGCCCAGCGGGCTTCGGCGTTCTCGCTCGATGAACTTCGGTATGAATATCCCGATGAGGTTGTGCCGCGCGGCTCGACGCCGATGCGCCATCTGGCGGAATTGACGTGGATCGGCGCGGGCGAACGATATCCCGAAGGGACGCCGGCCAAGGTTCGCGCCCAGATCGAACACGAGTTGCGCCTCATCGACGAACTGCGGTATGCGCCGTATTTCCTGACGTGCCACGACATCGTGTGCTTCGCACGCTCACGGGGGATTCTCTGCCAGGGGCGCGGGGCGGCGGCCAACTCGGCCGTGTGCTATTGCCTGGGCGTCACAAGCGTGGACCCAAGTCGCATCGACGTGCTCTTCGAGCGCTTCGTCAGCCGCGAACGCAACGAGCCGCCCGACATCGACATCGACTTCGAGCACGAACGCCGCGAGGAAGTCATCCAATACATTTACGGCAAGTATGGGCGTGATCGCGCCGCGCTCACGGCCGAGGTCATCACCTATCGCGGGCGCAGCGCCGTGCGCGATGTGGGCAAGGCCATGGGCCTTTCGCTCGATTGCGTCGATGCGCTGGCCAAGAGCCTGGACTGGTGGGACGCGGGCGGCGTGTCGCCCGAGCGACTGCGCGAACTCGGGGTTGATGCCCGCGACGCCACGGTGCGGCGCGTCATCGCGCTGACAGGCCAGATTCTCGGTTTTCCGCGACATCGTTCCCAGCATGTCGGCGGCTTTGTGATGACGCGCGGGCCGCTGTGCGAGTCCGTGCCCATCGAAAATGCCGCGATGCCCGATCGCACGGTCATCGAATGGGACAAAGACGACATCGACGCGGTGGGGATGCTCAAGGTGGACGTGCTGGGGCTGGGGATGCTGACGTGTATTCGAAGGGCGTTTCATATGATAGAAGAATGGGGCGAGAGACGAAGAGACGAAGAGAGGGAGAGACGAAGAGACGAACAGACGCAGGGACGAAGGGAACAGGCGACGGGTGGATGGATGAACGATTGTTGCATATGCAAGGAACACGGTTTCACAGGAGAACTTATCGATGGCGAACGTCAAAACTTTCAGGGATCTTGTCGCATGGCAGAAGGGCAAGGAGTTGGCCAAGGCTGTGTACCGTGCCACGGAACGGATGCCGCATGCCGAGCAGTTCGGATTGACGCTTCAGATGCGCCGGGCGGCGGTGTCGATCCCGTCCAACATCGCCGAGGGATTTGGAAGGCAGACACGGCCGGACCTGCTTCGCCATCTGCGGATTGCACGCGGATCTCTCAACGAACTGGCGACCCAGATCGAACTGGCGACGGAACTGGACATGCTCAAGCCCAGTCCGAAACTCGATGCGCTGACGGACGAAACCGATCGCGTCATGCAAGGACTGATCCGAAGCCTTCAGAAGCGCAATCGCCCCACCGGCTGACTCACCCCACTTCGTCTCTTCGTCTCTCCCCCACTTCGTCTCTTCGTCTCTCCCCCACTTCGTCTCTTCGTCTTTCCCCCACTTCGTCTCTTCGTCTCTCCCCCACTTCGTCTCTTCGTCTCTCCCCCACTTCGTCTCTTCAACTTCACACCGTTCCCCCCGAAGACCCCGCCGTCTACGACATGATCTGCAAGGCCGACACCATCGGCGTCTTCCAGATCGAAAGCCGCGCCCAGATGTCCATGCTCCCGCGTCTTCGGCCGCGGTGCTTCTACGACCTGGTCATCGAAGTCGCCATTGTCCGCCCCGGCCCCATCCAGGGTGACATGGTGCATCCATACCTTCGCCGACGCAACGGCCAGGAAACCATCACCTATCCCCATCCCGATGTCGAGCGCGTCCTGGGCAAGACGCTCGGCGTGCCGCTCTTCCAGGAACAAGCGATGCAACTGGCGATCGTCGCGGGCGGATTCACGCCGGGGGAGGCCGACCAACTTCGCCGCGCCATGGCCGCGTGGAAGCGCAAGGGCGACGCCATCGCCCGCTTTGGAGAGAAACTCATCGGCGGGATGATCGCGCGGGGCTATCCGCCGGACTTTGCGCAGCGCTGCTTCGAGCAGATCAAGGGCTTCAGCGAATACGGCTTTCCTGAGAGCCACGCCGCGTCGTTCGCCCTCCTCGTCTACGTGTCGGCGTATCTCAAACGCCACCATCCCGCCGCCTTCGCCGCGGCCCTGATCAACAGCCAGCCGATGGGGTTCTACGCCCCGTCGCAGATCGTGCGCGATGCAAAGGAACACGGCGTCGAAGTACTCCCCATCGACGTGAATCACAGCATGTGGGATTGCACGCTGGAGGAAAGGCACGAAGCGCACGAGAGTACAAAGCCCAAGCGAGGGTCTGATCCACGCGGGCACGATGGAACGAATGATCGCGCATCGTGGGGATGCGATGGGCCGGCGCTTCGACTCGGCATGCGCCTTGTCCACGGCCTGCGGCAAGCGGATGCGGATGCGGTCGCGGGCATGGTGCTGGCGCATGGGCCGTTCAGGACGATCGAAGCGCTGCACCGGACGACCGGCGTCAGAGTCGCGTCGCTTCGATCCCTGGCGAAGGCCGATGCATTCGGATCACTGGGGCTTGATCGCCAGGCCGCGCTGTGGCATGTCCGCGCGATGCGCAACGAAACGCTGCCGCTCTTCGATGCTGCGGGAGATGTCTCGTCGCATTCCGATCGCAATGCTCAATCAGGCATCACGCTCCCGCCCGTGCCCGCGCCCGATCTCGTCCGCCACGATTACGCGGCCACCGGCCTGTCGCTCAAAGCACACCCCATCGCATTCCTCCGTGAGTACCTGGCGCGATCGGGCGCCACGCCCTCGGCAGAACTGGCCAATGTCAACCGATGGCCGACGGACGCGAAGGTGGCCGTGGCCGGCATCGTCACCTGTCGCCAGCGTCCGGCCACGGCGTCGGGCATTCTCTTTATGACCATCGAGGATGAGACGGGATTTGCGAATCTCATCGTGCGCCCGCGTGTCTATGAGCGGTTCCGTCGCGCTGTGAGGCACAGCACCGCCATCCTCGCCCACGGTCACATCGAACGCCAGGGCGAGGTCGTCCACATCATCGTCGCGCGCATGGCAAGCCTCGATTCACTCCAGCCAGGACTCGCCACATCGTCGCGGGACTTTCATTGATGGTTCAGCACGCGCATCGCGATTGTTCAACAAGAGTCGCCGCCGAAGCGATCGTGAAGGAACCACGATGAGCCGCACGCCCAGACAGCCGTCTGGCGCATCTTGACATGGTCACCCCTCCTGACAGGCCATCGCCCGCGGCCATTATCTGCAAGGCACCGACGCCACTGGACTCGGGCCTTGGGTCACTCCTTGGCGCGCCGAACAGCGCGCCTGAGGCGCGGCCGCCTGCGCATCAACGGCCCGACCAGGACGGAAAAGACTCGCAGAACTCGACGGAAGTGTCTGCGGATTGCATCATGCGAGGTGAATCGCCACCACTCGTCACCTCTCACAAACACCTAATGGGCAGTCCCGGATTTGAACCGGGGACACCCGCATTTTCAGTGCGGTGCTCTACCAGGCTGAGCTAACTGCCCGACGGGGGGAACGATATCGCCGAGATTCCCGAGGTCAAACGGGCGGGCGGGCGATCATCGCGAACGCGCCAAGGCCGGACATCACAGTCGGACATCGCGGTCGCGTGGCCGTCCGGCATGGCAAACGAGGGCCGGGGCGGTTGGTGTGAGGGTGGGGCGAATCACTCGCCGGCGGACGGAGGCTCGTGACGACTGAAGTCGAACGACATGATGTACACGCCGTTCCACATGGGAAAATCAACTTCGCAGCGATAGCCCACGAATTCTTCCGCCGGCCAGTCGAGCCGGTGGAACATGTGCGTGAGCAGATCGACATAGCGGGTATAGCAGGCCGTCTCCGCGGCCCGAAGGTCATCGCCGAGCATCTGGATTCGAGGCGGTCGTGGCAGGCGCGAGAGCCACCGCTCGGCCTGCGGCCCGGCGATGTCGGGCGGCGTCGCGTGCAGTTCCAACGAGGCGATGCACTGCCGAGCCATCGAACGATGCAGGAACACATCGAACACCATGCGACGGGCCGGGAATCGAATCGAATACCAGACTTCTTCCACGGCCGGCGTGTCGTAGACGGGATGAAGGCCCGGCTTGGGCGATTTGCGTGCGAGGAACACATCGACGGGAGGGGGAACGTCGTGGTCCGATGATGACGGGTCGATCGTGTGAACCATGCCGCCTTTGGGACCGCGCGCGGTCACGATCGGCAGCGGCTGCGTTGAAAACTCCGAAAGTACCGCGTCGGTCAGTGTCCCGCGAGATGACCCACTGAGATCGCTGAAATCCACCCGGCTGCGCGGATGGGGATCCGCGAAACTCAATGCGCGGTGTGTGACAATCAAGGGCATCGCGTCGGGCTTCGTACGATGGCCGATGTAGCCGTTGAGCGTCGCGCGTTCCACGGCCTTGGGATCGCCGGGGACGGGGCGGTAGAACTGTGTAAGTGTGATAGCGTCTGACCAGCGCCCAGTCAGGTGTTCACCGGCGCCGGCGAGAACTTCCATCGCGAGTGCATCGTTCGAGGCCTGAGGGGGGGGCGAGATGGAACGTCCACGAGCGCCGCTTAACTCGCCTTCGCCCACTTGCAAGCGACGCGCAAGCGCCGACTGGCTTCCTGCGATGTCGCGCACCGCGCGATCCGCCAGATCCACGGCCGTGGATGCCGCATCGCGTTCGCCCGCGGGAAGGCTTGTGTTCTGATTCGAAGCGACGGCCTCGATGAAAAGCTGAAGTCCGCGAGTTCCCGGAAGGCGAACCAGGAATTCCGGCTCGGCATCTCCCGCTGTCAACGCGGAGATCAGCCGTTGGCAGGTTGATCGATCGATGCCCAGTTCACGGGCCATCGCGCTGGCCGATCGGGCGTGCCCGGGGAGGGCGTCGACGAGCGAGTCCAGTTCGGCGTGTAGCCGCCGAGCGACTTCACGCAGGCGCCCCAGTTCCGCAGAGGTCAGGGGCGGATCAACATCTAACGCCTTGTATGGAATGGACTTAATGCTTGCGTTGGGCAGGATTCGCGACATGGCGATGGCTCATCCGTGAGGGGTGAGAAAAACTTTGGGAACCATCCTTGACTTCTGAGCGAATGGGCTAATGATCTGAGGTGATCTGAGAACAGTCCTGAGAAGTTCTAGATCATAGCATGGATTACACGCCAAGCAACAGGCACAAAGCAAACCGAAACAAACACTGGAGCGGAAATCGGTGGAAGTAGCCCGATAACCGCGCCAATCCAAAGGAAAGGAACAGGCATGAAGATCTGGAAGTTCGCGATGATCGCGGGTCTGGCCGCCGCCCCGGCCATGGCCCAGGAGCGGCTCACCGTCACGTTTGATGGTCCGGTCGAGGGCGGCTGGACGTTCCGTTCATTCAGCGAGAGGATCGCGCCGACCGGCGGCAATCCAGGTGCGTACCTGCACAGCCCGTGCAACACGCAGACCCTTGAGTGCCTCGACGCACCCTTTGTCGTCTTGACCACGCAGCCCGAGACCCAGTCACAGTTCACCGGTGACTATCGCGCTCGCAACGTCACGGCCATGGGACTCGACGCCATCCTTCACTACGTCTCCATCACGGCCGCCGGGCGACCGATGTCCCTCGTGCTGGTCAACTACAACGGCACGCCGCAGGATCCGTCCGACGATATCTACGTGTACACGAAGGGCGATGAGATTCCTCAGGCCGGTCAGGGTTGGCGCAGTTACGCGTTCAGCGTGCCCAGTGCAAGCACGACGCTTCCGGCGGGATGGGAGGTGTGGACCGAATCGCCGGTGCAGGGTGACGCGGCGTGGAACCTCGTCATCACGGCCGTCGATGAGGTCCGGTTTTTTTGGGCTCACCCCGAATCCTTCGCCATCCTGCAGCTTTGGGAGCCGGGTGCCGACAACGTCTTCATCGAAACGTCCCCCGCGTGCTACCCCGACTGCGATTCGTCGACGGGGCAAGGGGTTCTGGACATCTTTGACTTCCTCTGCTTCGGGAATCGCTTCTCCGCCAACGATCCATATGCCTGTGATTGTGACGTGAGCACGGGAAGCGGCGTATGTGATATCTTCGATTTCCTCTGCTTCGGCAACGAATTCAACGCCGGGTGTCCGTGATTCACGGCGGCGCAGGGTCGATCGCATTCAACCATTCGTTAGTGCGGCACATCACGCACCAAAGCCCCGGGACGTATTGCCCGGGGCTTTTTGTCGCCGTGACGCGAACGGTTATCACCGCGTGCGTCGACGGCG
>CAZTPJ010000033.1:5075-37608 GCA_964614515.1 uncultured Phycisphaeraceae bacterium | reverse complement strand
AACACCGTTGAAACCGCGATCACCGTTCCCACCGGCGCATCGGCGGGATCGTTGCACGTCATGGCCGTGTCGCCGTGCCGCGCGGCCGACTTGCCGTTGATCCGCACCGTGCCGCTGCCGGTCTGGATCGTCGCGCGATTCGATGGCGGCGCCTGAAACGGACCACCCTGGGGAATGTGCGACGGCGTGTTGGTCGCGGTGCTGCCCTGCACGGCCGCGGCCTTACCCATGATCTTCACATCACTGCTGAGGCTTCCATCGATCATGCCGACAAACGGGTGTGGCAGCGGCGTGGGGATTGGGCCGCCGGGCGAGGGAATCATCACGATGTGCGTGTCGGTCGCCATGATCTGATCGTCCTGTTTCGCCGCGGGCTGTCCCATCATCGCATCCTTAGTTGATGTCCACGGTGGCGCCTTTGATTTTCATTGCGCCCGAAGCCTCGATCGTGATCTCCTGCGCCTTGATCGAGAGCGAGCCGGCGCTCTCGATGCTCGTGGCGCCGTCTCGGGCGATGCGAATCGTCGCGCGCCCGCCATCGACATCCAACTCCACGGCCGGATCATCATCGCGCAGGTGCAGCGTCAGGCCGGACCCCAGCGCCAGCGACAACTCCCGCGATGAACCCGACGTGATCGCGAGATGCACCGCGTCGTTGTCACCGGCCGAGTTCGGCAGATGCAGCACGGCCTGCCCCTCGTTGCTCACCGGCGGGCGATCCTCATCGTTGTACAACGTGCCGATGATCACCGGCGCATGCCCATCGCCGCCGATGAACTCGACGATCACCAGATCTCCCGGTGCGGGCACGGATACGAGGCCGAGGCGCGGCGTCGCCACGGGGACATGCTTGATCGTGACGCCGGAATCGCGCAGGCGCACCGTGCAGGCGTAGTTGTCGCTGTCGCCATCATCCGCGTGTGGGTGCGACTGTTCGACGATCGCCAGGGCCGTGCGGCGCGAGGTTTGCACCTCCTCGCGCACGATCCGGCGAATGACGTCAAACAGCGATCCGCTCACAGCACACCTCCCAACAGGCCCGATCCGCCGCCGGAGACCGCGTCGATCGTGGTGCGAAAGCCTGTTGCGCCGTCGATCGCGTGGCGCACGCGCAGGGCCACCCACTCGCCGCCCAGCGCGGCGGGACCCGATCGTGCATCGACCTTGAACTTCGCGCCCGGCCCGACCTCCGGCGCGCCACTGACGATGAACCGCGCGGAGCGCTGCGCTCGACCCGCGCGATCGGCGAGCGCGGCGGCCAGCGCCTCGGCCGCCTCGGGTGATCGCGCGGCCGCATCGCGGTGCGCCACGCGCGGCGAACCTGCCCCCCCCTCCTTGGTCACGGACGCGGGGTCCTTGACGATCCAACTCGCCGCGGCCGCGCCCTGCGACCCGGCCGCGCCTTCGCCGATGATGCGCACCGCCCCGGGCCAGTCGCCGCGTTCCACCGCGGTGGCCGAGAGAATGTTGACACCAAAGCCGAACTCCGCAGCCGCACGACCGCCGACCGCCTTCATCTGCAGCAGGCCCTTCGCATCCACCCACGCCGCAAGTCCCGAGCGAAGCGCCATCGCGGCGATGATCTCAAGCGCGGACGCTCGCCCATCGCACACGACGTGAGAAAGCGACGCGCCGCGTTCGAGTACGCCGACATCCGCCCCCGCTTCATCCGCGAGCGCCCGCACGATGTCGGCCGCGGATCGTTGCTCGAAGGAAATCATGGGCCGTTGCCGCGCGAGCATCGCGCCGCCGTTGATCGCCATCACTCGAATCACGCCGCGTGTGGCGTGCTCGATTGAGTCGATCACGCCCGTGAACACCGCCGTCGCGCCGGCATCGTCATACCCCGCGCTGATCGTGATTGAATCGCCGGGCTTGATATCCGGTGCATACACGGCCGCCGCAGCCAGTTCACACCCATCCGCGTGCGGCGCGACGCCCGCATCCACGCGCAGCGACGTGACGATCGTGCGCCACGCGACGCCGCCGGACGTGACGGCGATCACGGGCCTTCGGACGCTCGGCGGAGAACTCCCGCTCAGGCTGGGCAGGGCGTCGATCAATCGATGTCCTCCGTGTCGGCCTTGTATTCGCGGAAGGGCAGGCAGACGCCGTCATCGCCGATGACGTTGTTGGCGTCACGGAAGACGAAGGGCACGCTTGGTCCGTTTCCGGCCGCGTTGAGTCGGATGTCCATGTGCAGATGGTTGTGAAAACTGGTGCCGGTGTCGCCGGTTCGCATGATGCGCTGGCCCTGGGTGACGCGCAAGCCAACGACGTCATTGACATCCTCGACCCCGAACGCTTCGCGAATGCTGCCCTGGGCGCCATGCACATATCGAGAAAAGGTCATCGCATCTTCGCCCGTTTCGGGATCGAAGTCATGTCCTTCAACGATGGAATCATGCTGAATGACGATCGTGTTGGGGTCGTCGGTGTTCTCATCCTCGAAAGTGTCATCCGCGCGAGCCACCGTGCCGGCACGCGACGCCAGAATCCAGTCCCCATGATCCGTGCTGAAGTCGTACGCATAGACATGATCCCGCCCCGTCAGCGGCGGCGCCTGATGACTGAAGAAGCCCATGTTCGCCTGCCCGACATACACGCGCCCGCGCTGCGAGCCATACGGCAGGTTGTACGGTGATGTGTCCTGCTCCGGATATCCCGGATAGTCCGCGCCCCCCGCCGGGTTGTATGTCCCCCCCCCTGTGCTGCCGGCCTTCTCCATGATGAACATCGATGGATACACGAGCAGCCCCGTCAAGAGCCACAACTTGCCGATCTCGCCGACGATCTCCTTGTCGTCCACTTTTCCGCCGCACAACGCCGCCTGCCACGGATACCAGCCCGCGATCAAGCCAAGAATCGCGAGAATCGGCGCGACAACAAGCATGAACACGAAGAACAGGAACGTGTGCTCTTCATCCTCCGCGGGACGGTAATAGAACTTCCGCGGCAGGAGTTTCACGAACAGCAGCACGGCCAGGGTCGAAACCGGTTGCCACAGGCCCTGGTGATGCTTGATGTTCGCCGCCGGCTTGAGCGGATCGTGAATGTGGTTGCGAAGCGTCATCCAACTCAGCCAGATGTCCCGCACGGCGTTGACCTTGCCATAGTTGCCGTAGGTTCGATAGACATCGGGCAGGATCGTCGTGATCCAGAACGCGAACTCGTTGTAGTAACTGATCGAGTTGCTGTGATACTGTTCAAACGAGCCGATGAACGTCGCCAGCGTCACCGGACTTGCGATGCCCCACGTCAGGAACCGCAGGCACGAATCAAAGCACGTATTACAGCATGAACAGCACGCGCAGCAGGTGCTCGGCTGGTTCCAGCCCAGGCTGTCAAACAGCCACCAGCGCATGGGCGCTTTGTACAGGCCGGTGAACAGCGATGTGCCCGTGTTGGCCACGATGTTCAGTACGTTCGAGAGGATGCGGCTTTGTGTCAGCAGCGTGACATCAAGCAGATGCAGCCCGCCCGCGAAGCCATCGGTCAACCACGACCAGACCCGCGCATGCCCTTCGAGTCGTTCGATGTCGTGCCGCGCGAATGTGTAGCGCACCCCTTCGGCGTTGCCCTGCGCGGTAAACTCCGGCAGGTCCATCAGCGTCACGCCATCCTTCTGCGCCACCGTGCGATATCCACGCTTGAGCGTTCGCTTGTCCTTGTCGATCCAGATGTCATCGCCCAGCAGCCATGACGCATACCACGAATAGGTATGACCATTGGGCGTTGGCGAGGCCGCGCCGATGCTGCTGCCGAGTTCGAGCGGCACGGCCTCGAAGATCGTCGCCGCAGCGCCCACGGCTTTGCCCGCCTGCCGCGACAGACACGACGCGCGCTGCGCCGCCACCTTCGCTCCCGCATCGCGCAACAGACTCACGAGTTCCGCCGCGATCGCCTCCGCGGAAAACGGCGGTATCTCAATGGCCCCGCGCAACTCCGCCTTCAGCCGCCGTAGAACGGACACCAGCATCAGGCGATTCTGTCGATCCCGATCGCGCTCCTCGGCCGGCGAGGCTTCCAGCGCCACGAGCGCCTCATCGACAAACGTCCACAGTTGTTCTTCGATGAACTGGCTTGTCAAGCCAAGATCGCTCTGGATCATCAACGTGATCTGATCAGAGATGATGCGCAGGTTGTCCGCGCCAAGGCCCTCGATGCGATCGGCCAGGTCCTTCAGCGCGGCCTCAATGGCCCGGGCCGCCTCGGCCGGGCCTTGTGAACCGTCGAGCGCGGAACCCACGCGATCCATCAGCGACTCGATCGGCCCGATGAACCCCTCCACGCGCCCGCGAACGCGATCCAGTCCCTGCATCACCCGCGCGGCGATGCGCGCCACGGCCGCCTCCAACGCCGTGCGCATCGTGCCCATCGACGGTCCCTGAAATCCGCCGTCAACGATCATGCGCGGGATCAGAATCATCACATCCTGCATCAACGCGATGCGCGGAGCCTGCCCGCGCGAGCGCGCGATCTTCTGAGGCTGAATGAGCACCGATCCCACAATCATCGCATCACGCTCCGCTAAAACCCGATGTCCACATCAAGGTCCACATCGAGGTCAATGTCCAGACTGATTTCGATCCCCGCGGGCACGGCCGCGAGCATCGCCTTATACGAGTCGTTCACGCGACCGAGTTCCGCTTCGAGTTCGCCCTTGAGGGCATTGAGTTTCTCGATGACGGCATCAAACACGATCGTCAAGTCAAACGCGGCGACGATCTCGCCGAGCCGCGCCTCAAACTCCGGCTGCACGACATCGATGATCATCGCGCCCGGGTCCAGCGCCTTGAGCGCGGCGATGATCTGTTCATAGGCTTCATCAAGATCATCAATCGCCGACGCATCAATCACCGCATCAAGCGAGATGTCATCGAGCATCGCATCAAACGCAGCCTGAAGCGGCTGGCCGATCACGCCCGGGCTGACATCGTTCAACTTGCCGCGCACGGCCGCATGAATCTCGCCCAGCCCATCGCGGACGAAGCCGATGTTGATCCCGCGAATGCGATCCACAATCTCGCCCATCGACGCGGCGATCGCGCCCACGGAGTTCGGCCCCGTCGCCAGTGACGCGACCTTGCCGGACAGCGACTGGGCCATGTCCACCACGGGGGGAACCGTCGCCGTCAGGATCACGCGCACGGGCTTGATGAATGACAGTGCCGTCTTCACGGGTCGGCGCACCTGCCACTCCAGCGCTTCGTGGACCCAGTCGCGAACATCCGCGGACGTCGCGTTGGTGCGCCTGAGTCCCGGCAGCGCTGCGCGTGCATCGTGATAGCGCGGATCCCATCGCGGCAGGAGCGTGCCGAACGCTTCATCGGCGCTTCGACAGGCGAGCGCAATCCGTTCGGCCGCGAGATACGGCGCGCCGAACTCGCCATCCGTCGCGCGAACCCGCGCAAGGGCCGCCGAAATCGCGTCCTTCTCCGGCGATGCCGGAAGCGCCGCGAACTCGCCATCGGGAAACCGCAGCCGTGCCTGCACGATGTGGGCCAGACGATCGCCCGGCCTTGCATCGCGAAACGCCGTCGAGGCCGGTTGATACGCGCCGTCGATCGCCGTGCGCAGCGCTGACTCGGTGACGGCATCGAGCGCTGCCGCCACATCCGCCAGGCCAAGTTCGATCTCGCTCATGTCGCCGATGGCCGCGATCTTCGCCAGGATCGAATCGATCCACGCATCAAACTGCGCGGGCGCATCATCAAGCCCGCGCAGGATCTCTTCCAGTCGCTGCGTCACACGCGAAATCCGGTCCACCGCATCAATCGCCATCCGAATCGGACGCAGCGCTGACTCAATCCCACTAAGAATCTCATCAATGGGCGTCGCATCAATCACATCGTTGATCGCCGCCGCGAGTGCCTCATCCACGGGACGCAGAATCTCTGCCGGATTCAGGCCATCCACGACCTTCAGCAGTTTCTCAAACTCCTTCTGAAGCGGTTCGAGCGCTTTGGCCGGGCTGGCCGTGTCCGCGATGCGCTTCTTGACCTTCGCAATCTCCGCATCGACGTGTTTGAAGAGTTCGCGCGGTCTGAATCGTTCGGCTTCGCTCACCGCGGCCGTGAATGGCTTGGAGAGTTTGTCACCGATGAGTACGGCCGGCTCAAAGGCCTTGAGTGATTCCATCACCGCGGCCGGCCCGGCCTTGGCCTTCTCGACAATCTGCACGGGGCCGGCCTGCACAATGCCATCAAAGCCGACGCTCAGTTCGCCAATCGGTCCGTTGAGGTCTTCGGGCAGGATCGCCAGCGCCCCGGCCAGCGCGAACTTGACGGTATCGCTCAATTCATCGGGATTGATTGCCTTGAGTTTCTCCGTCACGCTGTCGATGCCCACCACCACGGGATCAACCGCTGGCGTGAACGAGAAACTCTCAACGCCGGACGCCGCCTGCTCCACCGCGGAGCGAACGGTATCGAGCGGCCCGGCGATCTCCGGCGAATCAAGCACGCCCGCGAGACGCTCAACCACATCGCGCAGCGCATCGACCACGGCCGTGGGATCAAACTCATCCACCGCATCGCCCACCGTGTCCATGGCCGTCGATATCGCGTCGCGCACGGGTTCGAGGAATGATCGCAGTCGTCCGGTGGTCTCGGTTCTCGCGGCGCTAAGAACTCGTTCGAGCGATTGACGCAGCGCCGCGGTATCCACCGCGTCGATCGCGGCTTCGGCCTGCGCGAATCGCTCGCGCACCGCGAGCGTGACGGAGATCAGCGCCGCGTCAATGGCCTCGGCCGCTTCGCGCACCGCTCCGGCCGCCGGCGCAAGCCCCGCCTCCAGCGCCGACACATCCAGCCGCTCAATCAGATCTTCAAGCCATCCGGTCAACACGCGCATCTGCTCTCGCAGGTCCGCGATCGCCTCCGGATTCTCCGGCGTGTTGATCTCGCCGCCGAGGGCCGCCAGATGACCAAGCCCCGCGCTGGGCGACAAGGTAAACACGACGTGATCCATCTTCGCTTCAACGCGCTCCGCCAGTCGCGGCAGGGCATCGGCCAGAGCCGCGGCTTCCGTTCGCGCGGGCGCATTGAACGCCGCGCGAATGTCATCCAGTCGATCCATCACCGCGTTGATCTCCGCCACCGCGGAGCCTGTGCCCGAGACATCGCCCGTGTTCACCGCCGCGCGAATCTGATCCAGACGCGATGACACCGTTTCCGCGATGAACAGCAGGTCCGCGGGCGCCAGCAGCGTGTTCATCGCGACGAGGCGCCCGGCCGTCGCGTCGAGCGTGCCGCGCACTTCTTCGCGAATCAGCGAAGCCGCCTCCGCCAGCGTCTGGGCCATGTGCGTGGCGATCTCGGCGGAACTCATCGCATCCCACCGCGCAAGCGTCTCGAGCGGATCAAAGATCTCCTGCAAGATCGGGATCGGGAACGGCGCGGTGAACCCTTGCATCGCCCGGCTGACAACTTCGCGCACGAACATCACCAGTGTCGGGGCCTCCAGCGGCGCGGGCAGGCGTTCGAGCGCGGATAGCGCGGATGCGGCCGCGCGCGTCGCGGGAGTGGACTCGGTCGGCGCAGGCTGCCCCGGCGGCGGTCCACCGGGAGGGGGGGGCGGCGGTGGAGGGGGGGGTGGTGGGGGTGGTGTGGCGCCGCCCGCGCCGCCGACGAGATCACTGTTGCAGTGAAAGTCCAGCGTCGCAAGGTCCTGCACCGCGCGGATCACCCCAAGCACGCGCAGCAGATCCGGCTGAAGTTGCCCGGTGATCGTCGTGGAAAGGCGCTCCAGCCGTGATGGCAGATCACCCAGCGCCCCGCCAAACTCTGATGGCAGCGCGGCCGTGATGCGCCCGAGCATCGGCGACAGCGACGCGGCGAAGTCCATGTTCGGCATGCGAAAGTCCGCCATGCGTCGCAGCGCATCGCGGACATCCTGCGGCGGGTTCTGCGTCAGGCCCTTGACAAGTCGCGCGATCTCCTCCAGTTGCGCCACCTGCGCCGATACGCTTGCGGTGAGCGTCTCGCCGTTGAGTGATCCCTGGATGGAGACAGACACCGACGCCACGCATCACCCTCCGAAGAGACTTTCGATCGCGCCGCTCGCTCCGCCAAGGCCGGAGAGCGCGCCCTCCACCCCGCCGAGCAAGCCCTTGAGCGGCGGCGTCGGATCCGCGAAGTCAGGAACGCCGCCGAGTTGATCCAGCACATCCAGCGCGGCCGTCACGTTGTCGATCAAACCCGCCGCATCATCGAGCAGCCCCGCGTCGATGCCGCCGAGGGGATCCGGCGGTGGCGGCGGGGGGGGGCTTTCGCGCAGCATCATCCAGAACGACAACACGCCCGGATCTTCCGCGGATTCGTGAAAGCGCACATCCTCGACGACAACGTGTTCAACCTTGGTGGCCGTGGTGATGTCCGCGGCGAACGCGGTGGCTTCTCCAGCCTGGAATTTTCCGCGAATGGACTCCATGAATCCGGTGCGCGACTCAGCGCCCATGAGGCTTCCGGCGATTTCGATGCGAACGGGTTCGGCCTGCATGTCGTGCAGGATGCCGCCGGCCAGTCCGGGCACGGGCAGGTGCGCGAACGCGCGACGTTCCGCCGACACGAGCAGCGTGACGTTTGGAATCTCCCAGTCGCCAAGCACCGGCCTTGCGCTCATGACATGTCCACTCCATGTCGTCGCGCTTCATCGCGCAGGGCGGTTGCAATAACATCGACGACATCGATGTGCGGGCGCATGTCACGCTGGTGGGCGTGCGGCCGCGACTCGTAACCGGCGGGCGTGTCGGTGTCGAGCGCCGGGCTTTCGGCTCGCGCAGGGGCCGTGTCGCCCGCTCGAAGCGCAGCGCGGGGAAACAGTCGCGATTCGTGGGCGCGATGCCACAGGCTCGCGGGCGTCGGGGCATCCGTGTCGTTGGCGCCCGCGCCGGGTGAGGTTCGCGTGCGTAATGATCCATTGCCGCCAAGGGGGGGGAATGTGGATCCGTTCTCCCGAGCGGTGTGTGTGCGAGACTTGACGCTTCGATCATGAATCGCGCTGGTGAGTTCCGCGAGCAGGGCCATGCCCGATGACGTGTTGGCGCTGCTGGTCGCCGGCGCGGCGTGCGCAGCGCGTTCGTTTGTTGAACCGCCATTCGTCGCCGGCTTTCGAGCGACTGATTGCAACCGCCCGATCACCTCCGCGGCCATCGCCGGAGTGACTGATGCCGGCGCGGCGCCATCGAGCGATCGCGCATCGTGCGATTGGCCCGCGTGATGGGCGTCGACAATCGCCGGAAAGCCTGGCGCTGGCGTCGCGCCACCTGCAAGAGGGCCGGCCGCACGTTCGTGGCGGTTAGTCACACGCGCGGGAGTGATGCTCGGCGATTGTGAAGTCCGCACATGTCCGCGCGGGGTGGATTCGGGTGCGACGTTTCGCATCGACGGCCGTGGACCAACATCTGTTCGATTCGCGTCGTGCGGGTTGCTTCGTGCCGCCCGCCGGGATGCGCGTGACACGTCGCCCGCGTCGACGCTAGGCGGGACATCCTGAATGTTCACGCTCGCAAACGGATCAAACGCCAGCAGTGCGGACGCCCGCGGCGGCAACTCAAGCCCGCGCTCGCCGGGCGCAACCTCCACGAGGAATCGCGCCGCGCCAGCGCATGTCAACACATTCGCCACGCGACGCGCAGCGCGCACCGACTCGACCCTCGTCGGAACCTGCTGACCCGCTCCACTCACTCCCGCTCCTTCAGCATCTCAAGATGCAACAGCACCTGCCCGAGCGTCAACTGGCTGACCTGGTCCGGCGTCCATCCGAACGTTCGCGCCAGGATGTGCGCCGCCCGCGCCACCGGCGCGGATGCCGCCTCACGAACTTCATCCGCCCGCGATGAGATCCCGCTGATGCGATTCACCTCCGCAAGCAGAAACTCCACAAGCCCCGCGTGAAGCCCGAGCACCTGCGCCAGCGTCAGCGCCGGCTCCACCAGCGCACGCTGAACCATCAACGCTGCAACGACCACATCCTGTTCCCTGGCCGTGCGCGTCACGACCTGAAGGTCTTCGATCGTGAGCGGCCGCAGCCTGACCTCGCCCCCCCCCGCGCCCGCGACGCCGGGCGCGCGGACAGACTCGGGCACGGTGATCGCATGGGTCAGCGCGGCCCCGGCCAGCAGATCTTCAGGCGTCATGGCGACTCGATTCATGGCTCATCCGCCGTGGTCATGTACAGCGCCTGGAACCCGATCGACTCCATCACGAAGTCATCCTCTGGAATCTGGTACACCCAGTTGTCGATCTTCACGTCGTGCAGCGTGACGGTGTTGCGAACGTCCGCCGCCGAGGCACTTTGCAGCATCAGCGTGATGTTGAACGACGGCTGCACCCAACTCACGCCCGGACGCGCTTCGGATGCCTCGCCCAGCAGCAGCCGCAGCAGCGCCCCGTTGACATGCGCGCGTCCGATCGTCCCGCGCACGCTCATGTTGCCCGGGCGCAGTTCCGTCGCGTACCGCTGCCCGATCTCGTGAAACGCCTTCACATCGGCCTTGACCTCAACGCGGACATCGGTCACACGGCCCACCGCGACGAGTTCATATCCATCGATCACGCCCTGCGCGGCCTCGCCCTCGGCGCCTTGCGGCGAGGACAACGTGATGGACCCATCCGCCCCCGTAAACACGCTCGTATTCGCCACGATTCATCTCCTGTTCGTGTTCCACCGAAGCGCCACGGCCATCAAGCCCGATCGCCGCGACGCATCAAGTCATCCTGTTCACTCAAGCACCAGCGTCACCGCGATGAAGTCAATGCTGAACGTCGGGCGCAGCAGCGCGTTGACGTTGCACCGCCCGGCGATTTCATCATCGCGCGTGGCCGTGACTTCCAGTTCATACTGAATCAGCGCCTCGTTCTGCACCATGGTGGTGAGGAAGCCGTCGATCGATGCGCGAAGCGCCCCGCGGACTCGCGCGTTGTTGAGCCGGCCGATGAACGGGTCGCTGGCCTTGCGAATCCCGGCCTTGGCCAGGTCGGTGATGCGCCGCGTCGTGATCTGCGCGAACGCGCCATCGTTGGTCGTCAGTCCGCGCACCACGCGCACACCCTGACGATCCTCCAACACGCACAGACGATTCTGAAGCAACTGCACCGTTTCGCCATACGAGTATCGCCGCTCAAGCCCGGATACGCCCGGCAGCACCTTGTTCGTCGGGGAACTCTGCACCGGCAGCGATGCGAGCAGCCCGCCGACCGCGGCCGCGGAGTATCGCCCGTTCAGCGAGACGACATCGCCCTCGGCCGTGTCAAAAGCGCGAAGGCCCGGCGTCGAGAGGATGATGCGTCCCGTGCCGCTGTTGATCGCCTGCGCGATGACGTTGGCCGGCGTCGTCGCGTCCGCGCCGACAACCGCGATCACGTCCTTGCCATTGCTCTCCGCATTGGTGGTCAGCGGATTCAGCACGGCCAGCGCCACGTTGGTCGCCAATTCGGGCGCCAGCGCGATCTGCACATCGTCCAGCAACAGTTGGGCGAAGGCGGCCTCATAGTCACCCTGTCCCGGGTTGCCGGCCGGATCGAGCGCACGCGCGAACACGGTCCGGGCGCCGTTGCGATAGAGCAGTTCGAGCGATCGCGTGAGGTTGCGCGTCCCCGCGCCATCGTCGTACGCGTCGTAAGCGCCGAACGCCGCGAGGGCCTCATCGAAGGATGAGAGCAGGTGCGTCTCGTTGAACCCCTGCGAGGCCGTGCCCACGATCGCGATGTTCCCCGTCGATACGCCTCCCGCGCGGATCAGACCCTCCGCGCGGACCTCGACATAGGTGCCGGGAACGATGAATGTCGCTGGAAATGTCTCTGCCATGCTCGATACCCCTGTCTGAAGCGCAACGGCCGCGCGTCAGCCGATCTCCGTTCGTGTTGGAATTTCTTCAATCACACCTTCGCCCACGGCGGGCGTGGCGATGAACTCAAACGTCGCTTTCAACCGCACAGTGCGCTCCTGTTGGCCCACGTCGTTGGCGTGCTCGGCATCAGACTTGATGTTCAGGAATCCCGCTTCGCGCAGCGTCGCAGCGCCGAGCGACAGCACGTTCATCAGCGTGTCGCCCGCGAACGTCTCGCGTGCGCTTGCGCTTCCGCCCGTGAAGATCGCGCGAATGTCAGCCTCGATCCGCCTTCCGAAGATGCTGGCCGTCGGGTCTGTGCGGGACACCACAAGCCCGCCGATCCCCACCGGCGCGATGCGCAGAGGCAGCGCTGTGGCGCGACGATCAACCCCGCCCGACGATGCGGCGGGGATCAACTGTGCGACGGCATCGCGCAGCGCGGCCAAGGCTTGCGAAGTCACAGCATCCACCACGCCACTCCATTGCAACCGGGCAAGGCTTCGACAAGCGCTGACCCGGTCGCACTCCTTCTCACGCACAGTGGAACATGAAACAACCGCGTTGTCAAGCGGGTGGTTCAGAATCTTCATGCAAGCCAAAATAGTTCGCCCCACCGGTCGCGCAGGTTTTGCGCCATCAACTCCATGAACATCGTCGCGCAGCGCCCGCGCTGACCTGAAGCAACGATGCCTGGCGATCAAGGCCTGACCGACGAGTACGTCGCAGGTTGATTGATGACCGTGAGCCTTGAGCACACAGCGTCGCGTATGGACACACGTCGCGTGCCGCGCCCACATGGTGATGAGCGCGCCGTGCGCTCCAGCGCGTGCATGACAGCGCACGTCGAGCGAATGGATGTCCATCATCCGATCCACGCATCTCCATCTTGCGCAAACTCACCACGCACGCTCATCGTCATTCGCTCATGCGCCCAACGCAACCGCTCACCACCAACTCGAGCGCCGTTCGCCATGCGTAGCGGTCACAAACATCGCTCTTTTTCGAATAATTCGCATCTCGCACCGAAGCTCGATATGATCCGTTCATGCAGCAACGCATGACCCAGGAGCTCCTGGACGCGCTCTCCCAATACTTACAGCAGGAAATGCAACGCTCGCAATCTTTTCGAGCGCTTGTCAAATCCCTCGGCCAGTGGTTACAGCAAGAGGCTGAATCCCCACCGGAAGGCGTTGGTGAAGGTGCGACGGCATCGCGCGCTGGTGCTTCCCCTGCGATCGCTGGCTCAACACCACTCGACGTGTCTGCTGCAACGCCCGCGATTCCACAAACGCCCGGCCGCGCCGCGAATCCGACATTGCCTGTGCGTACCCCTACCTCGGCAGGGATTGTGCCGCTGAGGATCGGCGATGCGGCCGTCAATCTGCCCGTGACGGGCACGACGGAGGAGATCGGTCGTGCTCGCGCGTCGGTCGATGTCCCGCCCGCTTCGTCAGAATACGTCGATCCGATTCTGGCCACGGGCGCGGAAGTTGATCTCTCGCTCGTCGCCAAGCGATGTCGGCTCAAGGCCGAGTCATGCCTGCTGTACATCGAGCGCCGGGCCGCGGCCGGAGACCCGACGCGCGAACCGGCGATCGTCGAGCGCGTCTCGCAGATGATCTCGCAGGCCAAGGCGATGCCCGATTGCTTCCTGTGGGTTCTGTGGCGCGAACGAAGCCAGCCGGACGACCAGACGCTGCGGGGAATCTCCGACTGTTACGCCGCGCTGGCCGCGGCCGCTGCGCTCGTGGACGCGTGCGATGAACATGCCGACAGCGTCACGGCGGGCGACAATCACGTCGCGCTGCAACTCCTCGCCGAAGCCAACTCCGCGCTGCGCATCGCGCTCCAGCACACATGGCTCACCGCGCCCGACGTGGATCAGGATGAAGTGCATGCGTGGCTGCGGCGAGAGACGGCCGTGCGCCGCATCCACATTCCTCGCTACATGCGTCTGGATGATCCGGGTGATCCCGCGGGGGCGACGGTCATCATCGAGCAAGCCCGCCAGATCGCCGAGCGCATCGAACAGCGCTCCCGCGCGAGGAAGTCCATGCAGGAACTCATCGCGCAGGTCCGTTACCATGTGAGGAATCTCGACAAAGCCGACGCCGACTACAACCCGCACGACTGTCGAAAAATCGCCGAGGCCCTCGAACGTCTCGACGCTCTCGGCCTGGATCGTGACGACCGCCGCATCACCGAACTTCTCGCTCGCGTCGATGTTCAACGTTTCTTCCGCGATGTCGCGCCAACCGACTCGCTTCGCGCCTGGATTGATGCGGCCGTGACGCCGGGCGACGATGCCGTTGACGATGAGCACGAAGAGGAACCCGCGCGCGCCTGGAGTGAACGCGTGGCGCAGGTGCGTCAGTTGATTCAGGGCACCACGGCCGTACTCGTCGGCGGTGTTCGCAGGCAACAGGCCGTCGATCGCATCCGCGAAGCCTTCAACCTCGCGGATGTGGAATGGGTACGTCTCGCCGAACACGGCAGTGGGGAAGCCATGCGAGCGCCGATCGGACGCCCCGAGACGGGCGTCGTGCTGGTACTTGTCAAACTCGCCGGGCATCTGCATGTTGATGAAGCGAGGCTCTATGCCCAGAAGTCCGGCAAGCCCTGCATCCTGCTCAAGGCCGGCTATAACCCGGAACAGATCGCCGACGCGTTGCTCCAGCAGTGGAACGCGCCAGCGACGGCCGCGGTTACGAAGTGAGTCCCGCCTCTCGTGAGACGATCTCCATCGCGCGCCGCACGCACGGCTCCGTGTCCGCGCTCGCCAGCGACACCGCGCGCTGACATCGCTTGAGCGCTTTCGCCCGCTGGCCTGCGGTCGCGGAATCCGCGAAGTTGTCCAGCGCATCGGCCAGTTTGATCAGTCGCGCCCGCCAGTCCGCTTTCGCGAGTCCTTCGTCATATTCGCGTTCTCGCTGGGGCTCGGGCAGTGCCGCGTTCTTGGTCAGCGCCGCCACGCAACGCGCGACATTTTCACCAAACGCTTCCTGGAGTTCATCAAAATCCACCGTGGTGTCTTCGATAGTGTCATGCAGCAGCGCCGCGCAGATCGCCACGCGATCGTCACACTCGAACACGTCGCGCACCGTCATCGCCACGCGATAGACATGCGCGACATACGGCGTCTCGCCATCCTTGCGAACCTGGTGTCGATGCGCTCTGGCCGCGAACGAGGCCGCCCGCCGCCAGCAGATCTCAGATTCATTCATGCGTGAATCTAGGCGCGCACGACCTGGGCCGACACGTCGTACAACAGACGCACCTTTGACGGGTCCGCGCCGTGCTCATCAAAGAGCAGCAGTTCGTTGTCGCCCCCGGCATGCACCCACGGCTCGGGCAGGTAATACCGGCCCTGAGGCCCGACTCGCTCGCCGGTTCCCGTCGCCACGAAGTATCGCCCGACGTGTCGCCCGTTGAGATAGATCTGACCCTTGGTCATCCCGCCCAGTTCGAGCATCAGCGGCAGGTGCGTGTCGGCGGCCTTGAACATCGTCTTGCACCACATCGGTCCCACGCGATCGGGCGCCTTGAGTGCAGGTCCAAAGGCCGTGGCCAACGGCGGCTCCCAACGCGCGAACGCCCACTCCGCCTTGGCCGTGGCGCTGCCCGTGCCGATCCAGAACGTCACGCTTGATGCAAGTTTCGCGGCCATCTGATCGAGTTCGTGCGCATCGCCCGAAAGGCCCGCGCCATCCGCCACGAACGCCAGTTGCACCGTGTTCACGCCGCGCCCGAGATCCTCCGGCCAGAAGCAGACATACCCAGCCGATGAGCGACCGAGATACTTCACGGGCCGATCGTTGAGCAGCAGCAGACTCCTCGCCACGGGATGCGCGATGTGCATGAACACGGGGGCCTTCTTCGTGTGTCGAAACGTCCATGTCAGTCGATCCGGCGATGTCATGTCGCCCTCGGCCACTTCCCACAGCGGCGCACGGAACGCCAGTACATCCACAGGCGTGCCCTCGCGCACCACGGGCTTGCTCACGCTCATCGGCGCGACTTCCCACACATGGCCGAGCAGGCCCTTGCCCTCGCCCAGATCGCTTCCGCCGGCGACTCGCCCGAGATTCTCGGCGAGAACCACGAGCGTCTGATCCCCGCGTTTCATCGCGGCGCTGACCTCGCGCGTCGCGCCAGGCCCGCGCCCGATCACGCCAAGATCACGCCCGTCGTGGAACAAGTGGAACCGATCCATGCCCTGCGGGATCGCGAGTTTCACGCGCTTTGCGCCCGGACGCTTGATCGAAACTCGATACCACCCATACCCATACGGCGCGCCGAGCATCGAAAGGTCCGCCGGGCCGTCGATTGCGGCGAATCGCTCGCTCATGCCCTTGATGTAGTCGTCCATCGACGCCGCCGTCCAACCGGCGATCGTCGCACGCGGCGCGGAGCGCGGACGCCGACCCGCGGCCGGAACCGTCGTCACCACGCCTTCGCCATCAATCTTCGCGTACGCCTGCTCGGTGGCCACCGGCGTGCCGTCGGCTCGAACGCCCGCCACCCCGACATACACCGCCGACTCCGTCAAGAATGTCTCATCCACCAGGCTCTCGTTGCACACCACCACCGTGATCCCTTCCTGCTTGATCACAAGCGGCGTGCGCTCGGTGGGAACCTGCACGGCCACGGGTGAGCCGTTGATCGACACCACGCCCTCGGTCCCCGCCGGGCCGAAGCACACCAGCACATTGCCGACGGTTCCGATCGCGCTGAGCGTGCAATAGTCGAGCATGGCGCGAGACGTGATCGGAACGTCCAGCAACACCCACGCCACGCCTTGCGCCCCGATCGGCGTCGGCAAGCGAACGCCGCTACCAAGCACCAGCATCACCGTCGTCGCGCCAGATGCGCTGCCGCTTCCGAACACAAACGTCACCCCCCCCTGCGAACCAACCAGGGGGATCACGGCCGGGCCGGGTTCACCAGTTTCGTTCTTTCCACGTCCTGCGCCGGGTGCATCGCCAGGCTCGAGCACCACGGGCTGATACGTCGGATCCAGGTTCGCCATTACCCGGGCGAAGCGCGACGAGAATGTTGCGATCCGGCGCACGTAGGGCAAAATCTCGGAAGGCGCGCCTGTCTCGCCGATGGGCGCGTGCGGGCCGGGTGATGTGGCCGCATACCACTCCGCGCCATCGATGAGACGCCCGCCGGCAAAGCCGAAGTTTGTCCCCCCATGCAGGGCCGAGATGTTGAACTGTCCCCCCCCCGCGAGAATCTCCGCCAATCGTCGCAGCACCGCCGGGCCGCCCAGGCTCGCGGGTTCTTCACCCCACGACGCCACTGGGCTGACCTCAACATCAATCACCACGCGCGGCTGCGTCGGGCGCACCACGGCCAGTTCACGCATCGTCGCCATCAGGCGCGGCCCGCCCACCCAGCAATCGACCTCGCCCTCCACGCCCTGCCACAGATTGTTCGAGTTGATCGTCGGCACCGTGAACCCGGCCTCACGCAGATAACGATTGATCTCGCCGAGATACCCCTGCGCCAGCCCCGCGTGACCACACGTCCACGAATTCTCATTCTGCACGAGCAGAATCGGACCGCCCTTGCCGGGACTCGTCACCTGCTGCGCACGCACCTGTTCCGCCACGGCCGTGACGTAGCGCGAACACGCTTCGAGATAGGGACCATTGGACGTGCGCAGCGCGACGTTTGGCAAACTGCCGAGCCACGCTGGAAGTCCGCCGGAATCAAGGCCCGACCCGACGAACGGCCCCGGGCGAAGCACGCACCACAGGCCCGCCTCACCGATCAGGTGAATAAAGTGCCGGATGTCGTTGTCGCCGGAGAAATCGAACTGTCCCGGCCGCGGCTCGCATCGTGCCCATACGACCGACACGGCGATCGTGTTGAACCCCGATTGCTTCGCGGCATGAATACGATCGGCCCACAATTCCCTTGGAATGCGAAAGTAGTCGATGGATCCGCTGACCAGCCAGATGCGCCGACCATCCAACATGAAACTGCGACCGTCAATGGTCACGGATGGCATGAAATGTGGCTCCGGAGACGCCCGACAGCGATTGCGTCCGATAGCACCGCTACCGAGCCAGTAAAAGCAATGGCAAGAACCCGCAGTTTAACCTCGCCAAGCCAGCGCAGGGCAAGGCTGCAACAATAGGATGGGGAATTCAATAACGCAACGTTGGACGCAATTCTTCGGTACACTCCGCAACACAAATGGCCGTTTCAGGCCAACAGCAACACTCGAAGCACAGGAAAACAATGGAACATTTTGTCCGATTCACGACTCAAATGGCCTGCGTCGGACTAGGTGTTTTCCTCGTGGCCGGGTGTGCATCCTCCATGAGCGACATTGACTCTCGCACCCAACGCCTCATGCGAGAGCGTCTGGACGAGATCCGCGCGGGCGATGCGCCCGAGCGACAGTTCGGGAGCGCCGACCGCCCGCGCACCACCGGCGAGTTGAATCGGAATCCGTCCACCGTCAATCCCATCGCCGAAGAGATTGACTTTCAGGAGATCGGCGATGCGCATCAGGTCGAGGACATGCTGCGGCGATACACCCGCGCGGCCGCCGGGCTTGATCTTGATGTCCCCCCCCTTGATCTGACGCTCAATGAGGCGCTTCGCGTCGCGCAGCGGTCATCCCCCGAATATCTTCGTCGCGAAGAGGAGTACATCCTCGCGGCGATTCGCCTGCTGATCGAGCGACATGCCTGGTCCCCTCGACTGATCCACAGTCTCGGGACTGATCTTTCCGGGCAGGCCGATGATGGAGAGTTTCAGGGCGCCATCAACGTCATCAACGACCTTCGCGTCACGCGCCGCCTGCAAAGCGGCGGACAGGTCGAGGCCGCGTGGCTCTGGCGGGCCACGCAGAACCTTCGTAGTGACGTCACGGGCCGGTATCGTCAGTCTTCGGAGGTCGCCGTCAGCGCGAATATACCGCTGCTGCGTGGCGCGGGGGTGACGGCCGCGGAATCGCTCATCCAGGCGGAGCGCGATCTTGTGTATTCAGCCCGTGACTTTGAGGAGTTCCGGCGCGAGTTCCTGGTGAGCATCACGCGAGATTATCTCGGTCTGCTGCAATCACAGGCGCAGATCTCAAACCAGAAGCGGCAATTGGTGAGCCTTCGCAATCTCGCGGCACAGGTGGCCGCGTTCGTTGACGCGGGTCGCAGCCGACCGTTTGAACTCAACCTGACGCAGAACCAGGTGCTCTCCGCCCGCGAGTCGCTCGCGAGTCTGCGGGATTCCTACATCGTGCAACTCGAGCGCTTCAAGATTCGCCTGGGCATCGAGCCGGATCGAGCCGTGGTGATTCGCAGCGAGGCGTTTGATCTGTCGGAGCCGGCCGTCACGCTCGAAGAGGCCGCGCGGCGATCGCTCGAGTTTCGACTTGATCTTCAGAATCAGCGCGATCGCGTGGACGACTCGCGGCGCGATCTCGCCAACGCGCGAAACAACATGCTGCCGGACCTCGACTTTTCCGGGCGTGTCGGCGTGCCCACAGATCCCGACGCCCGAGAGGGCGGACTGAACTTCGACCCCGATGACGTGCGATACTCGGCCGGCATTACTTTCGGCCTGCCGCTTGATCGCGAACAGGAGCGACTTCGCCTGCGCTCGGCCGTCATCTCGCTTGAACAGTCCGAGCGCGACATGGTGATCGCGGAGCACACGGCCATCATCGAAGCGCGTGCGGCGGCGCGCGACATCGAACTCGCCCGATTCAGACTTCAGATCGCCGAACAGCAGGTTCGCATCAACGAACTGCGCCGTCAGGAACAGGAGATTCGTCGCGATGAAACACGGCCTCAGGATCGCGTCGATACCGAAACCGACCTGCTCAGCGCCCGCAACGCGCGAGACGCGGCGCAGACGGCGCTGCGCATCGCGGTCTTGCAGTATCTTCTGACGACGGGCCAACTTCGCGTCGCGCGCGAGGGGCAGTTCCAGCCGCTGCCGGGCATGCGCCTCGAACCGGTCAGAATCTTCCCAGAGATCACCGACCTCGAAGACTGGCATCTTGATCCGCCCGAAGCGCCCGCGGCCATCGAGGAACCGGTCGAAGAGCCGTGACGCCAGGCCCTCCGTCGCGTGCCGCGTCACCGCGCGGAGCGCAGCGCCGCCAGCCATTCCGCGTTGCCCCCGCGAGATTTCTTCCCCCCCCCGCCCGCGATGGGCGACCGCACCACGCCGATGACCGTCGCGCCCAGGTCGGGCATGGCCGTGCAGACGCGCTCGACGATCTTCGCCGCGTCTTCGTCATGGAGCACACCGCGCTTCATCGCCCGCGTCTCGCCCCGCTGCGCCTCATAGTGCGGCTTGATGAGCGTCACGACGACGCCGTGGGGGCGCAGCCAGCGCAGCGCGGCCGGCACCGCGTGCCGCTGTGGTGTCCAGCCCATGTCCATCGCGACGAGGTCCACGCCGCCCTCGGGCGATGGCGCGTGCATCGCATTGGTTCGTTCCATCACGACCACGCGCGAGTCCTGACGCAGTTTCCACGCCACCATCGCATATCCCGTATCCACGGCGAAGACCTTCGCCGCGCCGCGCTGAAGCAGACAGTCCGTGAACCCCCCGACATTGCAGCCAAAGTCCGCGCAGATCAGCCCACGCACGTCAATCGCAAATGATTGCAGCGCATGATCCAGTTTCAGCCCGCCGCGACCGACGAAGGTCCGCTCCGCGGGCGTCGGCGTGGCAAGGCCATGCGGATCGTCGTCGCCATGGGCACGCGCGTTCACGTCCCGCCCACGGGCACGCCGATCACGGCGATGCCCAGGCGATCCGCGAGTCGGAGCATTTCCTGTTTGTCCACCATGATGACGTCGCCCGCGGCCAACGCCAGGCAACGACCCCCATAGCGATGCAGGTGTTCGATGGTGTTCACTCCGACGGTGGGCACATCGCTGCGCCGGTCGTGCCCCGCGCGAGCGCCCTTGCACAGCGTCCAGCCCGGAACCTTGCACAGCTTCCCAACGCGCTCGATCATGCGGTCCGTGCCTTCGACGGCTTCGACGGCGATCACATCGCGCTCTCGCACCGCGATCGCCTGACCAATGTCCAGCCGAAGCGTCTCAGAGAGCAAGGGCCAGACGAACTCGATGTCGGCCTTCTGCTCGGCGGTGGGTTGCTTCGCCGTCATGCAGCCTGCATCCGCCAGTTCCTGGGCGATGGCCATGGTTGAGTCCAGCAAGAGAACCCCCCTTCGATCAAGTTCTTCGGCCACGGCCGCGAGGACCGCGTGCGATCGGCGGTCGTGCCGCAGGTGTCGATACCACGCGGTGATGGTGCGAAGATCAGGAATGTTCCTGAAGGTTCGCCATGGATCGTGCATCAGTTTCGCTTTGTCAACCTTTCCGACCATGATGGCGTGATGCACGCCCAGCCTCGACAGCGCCCGGGCCCAACTGCCCAGCCGCAGCAACCCTACTTCGCGAAACGTCGTGCAGATCGGCGGCAACTGTCGGTCATACTGTCGCGACAGCCCGAGGCCATGCACCGGATGCCCCGCCTCACGGAGCGATGACGCCACGATAATGGGCAGGCGACCGCCACCGGCGATCAGGCCGATCGCCGTCGGAGGTGGGGGAGGATCAGGCAGAATCGTCAGCGGCTTCGGCATGGCGAACCGTCAACTGCGTGCGGCGCGGCGGGCATCATCCATGAGCGTAGTCCGCGCCGATCTCGCGCATCGGTCAATCCACGTTCCACGCATCAGAACTTTCCATCCGTGGCGCGCAACCACAATAGCGTGTATCCACAGCAAACTCCACCCGCTACAAGTTGGTATGCACAAACTAGCAAGGCCCCGCAAACACCACGCACCGCAGACAATCCCCGCCGACGGCCGATGACACTCCCATGCCGATCGACCTCACCGATACCCACGTCGATGACGCCGGCCGACCCGCCGATCCACACGCCCGCCCCTGGCTGGGCGTGCGCTTCGTGTGCGGCGGCGCGTACCTGCGCGTCTATCGCAACCGCGCGGGCAACGCCTACACCGCCACATGCCCGCGATGCGCCAAGCAGATGCGATTCCTCGTTCGCGACGGCGGCACGGATCGACGATTCTTTGAAGTCTCCTGCGATCAGGCTCGCTGATCTCCGCCGCCACCCATACACTTGCCCGATGACCTCATTCTCGGGCTTCAAATTCAGACTCTCAGGCCCCACGGGCCGGTGTGCGGCCACGAATCGTGTCCTGCCGCCCGGCGAGGTGTACATGGCCTTGCTTTGCGATGCCCGCGATGATGACGGCTGGGTGCGGCACGATTTTTCGCTCGATGCGTGGCGCGACGGCGCGAGACCCGATGCGCCCATCATCGCCGCATGGCGCGCCACCATGCCCACCGGACACGCCGCGTCAAGACCCAAACTCGACGAGGCCGAACTCCTCGATCTCTTTGAACAACTCGCCGAGACGACGGAACGCTCGCAGATCATCTTTCGTTACGTCCTCGCGCTGGTGTTGTGTCGGCGGCGAGTGCTTCGCTATGAGGGTACGAGCGCAACGCCGCACGGCCCGGCGATCATCGTTCGCCCAACCAAACCTGCTGACTCACCGCCCATCACCGTGGTGGATCCCGCGCTCGATGAGGCCGCGCTGACCGAAGCGACCGAGGAAATCGGCTCAATGCTCACCGGCAAGCCGGAGGCGGGCGGGTCATGATGCGATTGCCCGCCATCGTTCTGCTTGTCACGCTGCTCGGGCTTCATGGTGGATGCGCCTCGACGCCGAAGGGTCCACGGCCTGTGCCCGAGGGCACGCCCCCCCCCGCCTACGCCGACATCGCGGCGCGATACAACCAGCGCGTCGCGCCTCTCGAGCACCTCTCCGCCGCCACCGTCACCCGCATCTGGTACACCGATGAGCAGGGCCAGGCGCGGGAGGATCAGATTGAAGGCCGGTTGACGCTGGTGCGCCCCACGGATGTCTACCTGCGATTCGACAAACTCGGCGAGACCTACGCGATGCTCGGCTCTAACAGCGAGCGATACTGGTGGATGGAACTTGGCGAGACGCGCACGGCGTGGGTGGGCAGCCATCAGCACGCCGCGCCCGATCGCGTGGCCGACTTTGGCGTGCCCGTGCATCCGATCAATCTGATTGAGTTGCTCGGGGTCACGCCACTACCGGAAAGCGGCGAAGCCTCGCAGGTCGCGTGGTCGCCCGATCGCCGCAATGTGCAGGTGAGCGTGCCGCGCGGGGACGGGCGCGTCCGACTCACGCTCGATCGCACGACGTTTGAACCCAATCGCGTTGAACTGCTCAACGCCGTCGGTGATGTGATGCTCGCGTCGGAACTCTCGACGCCTGTGCCGGTGGACATCTTCGGTCATCGTCCCCCCCCTCGCGTCGCGGGGGAAGTCAACATCGCGCTGGCCCAGCCGCACGATGTTCGCGTGCGCCTGCGCATGGCCGAGCCGGCGACATCCCCGCGTCAGCCGCGCCGAGACCTCTTCAACTTCGAACTTCTTGTCGATCGCTATCGCGTGGGCGACATCATCTCGCTCGACGATGATCCCGCCGACGCCCCGTCCGTCCCACATGCCACCACCGGTCCCGAACACGACGCGTCCACCCGCTAAGCAGATCATGCGCTTCGTCGCCATCATCATTGCTCTTTTCGCCACGGCCCTCGCATCGGCCGATGGCCCCGCGCTGCTCGCCACGGGCAGTCTGGCGCTACCGACTTCGCCAATCGCGGGGGGGGCGCGCGTCGAGAGCCACGGCTGGATCATCGTTCCCACGTCGCGCGGATTGTCGCTCGTGCATGTGCCGCCTCGCGGGCCGGCGATTGACGCGGGCGGGGCGATGTTCCTCACCGCGCCGCGATCCGTGCATCACGCGGCGGACCTGCATGAAGCGCCCGAGGCCATGGCCGCGTGGGATCGAAGCGTGTATCTCCTCTTTCCGCCGTCGATCGGCGGCGATGAGGGGGGGGGACGTGATCGGCCCCGACGCGTACTCACCACGTCGGTCTTTCCCGCGCCGCTGGGCGCGGGGTGGGGCGCGCAGGGGGGGGAAAGGCTCAGCGTCCTGCCGCCGCTCGAAGCACGCGGGAGATTGCTGGGCTTCGCGGGAACGCCGCAAGGCCCCGCCGCGCTGCTCGTGGATCGCCAGACGCCCCTTTCGGATCAAGCCGGTCCCGCGGCGGTTCGCCTGCTGATCCTGGTTGATGGCGCGCGGTGGATCGAGGCGGCGATTCCGGGCGAGGTGATCGAAGCGATGCGCCCCGGGTTGTCGGCCCGGGCGGATCTTGGCTGGGTGCAACTTGTCTCGCACGCCGAGGGCGTCAGCATCTTCACACGCACGCCCGACGCCGCGGGACACTGGATCGCACGGCTCGACGAGGCAACGTCGGAATCGGGTGAGATGAGCGTTGAGGCCGCGTGGCGCTACGCGCCGCTGGCGGCGGATGTGGGGCGTCCGGACTCGCGAGTCGGTCCGCTGTTCAACCTCGCCGGGCATCTCACGTACGTTCGCGCCCACAGCACCGGGGGTGGCGAAGGCACGCTCTCGCTGCGACAAATCACACCCGAGCGAGAACTGCGCCTCGCGCAGATTCCCGGCGTGACGAGTCAGTACGGCGTCGTCCCGCTCGACGCCAACGCGCGCGTCGTCGTCTTCGTGCGCGTCGCTGAACGATCCGACAGCGCGGGTTCACACGCCGGCGCCTTTACCGTTCATGAGGTCTCCGCGTACACCGGACGCATCCTTGACTCTGGCCCCGCCAACGGCGGCGGACCAATCTCACACACCCAATATCGCATCCTCGCGATGTCGCTGGTGGTCATCACCGCCATCGTCATGTTCCTCGCGCTGCGACAGGAACGCGATGGGGGGGAGTTCACGCTCCCGCCGGGCACGGCTCTTGCCCCCCCCCTTGTTCGCGTCATGGCGGGCGTGATTGACACGGCGCTCGCGCTGCTCCTGGCGCGATGGGCCGTCACGATCTGGTTTCCGGCCATCGAGGCGCAGGCGGTCGGGCAGGCGTGGCTCATGTATTTCGGCCTGATTTTGGCTGGGGGTTTTGTACATTGCACCATCGCCGAAGCCATCTTCGGGCGATCGCTCGGCAAGGCCATGCTCGGGTGCCGCGTGATCTCGATCAAGGACGCCAGCGCCTTGCGCGGGCCGTCGTTCGTCGCGGCCGCGCTGCGAAATCTCGTCCGATGGACCATCCCCCCCCTCGCGTGGTTCTTTCTCACACAACCGGACCTGCGACATCGCGGGGATCGTCTCGCGCGGACGGCCGTGATTGTGCAGATCGAATCCGTCGGCGAACGCCCAAACGGCGCGGACGAGGCGGAGTCCGGCACGCGAGAGTAAGGTTACTTCTGCGAGTCGATCGGTTCGCGCTGCTTCGGTGACATGTCGTCGTGCGCGGGATCCTGGCGCGGCGGGTTGGTCGCGGGCTGTTCCTTCTCCGCATACGCCGTCTTGGGCATGCCGGACACCAGGCGAAGTTTCGCCCACATGAACACGCTGACGGCCACGGCCGACAACGCCAACCCCACAACCTGGTTTCGTCTTGAACGATGAAACACGTCGATCCCCGCATTACGGCGAACTGATCTGCTCGACGGTGACGCGGCCGGTGTAGGCCTCCACACGAATCTCGAAGACGGATCCCGACCCCTCGACGCGAACGGTTCCGCCGGAACTTGGCGCTCCCCCCGTCAAGTCCTGCACGGGCCCGCCCATTTCATCGAAGATCAGGGTTGCATCGCCATCGAACGCCGCGGAGCGCACGAACGCGCCGCCATATCGCGCTTCGTTGAGGTTCGTCTCCATGCGTCCGGTGGATCGGGTCGAGTCAAAGAGCATGTCACTGGCCTGGAGCGAGGGACCGTTGACGTCGTAGACGCCGTAGGTGTTCGTGCCTTCGCGCGGGCGCATCCCGCCGGTGGGCGCGGGGATGAGGTCGGCGGGCACGAAGACGATCGCGCGACGATCCTGATACGCCACCGCATCGGCCTGGGCGAAGGTGATGTCCGCGACGATCATCCGCACCGACGCCTGCACACGCAGCACGCCCGTCTGACCCATCGACGGAATCACCAGCGCCCCCGCGATCCCCAACACGACAACGACCACGAGAATCTCCAGCAGCGTGTAGCCACGGCCGGATGGACGTTCGAATCGTGCATGGGGTCGCATGGTCGCTCCTGACCGTTACTTGCCTTCATCCTTGGGCAGTTTGATTGCGGGCATGTCGGTGACTTTGACATTGAGTCCCGCATTGATCTTTGCCTCGATCCGATCCAGGCGAGCGCCGAGCCGGCGCAGTTCCGCGATCATGATCTTCCGCTGCTCGCTGGCGCTGATCAGCCCGCCGCTGGAGGGTTCATCCGAGGGCTGCGCCGAGGCCTGGGCCTCGGGCATCACCTGCGGAATCCCCCCCCCCGAACCTTGCAGCACCACCAGCCCCAGCAACACCGCGATGATCGTCAGCATCCCGTCCCGATAACGTTCGCTTCGCATGATGCACTCCCCTGATCGGTCTCGAGTCCTTCAAGCCTTCATCGGGTGATCCGACGGGCGGCATAAGCGGATCGCCGCATCAGGGGGACGGCGGGTTATCGAGGCAGCGGCTGATCGTCGCCGTCCATGCCCGCCGCCCACACATCGCCCGTCGCCGGGTCATAGATCCACCCATAATTGGTGTGATACGCCACGTCCGGCGCGTTGCCGAGCGTGATCACGCGAGAGTTCGCACCGCCAATCCAGGCGTTCGTCGGCGCGGCCGCAAGATAATCGCGACCGATCAGCGGGCCCCACGTCCCGTTCCCGGCTTGCACCGGCGGGTTTGTGTTCTCGCGGGCGCGATAGACGGCCACATGGTTTCGAATCTTGTGCAGATCCGTCAGCGTCGAGTTGGTCGCGGCATCCTCGGTCGCGGAGAGCATCCGTGGAACCGTGAGCACCGCGAGAATCGCCAGGATGACGACAACGATTAGAATCTCAACGAGCGTAAAGGCATGTTGAATTTTCGCACGCATACCGCACTACTCCCCTCGCCTCCTCCTCGAAAGATCGGCGATCCGCGCTAACGGATCGCCGATTCTGAATCAGGCCATCAGGCCGTCACGATGTGTGGATCAATACCACGCACCGTTGGCTTCATCGAAGCCGTTGGCCCAGAAGTTGCCGTTCGCGGCGTCATAGACCCAGGCGTCACCACCGGCGGCCACGGGGGCCACAGGCGCTGCGACGCCAGCGATCGCGTTTGAAGTGCCCGTTCGCGGATTGATCGGGGCCACGCGCAGATATTCATCCGACACGATGCCGTTGGCCGTGAACAGGTCGGCCAGCGCCGGGGGCGTGCCGTTGTTCCGCACGCGGAACAGTTCGATCTGATTCCGCACGGTCTGCAGCTGGCTCTGGACTGCGCTGATCTGCGCATCCTCGCTGGCGCTGGTGAACTGCGGAATCACGATCGCCGCGAGAATACCGAGAATCACGACGACGATCAGAATTTCAACCAGCGTAAAGGCCTTACGAACTCGTGTGCGCATCGACTCACTCCTTAGCGGGGAAAATCTCGCCCAATCGCTCCCCGTTCCCCCCGGGGTGACGGCTTGTGGAAACCTCCCACTCGAGAGGTCCGAAACCTGGCGGGCCGCGGTTTCCCGCGGCTCGCGGCGGTCGGCGGTTCCCACGCGACCATGCGGCGAACATCACCACGGCTAGCAACGGCACGACCCCATCGCTGCTTCACCGTTCACGCGCAGTCCGACGCGCGACCCGACAGCCTGGCGCGACTGGGCTTACCTTCACGTCTGCGACGCACCGGCCGCGCCCGCCGACGCCTGACTCTCGGACCTGGCGATTGTCGCCCCCCGCTCGCGGGCAAAACCCTGTAGAATCACCCCCGCGTCTGGAAACCTCTGACCATGAACATCCACCACTTCACGGACCCACGCTCGCGATGGAGTCCGATCACAGGAGCCGCGCGATGACGACGTCACACGCACGCGATCCCGAACACCGGCTGCGCGAACTGGGCCTGGCGTTACCGGCCCCGGCCGCCCCCGTGGCCGCATATGTGCCCACCAAGCGTGTCGGCTCACTGGTGTACGTCAGCGGGCAGATTCCGATGCGCGAAGGCAGACTTATCGCCCAGGGCTGCGTGCCGACGGATGTGTCGGTTGAAGTTGCGCAGGAGTGTGCGCGGCAATGCACGCTCAACGCGCTTGCGGCCGTCAAGGCGGCCGTAGGCTCGCTCGCCGCAGTCAAACAGGTCGTTCGCGTCGGGTGCTTTGTGTGCTGCGAGCCTGGGTTTCACGCGCAGCCGACGGTGGCCAACGCATGCAGCCAGTTATTGGAGCAGGTCTTCGGCGAGGCCGGGCGTCACGCCCGCGCGGCCGTGGGCAGCATCGACCTGCCCCTGGGCGCGCCGGTGGAGATTGAGTTCCTGTTTGAGGTGGCGTGAGAAGTACGCAGAGGCCTCTGCGTCCATCCTCATCCGAACTCCGGCCGTTCAACCAAACGCCTTGCGATAGTCCGAGATGAACTTTTCAAGCCCCTGATCCGTCAGCGGGTGCTTCATCAGGTCCTGGATCACCTTGAACGGAACCGTCGCCACGTCCGCCCCGGCCAGGGCACAATCCACCATGTGCTTGGGATGCCGGATTGACGCGGCCAGCACCTTCGTACTCAACGAATAATTGTCGTAGATCGCGCGGATGCGATGGATCAGGTCCATGCCATCCTCGGAGACATCGTCGAGCCGACCGATGAACGGGCTGACCAGATACGCCCCGGCCTTGGCCACGAGCATCGCCTGCATCGGCTGGAAGCACAGCGTCATGTTCGTCCGCGTGCCCTCATCGGTGAGGGTTTTGCACGCTTTGAGGCCGTCGAGGATGCACGGCAGTTTCACGACGATGTTCGGCGCGATCTTGGCGCGTTCACGGCCTTCCTTGAGCATGCCTTCGTAATCGGTCGCGATGACCTCGGCCGACACCGGCCCCTTGACAATCTCGCAGATCTGGGCCAGCCGCTTGCCGTAGTCCATTTTCTCCTTGGCGATCAGCGATGGGTTGGTGGTCACGCCGTCAAGCACGCCCATGTCGTGAGCCTGCTTGATCTCGTCGAGGTTGGCGGTGTCAATGTACAGTTCCATGTCGTGGCTCCGTGATTTCGAGTGTCGTGTCGGGTAATCCTATCGGGCAAAGGGGTGGTGCGTGCCTTTGTTTCCGTGTGTGATCGAAGCTGGGGTGTGCCACACGTTTCCGCCTACCTCGGCCTGTTGGACATAGGACGTATACGTCACATGCGACTCATTCCACATGTCACGCCGTCCGGCACGGCACGCCCACGCAACTCAAAGTACAACCACGGCCTCACGTTTGATTAAACCCGGCAGCTTCGCCCCGCGCACATCCCCCCCCTCCAGCGCCGTCAGCGGTGACACCTCAATCACACACTCCGCACGGCCCTGCGCATCGCGCGGGATCTTCACGCCCACGGCCTCCAGCCACCGCGCGGCGCGTTCCGTTTGAATCGCGGTGCTCGTCGCCGGACTGTCCACGCCTTCGGCGTTCTTGATCGGCGCGAACTCTTCAATGCGATCCGTCTCCAGCACGATCGACGATCGACACAGCGGCAGCGCATCGAAGATGAAGCGTTCGAGTTTCACGGCGTTGGGCTTCTCGGGGCGCTGCTTGCAACTCGCGGCCGGATCAAACACCTCGACCACCTTCTCCGCGCGGTGATACGGCAGCGAACTCGCGGGGTCCGTCGCCAGCCGTGACAGAAACTCAACGCTCATGATGTGAATCGCGATCGACCCGGCCGCAAAACGCAGCGTTCCATCCGCCAGTCGTTCATTCGCGAGCGACCTGGGCAGGTCTGAATACTCGACGACCATCGTCCGCCCGCCGCTGGCGCAGAAGACCCCGACGCGCTCGTCCGGCCCGGCCTTGGACACCATCTTGCTCGACATCTCACACGAGGAATCCGGCGCGGTGGCGTGCAGACCGATGAACACGGGGTCCACCACGCGCACGATCGGGTTGTCAACCTGAAAGTAACTGAGGTGTTCGACGCCGCGTTCGCGCATGTCATCGAGCGAGCCTGAGACATGCAGCGCGCGAATCGCGCCGCCGTGGCCGTCGGGGTTCGTCGCGATCTGCCCGCGATCCGCCAGCAGAATCCGTCCAGTTGCCATGTCGAACGACGGCATCGAGCCTTGTTGAAAGAACGCGATGTCGCGCGGACTCAGGCCGAAGTGCGAATGCTGCTCAAAAAACGCGATCGTCGCGTCGTGATTGAGCGGACTGGTCATGATGTACCACGGGATCGCACGGCCGTAGCGTCTCTGCGTGGCGAGCAGCCCTTCGGCGAAGACTTGAAAAAGCGGTTTGCGCGTGATGGCGGTCGCGGGATAGCAGCCTTTGGGGCCGTCATAGCCGAGCCTGCTGCCCTGGCCGCCGGCGACGGTGAAGGCGGCGACTTTGCCTGCGCGGATGAGTGCTTCCCCGGCCGTGCGATACGCAGCGCGATCCCAACTCCTGCGACGAGACGTGTGGTCGCGTGGATAGAAGTCCACCGGCTCCAGGTCGGCCGGCAGCGTGACGGCCGGCTTGTTCAACACATACTCGCGGATGAGTGAAGGCAGCGCGTCGAGATCAAGTTCGCGAAGTTGCTCAAACATTGCGGCGCGCTGCGGCCGCGTGAGCGAATCGGCGTGCTGGATGAGGTGGCCCTGATCGATGTCGCGAAGACGGGTTGCGACCTCCGCATCGGTCGGGCGCTGGCGTGTGGATGAGGTTGGTGTCATGCGTGCGGTCCTCGTGTGCAAGCGTATTGCCGCGCGCGGGGCAAATCGAATGCGAATAGGAGCCGGTCGCGCGAGCGATCGAATCGAGCGTCGCCGTGGCGCTCGGCGTTGCGCGTGTTGGAGGGAACGCAGCTGGGATAAATCGTCGCGCGTCGGGTACGCAAGGGAGGCGGGCGAGACGCCCGCCCCACCGGATCCAATGGACTTTGCGGCTGCTCGAAGGAAGAATTCGATGGCTCGCGCAATCGGCTCTTTGGGGCTACACTCGCGCGATGAGGGATCTGTTTCGCAATCCGCCTCGGCTGCCGCTGGTGGCCGCATCGATCCTGTCCGCGGATTTCGCACGAATGGGCGAAGACTGTCGGCAGGTACTTGAGGCTGGGGCGGATCTGCTGCACGTCGATGTGATGGACGGCCATTTCGTGCCGAACCTGACGATGGGTCCGGACATGTGCCGCTGGCTGCGGCGGGCGATGCCGGATGCCTTTCTCGATGTGCATCTGATGGTGGAGGAGCCGGAGAAGTTCATCGAGCCGTTCATCAAAGCCGGCGCGAACCACATCACATTCCACATGGAGGTCGTCAGCGTCGAGGCCGCGCGGGCGTTGGCCAAGCGGATACGCGATCTCGGCGTCACGGCCGGGGTCGCGATCAATCCGCCGACGCCCGCGCAGATCGTCCTGCCCGTCATTGAGGATGTCGATCTCGTGCTGGTGATGTCGGTGAATCCGGGCTTCAGCGGACAGTCGTTCATTTCGGAGGTGTTGACCAAGGTGCGAGCGATCACGTCGCGTCTGCGAAACGATCAACGCCTCGAAATGGACGGCGGCCTCTCACCCATCACGGCCGGGGGGGCAGTTGAAGCCGGGTGCGACGTGGTCGTCGCAGCCTCGGCCGTGTTCGGTCAGCCGCCTGCGAATCGAGCCGATGTGATCCACCGGCTTCGCGGAAACAAGTCTGGTGAAAGCACCTGAAATGATCCGAGAGGCGGATTCGTGCGAATGGATGGACGACGGATGAGGCGTAAGCCCCGATCGGAGGGCGCGGGTCCTTAGCCGATCTGCGCTGGCCGCCGGTGCGGCATATACTCCAAGCCGTTGACCGTGCAGGTCGCCTCGGCGAGCAAGAACCTCGCCGGGCGGAGACCGCGAAACGTATGGCCAAATCAACGACAATTCCCGTGCTGCTCGTGCGTGCGGGATCGACCACCTGGGATCTCGCCGGCAGGCTCGGCGGGGCCTGTGACTTGCCCGTATGCCCCGAGGCGAAAGCGGAAGTCAACGGCGCGATTGCCGATTTGAAGCATGTGGCGGCTGTTATTACCGGGCCAGACGAAGCCAGCCGAGAAACGGGACGCCTGCTGGCGAAGCAATGCGGCGTCAAATCTCGCGCGGTCGAGAGCCTGCACGAAGTCGATGTCGGCCTCTGGGAAGGCCTGTTGCCGACGGAACTGGAAGACAAATTCCCCACGGCCTATCGGCAGTGGAAAGAAGACCCGGGGAGTGTTGTGGTGCCCGGAGGCGAGGGCGTCGCCGAGGCGGCGGACCGCATTATCGGAGCATTTGCACGAGCGGTGGAGCGTTCGGCCGATAATGGACGGGTGGTGATTGTGGTCCTGAAACCAATCGCCCGCGGATTGGTCCTATGCTGGCTGGATGGAGTGGCGCTGACGGGGCTGTGGCCGATGGTTGAATCGGCCAGTGTAACGGAGCGACGTGAAGTGCCAAGAACGTTGTTGGAAGAGAGGCGCGAGGGGAGCCGGGTGAGCGCGTAGGCCACCCGACGGTGCCTCCGATCGAAGGGGATTCAATGACGCAGGTCGCCATTCGGACGTGGACGGAAGTCCGCCCGGCGCGTCGGGGACTCATCCCCGAGGGGCTGTGGCTGCGGTGTCCGAGTT
>CAZTPJ010000033.1:0-5065 GCA_964614515.1 uncultured Phycisphaeraceae bacterium | reverse complement strand
TTGTGGGCAGATGATCTATCGCAAGCAGATGGAGGCCAACCTCCACGTCTGCCCGGAGTGCGAGCACCACTTCCGCATTGGCGCGGCCGAACGCGTCACACAACTGACCGATCCTGGCTCGTTCGAGCCGATGTTCACAAACCTCCTCCCGGCCGACCCGCTGCGCTTCCGCGACCTGAAGTCGTATGAAGAGCGCGTGCTCGCGGAACAGGTCAAGACCGGACACGTCGAAGCGATCCAGGCCGGAACGGGCTTTATCAAGGGCCGTCCCGCGATGCTTTGCTGCCTCGACCTCACGTTCATGATGGGGTCGATGGGCAGCGTCGTGGGCGAGACGATCACGCGGGCGATTGAGACGGCCATCGAACGAAATCTCCCGCTGGTCATCGTCAGTTGCTCCGGCGGCGCCCGCATGCAGGAGAGCGGGCTGTCGCTGATGCAAATGGCCAAGACCTCGGCCGCACTGGCCAGGCTCGATGACGCGGGAGGCGTGTTCATCAGTGTTCTGACCGACCCGACGACGGGCGGCGTCACCGCCTCGTTTGCGATGCTCGGTGACGTGATCCTCGCCGAACCCAAAGCGCTGATCGGCTTTGCCGGCCCGCGCGTCATCCAACAGACCATCCGCCAGGAACTGCCCGAAGGGTTCCAACGCTCCGAGTTCCTGCTGCAATCTGGCCTGGTCGATCGCGTCGTGTCGAGAAAGAACCTGCGAACCGAGATCGCGCGAGTCATCGACTACGCGGGGCGGTAGGTTGGCCCGCTCGCTCCGCGAGCGGTAGCCGGGTGGCCCGCTCGCTCCGCGAGCGGTGTCTGGATCAGTGTACGAAGCCCAAGCGAGCGTCCTTCTCGTTCGCTATAACACGACCGATCATCTGTTCAAGCGCAGCCCGCGACACGAACGGATCGCGGAGCGATCCGGCCACCCAGGCGATCCAACCACCCGCGCACTCGATAGCATTGGACCTGGATTGATGGCCCTGATGTCGCGAACCTTCGCGCGATGGGAGTGATCTGTGTCGTCAAGCGACGGGCAGCGAGTTCCGCGTGGGCGCCGGATGCGCGTGGCGCTTCGGCCCGTGTTGCCATTCGCGGCGGCGGGGTTGTTGTACGGCACACTGACCGCGCTGGCGTTCCCGCCGTTTGGGTTGTGGGGGTTTGCGGTGGTGGCGCCGTGGCCGTTGGTGTGGGCTGCGGTGCGCGTCGGACGACGGGAGCATCGAAGTCGAAGCGACTTCGATGGCACGGGAGGTCAGGAGCATCGAAGTCGAGGCGACTTCGATGGCACGGGAGGACGGGAGCATCGAAGTCGAGGCGACTTCGGTGGCACGGAAGGTCAGGAGCATCGAAGTCGAGGCGACTTCGATGGCACGGCGGGCCTACGCCCGGTGTGGGCGGGCGTGGCGGCGGCGGCGGGGTCAGCGCCGATGTGGGCGATCGAGCATGCGTGGGTGATTGATGTGTCGGCCGTGGGGTATCCGTTTCTGATCGTGCTGATGGCGATCTATCCGGCGCTGTTCGTGTGGAGTTGTGCGCGGGTGGTGAGGGCGTTGCCGCGCTGGCCGCTCTCGGTAATTGTGGCGGTGTGTTGGGTGGGGGTTGAGTATCTGCGCGGCGCGGTGGTGTGGACGGGGTATCCGTGGTATCTGGCGGGCCAGCCGCTGATCGATGCGCCCGGTGTGTGGCGCGCGGCCTCATGGGGGGGGGCATATGGCGTGTCGCTGCTCGTGGCGCTGATCGCCGGGGCGGCCGCGGATGGCGCGATCGCGTGGCGACTTCGCGTCGCGGCTGCCGGACCATCGGCCGGCCGAAGCCGCCTGATGTGGTGCGGGGGGGCCACGGCGATGGTCGCGGTCGTTCTCATGGCGGCGCTTGTGCGAGGGGGGGGGAATGAACCCGGCCAGCGAGTCGTGCGCGTCGGAATCGTGCAGCCGAACATCTCGATGGATCGCCGAATTCTCTGGGATGGACGCACACGTCTCGAATCATGGGTTGAACTCATGGAACTCACGCTGCGCACGGCCGAGGGTGGGGCGGAGTTGATCGTCTGGCCCGAGACGGTGTTTCCCGGCGGGCCGCTGAATCGCGAGTCGGTCGAGGCTCAGCGCGCGGCGGGCATGGTGTGGGTCGTCGATGTGCCCAATGGCGAGTCGCAGCATGTGCCCGCGTGGAGTTTCGCCGAGGCGCTCGAACAGTTGCAGGCGGATGTCAGCGTGCCGATGCTGGTGGGGGCCGTCGCGACACAGAATCTCACGTTCATCGAAGAGGGGGGGGGATTCGTCGAGCAGTACGACACGCGATTCAACAGCGTGTTCCTCGTTGATGGCGGCGCGGTTGATCCGCGGCGCTACGACAAACTGCACCTGACGCCGTGGGGCGAGGTGATCCCGTACATTTCGATGTGGCCGTGGCTCGAGCGGCAGTTTCTGGTGATCGGTGCGCGTGGGATGTCGTTTGACCTGTCGGCGGGTCGGGATCGTCGGGTGTTTGAGGTGCGCCTGTCGGCGTTGGACGGCGGTGAGGGGGGGGGATCTGTTCGCGTGGTCACGCCGATCTGTTTCGAGGCGACGATGTCCCGCGTCTGCCGACGCCTGGTTTTTGATGGGAGGATGCGCCGCGCGGACGTCATGGTCAACGTGACCAACGACGGCTGGTTCGGCTTTGCCGACTGGGGACGGCAACAGCATCTTCTCGCCGCGAGGTGGCGATGCGCGGAACTCGCCACGCCGATGGTCCGCGCCGCCAACACCGGCGTCTCGGCCGTCATCGACGATCGAGGTCGCGTGCGCAGCGAAGGCGGCGGCACGGCGTCACTCGACCCACGGCGGGCGGGATACATGTCAGCGGACATACGTCCGGGGAGCCGGACAACCCTGTACGTCCACATCGGTGATGTCGTCGGACAGGGGAGTCTTGCGCTGTGGTTGACCGGCGTGGCGCTTGCGCTGGTGTCGGCAAGCCGAAGGGCACGATGAACCAGTATCGCAGGCGGACGTAGTGGCAGGATCGACCCGTCTTGAATCCAGATTCGAACGATGGAAGTGAGGATTGAGCATGAGCATCGCACGTCGCGTCATCGGGGGACTTCTGGCGGGTGTGGTAATCGCAGGCCTGGGCGGATGTGCAACCAACGGCGGCGGCACAACCGTTCCTTCGGGCGCAGGGGCCAAATTTCGCGACCCGATCGTGCGGGCGTCACTTCGTGAGACGGCCATCGCGCGGCTTGAAGCGGCTGCCGTGGCAAGTGATCCCATGCTTCGGGCGAATGCGCTTGAGGGTTTGGGACTTGCGCCGAGTCGCCTTGAGCCGCTCTTGGCGGGCGGTCTGGCGGATGCGAATCCGGGCGTTCGGAGCGTGGCGGCGGTGATGGCCGGGCGGCTTGGCGCGAATGCCCTGGTTCCGGACATTCGGCGGTTGCTGGATGATCCCTCGCCGCAAGTGCGAGCCTCGGCGATTCTGTCGCTGCGGCGGCTTGGCGCGGAAGTGGATCCGACGCCGCTGGCGACGATGCTTCTGCGCGACAGTTCGATGCTTGTGCGGTCGCAGGCCGCGTTTGTGCTGGGCGAAATGGGCAATCCGTCGGGACTTCGGCTGCTTCGGGCGGGGGCCAAGGCGTCCGTGCCGCGGGCTGGTGTGGCGGAGTTGAGGCTCTTTCAATTGCAGGTCGCCGAGGCGATGGTGAAACTCGGCGACGATTCGCAGATCACGGCCGTGCGGGCGGCGCTGTTCCCGTCACGCCCTGAAGAACTGGAGGCGATGGCCCTGGCGGTGCAGATCCTGGGCGAGTTGGGGGATCGCGCGTCGGTGGATCAGTTGATTTTTCTGACGGCCTTTCGCAACGAGGAGGGCCAGCCGTATCCGGCGGAAATCCGGCTTGCCGTGGCTGAAGCGCTGGCAAAACTTGGCAGGCCCGAAGGTGTGTTCATCGCACGCGAGTATGCCGGGAATGCCGACGGGTTCGTGCGTGCGCAGGCGGCGCATGTGTTCGGCCACGCGGGAGGCGTTGAGCATCTCGCGGACCTGGAGCGGATGCTGGGGGATTCCGCTGGTGTTGTGCAAGTGTCGGCCGCCGCGGGAATCCTGCGGGTGCTGGACCGATCCGAGTCTGGCTTGGCGAGAGGCGTCCGGGACTGGTGAGTTGACAGCAAGGGGTCGGGTCGTGTAAGACAATGGGGTTGCGTATTGACGCGACTCGGCGACGACGGGGCTGTGGAGCGGGTATACTGCCCGCCCTTGGCGAGGCCGTCGTAGCCGAGGTGGTTGTGGATTGGCGTCGTCGGGTCCGTGGGTCGGACTTGACGGGGGTGCGGCGCTTGAGGCGGTTGTGGCCGCGGCAAAGTGATGTAGCAGGAGCAAATCGTGCACGTTGTCACCAAGATTCTGATCGTTCTGGCTGCGTTGTTGAGCGTGCTTTTGGCGGCGCTGACGATGGCTTTCTCGTTCAACGCGGACCGGATCACGACGGCGTATCGGGATGAGGCGACGCTTCGCCGTGCGATCGAAGATCGGGCGCAGGCGCAGATCGCCGAGGCCGCGGCGCGAGAGCAGGAGTCGCAGGAGCGGCTCGCGGCCGTGTCGCAGACCGTCAATGAACTCCAGCGTCAGAACGCGGAGCTTCGGCAGGCGAACGTGACGCTCGAGACTCGTGCGCGTGCGGCCGAGGTCGCGCGTGACACGATGCAGCAGCAGATGGGTCAGTTCCGCGAGACGGTCAGTTCGCTGACGGACCTTGTCGGCGTGCAACGTGATGAGGTCACGGCGCTTCGTCAGCAGGAACTGGCGTTCCGTCGTCGGCAGATTGAGCTCGAGGATCGCAACAGCGAACTGACGGGCCAGTTGGAGGTGATGAACCAGGACCTTCGCGCCGTGCGTGAACTCCTGGCGCAGCAGCAGTTGGACCGCGAGGTCGTGACGGCGGCGCCGGGCGCGGGCGATGGCGTGGCCGGGCCGTTGATCCAGGGCCGGGTGCTTGAGGTGATGCGCGATCCTTCGACGGGCCAGATGCTGGTCCGCGTGAACATCGGCGCGAACGATCGCGTGAAAAATGACATGACGCTCAACGTGG
>CAZTPJ010000032.1:18147-38250 GCA_964614515.1 uncultured Phycisphaeraceae bacterium | reverse complement strand
ACATCAGTTCTCAGTCCCCCCAGTCCGAATCGAGGCTCGCGCAACTCACCGAAGGCTTTGGTGAGATTCATGTCATTCCCGCCCCCGCCTCGGCCCTCGCGCTGCTTGGCGTTGCGGCGATGGCGAGTCGGCGCGGGCGTGGTGAGAAACTGGCAAGGAGCGTGTGATGAAACCGAACCGGTGGTTGGTGTTGGCCGTGGGGTTGTCGTGTGTGCAGGTCACGGCCGGGCAGAGTTTCCCCGGCGTCGCGGGTTTCAACATGGAAGTCATCGGTGGTGTCGTCTCGCCGGTGAACCCGATCGTGACGATTCGTGTGTCGGCGACGTACTCTGCTCAGGACTTCGCGTTTGGCGCGGCGTTGTTTGATGTGGTGGCTGATGAACCCGGATGGTCAAACCCCATGGTGCTGATGCCTTTGCCGCGTCAGGATGGCACGGTCGAAGGGCCGCGAGTTCGTGAGATTGTCGCCGGTCAGATTCACTTTCCACCGCTTGTGACGGCCAATAGCGCCAATCCCATCACCGTCTGGCAGGCATCGTGGAGTCCATCGCACTTTCGACCGCGCGATGTGCAGGTTCAGACTGTGACCAGGCGGTTTGACGTGTACATCGATCCCACCGGCCCGGCTGCCCAGTCGCGGCTGGCCACGATGGTCGAGGGAAGGGCCGTGATTCAGATCGTTCCATCCCCCGCGTCGATCCTGCCGATCCTCGCGGGCGCTGTTTTGTGCGTGCGCCAGCGCCGCAACTTCGCAACATGAGGTGAGAGTCATGCGACGGTCAAGTCTACTCGCGTGTACGGTGTGTCTCGCCACGGCCGTGGGGGCGAGTGCGCAGGTGGTGCCGAGAGTCACGGGCTTCCAGATGCGGGTCTCGTCCAGTGAGATCACGCCTGCGAATCCTGCGGTTACTGTTCGCATCACGGCCGTGTTTCCGCGTGCCGACCATGCCTTCGCCAGTTCGGCACTCTCCATGATCGCGACCGAGCCGGGGTGGTCAAATCCGAGAGGCTTGTTCTTGCCGCCGCAGAAGCCGGGCGTTGTGGAAGGGCCGCGGATTCGCGACATCGTCATCGGCCAGATCCACTTCCCGCCGATTTTGATCGGCAATTCATCGAATCCGATCGACGTGTGGGAAGCGACATGGAGTACGAACGAGTTTCGCCCGCGAATCGTTCGGTTCGAAACGTTGACGACGCGATTTGATACGTACTTTGATGAAGTCAGCCCCGCCACCACATCGCGGCTTGCCGGGCTGATTGAAGGTGGCAGCGCTGTTCGCATCATCCCCGCGCCGGCGACGTGGTTGGCGATGGCGTGTCTGTGTTTTGCTGGTCGGCGACGCCGTGCGACGAGGGGGTAGGGCCGCTTGCACGGCACTGCACAAAGGAGGGGCATAATGCGATCGTTTACTGCAACCGTGACTTTGGTGGTGATGACCAGCGCTGCCCTCGCGCAACCGGGCGTGCCCGGCTGGAACATCGAGGTGGCGCAGCCGATTCTCGCGCCGGGCATGCCGGAGACGACGATTCGGATCTCGGCCAGATTCGGTTTCATGGATCACGCCTTTGGCGCGGCGGCGTTCAGCGTGGTCGCGACAGAGCCGGGGTGGGTGTCTCCGCGCTTGATCCTGCCGCCGCCGGGCAACGCGGGGACTATTCAGGGTGAGCGAGTGACGGACATCGTGCTCGGGCAGATTCACTTTCCCAACTTCGTTATTGCCGATCCATCAAACCCGATCGCTGTGTGGGAGGCGACGTGGCGAAGCGATGACTTCCACGCACGCATTGTGCAGATTCAGACGGTCACCACGCGCTTTGACGTCTACACCAGTCCCACAGGGCCGCAGAGCCAATCGCGCCTCGCGCAATTGACGGAAGGTTCCGTGCAGATCTTCATCGTTCCCGCGCCGGGCGCGGCGAGCGTGCTGATCGCGGCCCTGGGCTTCGCACTCCCACGACGGCGACGCATCGGTGCATAATCACGAGGACAGAATCCATGTTGCGCAGTCTCGCGATCATCACATCCGTACTGGCCCTTGCGTACTCCGCCCTCGCCCAGCCCGGCATCCCCGGCTGGAACATCGAGGTGATCGGCGGGCCGGTGTCGCCGAGCAATCCGAGCGTGACGGTGCGGGTCTCGGCACGGTTTCCTACCAACGATTACGCATTCGCCGCCGGAGCACTGGATGTGGTGAGCTCGGAGGCGGGGTGGTCGAATCCGGTGATGCAGTGGGTGCATCTGGGCACGCCTGGCAGGCCAGAGGGTCCTCGTGTGTCGCTGATCGAAGGGCTGCAGATCAACTGGCCACCGGTGATCATCCCCTGGACTGCGAATCCCCTTCCGTTCTGGGAGGCTACCTGGACGGCGACGTCGTTCGACCCGCGGGCCATTCGCGTGGAATCGGTGACGAAGCGGTTCGATGTGTTTGAGCGAGACATCTGGCCGTTTGCGACAAGCAGGTTGGCTCTTCTGCATGAGGGTCGCGCAGAGTTTCACGTGATTCCCGCGCCCGCAAGTTTGGTCGTTACGTACGTCAGTCTCTTTTACGCCTCGCGTCGCGCGCGATCGGCTCGACCGGAGAGGTGACTTATGCGGATGTCACGCGCATTATGCTTCGGTTTCATGGCAGCGGCTTGTCGTTTCGCCCTCGCCCAGCCCGGCATTCCCGGCTGGAACATCGAGGTGATCGGCGGGCCGGTGTCGCCGAGCAATCCGAGTGTGACGGTGCGGGTCTCGGCGCGGTTTTCGCACAGTGACCACGCCTTCGCGGCGGGGCACTTTGACATCATCGCCGATGAAGCCGGGTGGAGCAACCCTCGCGTCATTCTTCCGCCGCCGTCTGCCGTCGGCGTGATTTCGGATTCATCAGTCCTCGACATTCAGATGGGCCAGCTGAACTGGCATCCGCAGTGGCCAAACACCTCCAACCCGTTGCAGGTATGGGAGGCGCAGTGGACGCCATCATCCCTGCGCCCGCGGCTCGTCAACATCGTCACGCAAACCTATCGCTTCGACGTGTATCCTCGCCCAAAGCTGCCGGGATCCGAATCGAGGATGCAGGGACTCACTGAAGGCGTGGGGCAGATCACGGTGATTCCCGCACCAGCCACGGGCGTGTTGCTGGCAGGTGCTGGAGTGATCGTCGCGGGCAGCGGCAGGCCGCGCCGAATCCAGCAAGACCGAAGAGGAGAGCCACGATGCGCATGAAGGCACTTGGCGTGGCTTGCCACGTCGCTCTCACCATTCCGGCCCTCGCCCAGCCCGGCATCCCCGGCTGGAACATCGAGGTGATCGGCGGGCCGGTGTCGCCGAGCAATCCGAGCGTGACGGTGCGGGTCTCGGCACGGTTTCCTACCAACGATTACGCATTCGCCGCCGGAGCACTGGATGTGGTGAGCTCGGAGGCGGGGTGGTCGAATCCGGTGATGCAGTGGGTGCATCTGGGCACGCCTGGCAGGCCAGAGGGTCCTCGTGTGTCGCTGATCGAAGGGCTGCAGATCAACTGGCCACCGGTGATCATCCCCTGGACTGCGAATCCCCTTCCGTTCTGGGAGGCTACCTGGACGGCGACGTCGTTCGACCCGCGGGCCATTCGCGTGGAATCGGTGACGAAGCGGTTCGATGTGTTTGAGCGAGACATCTGGCCGTTTGCGACAAGCAGGTTGGCTCTTCTGCATGAGGGTCGCGCAGAGTTTCACGTGATTCCCGCGCCCGCAAGTTTGGTCGTTACGTACGTCAGTCTCTTTTACGCCTCGCGTCGCGCGCGATCGGCTCGACCGGAGAGGTGACTTATGCGGATGTCACGCGCATTATGCTTCGGTTTCATGGCAGCGGCTTGTCGTTTCGCCCTCGCCCAGCCCGGCATTCCCGGCTGGAACATCGAGGTGATCGGCGGGCCGGTGTCGCCGAGCAATCCGAGTGTGACGGTGCGGGTCTGGGCCCGATTTGATCCAATCGATCACGCTTTCGCCACGGGGTGGTTTGATGTGCACGCTCGCGAAGGTGAGTGGTCTGACGCCGTCGTACTGACGCCTCCTCCTTGGCGTCCTGGAGAGATCGTTGGCTCCACTGTGAAGGACATCGTGTTGTGGAACAACGCGAACATGTGTCCGAGTTTCTTCTCGAATCCCGCCAATCCATTGGCGGTATGGGAGGCGAAGTTGACGATTGATGTGTTTCGGCCGCGTGTGATCCCCCTTGAGACGATTACACACAGGCTTTTTGTCTATCCCGAACTTTGCGTGCCTATGGCGAGGTCGCCGGAATTCCGCACCGAGGGTTCGGCGACGATTCGCGTTGTGCCGTGTCCGCCCGTCGCGACCACCGCGGCATGGGTTGTCGTCCTGATGAGCAGACGGCGCACTTCACCCTGATGCCGCGCCATTGATCATCGTGTGGGGGCTTGCGGTCGCGTGCGGCCACTTCCGCACATGCTCTTCCAGCGCTGTATACACATCCCCCGGCCCTTCCGCCAGTCTCACGGCCTCTTTCAACGGCTTGACCGCGCGTCCATCCGCGCCGAGTGATTTGGCGAACCACGAGATCCGCGAGCGCATCTGATACATCGCGTAGTGGTCCCCGCGAAACTCGCGCATCAGGTCAAAGTACCGCCGAATTACGTCGATCTTGTCGCGTTCAGAAAGTGGGGGCGGCGGCGGCAGACCCGCGAGATGCGCCCACGCATCGCGAAAGATCCACGGCGCGCTGAGCGCCCCGCGCCCGATCATCACCCCCGCGCACCCCGTTTGCCGCATCATCACGGCCGCATCCTCGGGGCTTCGCACATCGCCGTTGCCGATCACCGGGATTAGGCCATCGACCGCCTCGACAACTCGCGCGATCCCCTCGTGCCGCACGCTGCCGGAGAACCGCATCTCCGTCGTGCGTCCATGCACGGTCACACCCGCGACGCCCTCATCCGCGAACATTCGCGCCAGGTCGGGCGAACAGGCACGGCCGTCAAGAAAATCCTGCGTTGACCAGCACAATCGCACCTTGCATGTGAGCGGAACGCGCACCGAATCCAGCGCCTTGACACACGCCCGAACGATCGACACCGCGCGCGGCGTGTCCGTGAGCAACTTGCTCCCGCCATCTTTCTTCGTCACCTTGTCAACCGGGCAGCCCATGTTGATGTCCACCACGGCCGCACCGTGCTCGACCGCCCACAGCGCGCCTTCGGCCATGATCGCGGGATCGCTTCCATACAACTGCATGCCCACCGGCCGATCAGACGCGTTCGTCCGCGCAAGGTCAAGACTCGTCGCGCTGCCGCGCAAGAGGCCCTGCGGACTCAGCAGGTCCGTACACGCCAGCCCCACGCCGCCAAGTTCGCGACACACCATGCGAAACGCGAGGTCGCAATACCCCGCGATCGGCGCCAGGAGCAGATTCGTCCGGAGTTGCACCGGCCCGATGCGAAGCGGCGCGGCGATCGCGCGGGGCAATGTTGGCGCCGCGAGCGTGCTCATACTTACACCACAATCTCCACGATCTCAAACCGCTTGATCCCGCGCGGCGCGTTGACGCGGATGGTCTCGCCCACGCGGGCTTTGAGCAAGGCTTCGCCCATGGGGCTGGTGACGGTGACTTCAACATAGTCGGCCATGGCCGAGCCGGTGGCCTCGCCCACGAGCCTGAACAGGTCTTCATCCCCATCATCGAGATCGCGCAGTTTGACGGTGGACCCGATGAACACCACGCCGTCGGCCACGGGCTTGTTCTGATCGACCACCTGCGCTCGGGCCAGGCGATCTTCGAGACGCCGGATCTCGGCCTCTTCGAGGCCCTGCTGCTCGCGTGCGGCGTGATACTCGGCGTTCTCGCGCAGGTCGCCCAGGGCGCGAGCCTCGGCGATGCGCTGCGTGATCACCGGTCGGTTGGCTTTGAGGTCAGCCAGCCGCGCCTCCAATTGCCCATGTTCATCTCTCGTGATGATGTCCATGCGATCACCTCATGCGTTCCGCGAGGAGCAGGGAGTTGTTCAGAAAGCCCTCTTCAACTTCTCGCCCGCGAAAGAAATACGACCGCCGGGGCTTCCAGCGATCGTGAGCCAACGTCCGCTTCCGCTGCCTTAATCTAGCGCCTCTCGCCGCCCCGCTCCACGTCCACATGCAACTCCGAACAGGCAAACCCCCAGTCCTGAGACACACGCTGCCAGAATCGACAACCACTGCCCCGCCATCACCGTGTGCCACTGGCCCCGATACGGGTGGTCGGCCGTCAACTGATAGACGGCCGTGGTCGGCGATGCGAAATCGCCCAATGTCGGCGTCGCTTCGCCCATGCCGCGAACGATGGCTGCGGTGATTGGCCACGCGAGCATCAACACGATGCACACGCCCATGGCGAGGCTTCGCGCCGTCGGCGTCGCTCGACCGGAGAGCGCGATGATCAGGATGCCCGCGGTCAGAAGCGCCCAACTCGCCAGGTGCGCCGCGACGGCCGTCACCACATCCGCCGGCCATCCGGCCAGCCACGCCTGGGGCAGGATGACGGCCGCGAGGGGCAGCACGATCACAATCCAATCCGCGAACATGGCCCTGCCAATGCGTCGCTCCGGCGGCAACTGGCTCAACCGCACCATGGGCCACAGAATGCCGATGCCCACGGCCGCGGTCACGAGCATCAGGCGAGCGACGGGCCGATACACATCCCACGAGAGCGTGCCATGCGTGCCGACATAGGCGAAGGTCAACATGCTGGCGAAGAAGAGATAGAGCGTCCACATGAACGCCAGGGCGCGAGGTTCCGCACGGCGGTGCGCCCAGCGGTCCCGATAGCGCACTGTTCGAGGATCGGGCGCAGCGGTGTCGGTCGCCGCATGTTCGATGACGGGTTGCTCCATCGGAAGCGATGTGTCCACGGGGGATACGTCGTGGGAGTTCGCCGCGGGATCATCCGTGTTGAAAGCGGCGTTTTCGCGGGAATCATCGCCGGCCGCGGACATCAGTTCGTTCCGCTTCGAGAAAGTTCCGTCTCGCCGCTTGGGACGACGACGTTGTAGGTATTGACGGCGACGCGCGAGCGATTGGCGTCGATGCGTCCGAAGCGTGATCGCAGTTCGCGCAGATTCGCGAGTTTCACATCCGTCGGCGGCTCCCCGCGCTCGACGCCCGAGGCGCCCGGGCGCTGGCCCCACTCCACGCGCGTGCCGCGATCGGTGATGATCGTCATCGTCACACGTCCGGCGCGGCTTGGCGTAACTTCAATGTCGCGCACCTGATCCCAATATGGCTCAGCGCGAAGGTGCGCGAACAGTTCCAGCGCAGCGCGAATGTCCTCCCCAGCCCACACCTCGCCATATTTCAGCGCCCGCGCAGCATCGCTGGGCGGATCGAACATCACGCCCTCGATCGCACGCAGACGCGATTCGCCCGACCGCCATCGCATCGGAAGCAACTCACCTGTCCACGCGATCAGGTGTTCGTACTCACCCTTGCGAACGACCACGGCCGGCACACGCCAGTCTCCGGAAACGTGGATGACACCCGCGGCCGTGCGCTGCACCGCGGGTTGACCCTTGAACCATCCCGTGGCCTTGATGGCGCGGGCGACGGCTTCAAGTTGATTCGGGGAGAGCGCATCGGGCTGTGCATCGAGGGCGTCGTAAGCGCGAATAAGCAGGTCGTTTCGCGCGGATTCCGCCAACCACGTCGTGGTGTCGCCCGGCGATGTCGGCCATTGAAAATTCACGAGCATCGACCGCTCGCGAACGCGCCGCGAGGCACGATCGTGCAGCGCCATCGGCCCGATCACCAGCGCCCCGAGCAGCGCGAGGAACAACACGCATGACAATCCGCCCGCGATCCACGAAAGCCGCGCGCCGCGTCGATCGGTGTGGCCACCATCGTGTGTACGGGTTGGTGAAGGTTGCGAGGCGGGGCGTCGAGTGGGCATGGCGTCCTCCTGAACATCACGGCGCCGATGCCGTCAGCGCCTAGTCGCGGTCCTTCGCGTCACGCAATGCTAGGTCTACAAGTCGGGCGCAGAGGGCGGGCATGGCCAGGCCCGTCGCCGCCGCGGCCTTGGGAACCAGCGAGTGATCCGTGAACCCCGGCATCGTGTTGATCTCCAGGAACCACGTCCGGCCCGCATCATCGAGCAGAAAGTCCGCGCGGGCCAGGTGTCGCACGCCCAAGCCCCGCGCCACCGCCAGCGCATCGGCCCGCACACGCTCCCCCACGCCCGCCGGCAGCGATGGATTCACCGTGTACACCGTGTCATTACGGTGATACTTCGCCTCATAGTCATACAGCCCATCGGCGGGTTGAATGTGGATGATCGGCAGGGCTTCACCATCGAGAATCCCCACGGTCAACTCGCGCGAGCGAATGTACCGCTCGATCATGTATGCCCGCCCGGGCCGGGCGCTGATGTCCTGCATCACCGTCAACCGCGCCGCTCGCCAGTCTTCATCCGTTCGACACACATGCAGGCCGACGCTCGAACCATCATGCACCGGCTTGACCACCACCGGAAGTTCGACCGGACAACTGGCATCCGCCGCGTTGAACACGGCCGTCTCCGCCGTCGCCACACCAAGCGCAGCCGCCACGATCTTGCACTGCACCTTGTCCATCGCCTTGCGTGCGGCCATGGGGCGACAGCCGACATACGGGCGTCCATCCTGCTCCATGATCTCCTGAAGCGGTCCGCCCTCGCCAAAACTCCCGTGCAGGGCCGGAAAAATCACATCGCCCGCCATTCCGCGAAGATCAAGCAGGCCGATTCGATCAATCGTCCGCTCGATGACCTCATACAAGCCCGACGCGCGCAGCGCGGCCGCGATGGATGCCGCGCTCTTGAGGCTCACCGCGCGTTCAGCGTCCGGCCCGCCGCCCAACACAAGCACCGTCGTCATGGTTCCCGCTCCCAGACCACCACCTCAGGATCGAGCCGCACGCCGAAACGCTCCAGCACCCGACGTTGCACCTGGCTCATCACCTGCATCACATCATCGGCGGTTCCACCCTCTTCGACCACAATGAAATTCGCGTGTCCGTGGCTGACCACGGCCGCGCCCACCCGAAGGCCCTTGCACCCGGCCCGATCAATGAGCATTCCCGCCGAGATGCGCTGGCCGGCCGTCCCGAGACCCGGAAGATCCGCCGAGAGCGTCGGGTTCTTGAAGATGCACCCGGCCGAGTCGTCCGCCAGGGGCTGGCTCGACTTCTTGTACGCCATCACATCCTTGAGGCGATCGCGCAGGGCGACCGCGTCCATCGGCGTCAGGGCGAACTCCGCCTCGATGATGATCCTGCCCGCCAACCCGCTGTGTCGATACCCAAAGTCGATCCGCTCGCGAGGCAGATCGTGTGCCGAGCCGTCGCGGTCCATGACGCGAACCCGGCGCACCGCGTTGCCGATCTCGCCGAACGCCCCGCCCGCGTTCATGAAGATCGCCCCCCCGATCGACGCCGGAATCCCGCCGAGTCCCTCCAACCCCGCGAGGCCCGCACGCACCGTGTCCGTAATCAGCCGCGGCAGGCGAGCCCCCGCCTCGGCCACCACCTCGGTCACTGCACGTCCATCAACCGCCGCAATCTCCACCCGATTCATCTCGCGCAGATCAACGACGAGGCGTTCCACACCCTCATCGCACACCAACAGATTCGCGCCATCGCCGAGGACCAGCAGATCGCGATCCATCGCCAGACACGCGCGAAGTTCATCAACGCTTCGCGGCCGTGCCAGCCGATCCGCACGCCCGCCCACACCCAGCCATGTGGCAATGGGCGCATCTCGTTCGATGCTGACTCTGGCACTCTGCGGGTGCGGCATGGATTCCGGGATCATGCTCACCACGGACTCTATTCCCGCTCGACGTGGCTGGTGGCGACCAGGGCAGGTGAGCGTCCCGCACGTAGAAAGTTTCGCGCGATTTGCCAGACCGGCCCCGCGCCCATGACGACGAGCAGGTCGCCATCGTGGCAGAGGTGTTCGAGTTGTTCGACGATGGCGTCGAAGGGATACAGGTGCATGGCTCGCACGCCTCGCTCGCGCAGGCGATCCACGAGATCCGCGGCCGTGACTTTGTGTTGTTCATCAACCGAGTCCCGCACGAAGTAGATGTGCGGGACGATGACGACATCGGCGCTGCTGAACGCGGCGGCGAATTCTTCGAGCAAGTGTCGCGTGCGCGAATGCTGGTGCGGCTGAAAGACGCAGATGAGTCTTCCGCCGCGTTCCTGCGGGCGTTCATGCTCGCGCAGGGCGCGGAGCGTGACATCGACCTCGGTGGGGTGATGGCCGTAGTCGTCATACACGCGGACAGTCCCGCCGCCGGCCACCGGCCGCCAACCCAGACACTCCATGCGTCGATCCACGCCGGCGAAACGTCCGAGCGATGCGGCCAGGATCTCCGGCTCGCCCCCGGCCATCACGCCAAGCACAAACGCCATCGCGGAGTTCATCGCGTTGTGCCCGCCGGGCATCAGACATTCCCACGCACCGATCTCCCGCCCGTCGTGGCGCACGCGAACGCGGCGGCTCGACGGGTCATACGTCACGACCCAGTCCGCTTCGGGCGAAAAGCCGATCGTCTCGACAGCGCAGGTCACGCCGGCCGTGACTTCCCGGCGATGCGCTCCATCGTGCGCGATCAGCAGGCGCCCGCCCTCTGATTCCGACGCGACGAGCCGCGCGAAGTCGTGAAAGGCTTCGACGATCGCATCGAGCGAGCCGTAGATATCGAGGTGGTCCGCCTCGACCGCGCTGATGGAGGCGATCAGCGGACGGAAGTTATGAAACGATCGGTTGAACTCACACGCCTCGGCGATGAGCAGCCCCGCACGGCCTTCCAACGGCCCCGCGGGCACCATCGGCGAACCGAGACGGAACCCCGTGGGCACGGCCGTGCGATTTTCGGCCAGACACCCCACGGCCAGTTGCCTGCACGTCGCGCCGACGATGACGGTTGGGTCAAGGCCCGCGTCGGCCAGAGCCGCGCCGAGCATGGCCGTGGTGGTTGACTTGCCGTGCGTCCCGGCGATGGCGATGCCTGTGGCGGAGTCCATCACCGCGCCCAAAGCCTGGGCGTAGGTGTAGATGCGGATGCCTCGTGCCGTCGCGGCCACACACTCCGGGTGATCCGGCTTGATCGCCGCCGACGCGACGATGAAGTCACAGTCACTCGGCAACGTACCCGCCCATTGATTAAAGGAAATCGGGACACCCTCGGCGATGAGCGCGGCCGTGGCTTCGGATGGCGTCGAGTCCGACCCGCTGACGACCACGCCTCGCGATCGCAACATGCGGGCCAGGCCCGACATGCCGCACCCGCCGATGCCGATCAAGTACGCCCGCTTCCCTGCGATGTCGATCACGCCGTGCCTCCTGAAATCGTGGCCATCGACACAGGGTATCGGAACGCGAACCCCGTGGGCGTGAGCGGAAACTTCATCCCCACATCATCCCCACGCCATCGACGCGGGCTGAGTCACGGCCGTGTGAGCACCACGCAGTCAAGCCCGAGAAAAGACCGCGTGCCGAGGGCCTCGGCGTTGCCGCCGACGATGGTGGCCCGCAGGGCCAGGAATTCGCCGGTGGCATCGACCACGCCCAGGTCGATCGGACCCGTCGGGACGCACAGCCCGTGGCGACCGCTGAACATGTCGATGGGTTCGCCGGCGGGTTGGCCGTTGATGGCGAACTGCGCGATGCCATAGTCCCAACTGCGCGTGGCGTGGAGCGTGACCTTCCATCGGCCGGGTTCCGGCACGGGAACGCGCAGTTCGACAAAGTCCCCCGGCCCCTGTCCGCGGAACCACAACTGCCCATCACCGCTCCATGTATCTCGCGCGAAACCCGCCATCGCCTGACGATCCGCGCCGCGCCCGTCGGTCTTGGCGATGATCGACATGGCCTCGCACTCGATCGCCCCCGGAATCACAAACGGCGGTGGCAGCGGTGGGGGGTCGATGACGCCGCGGGCGACCTCTTCGGGCGCGGGTGGACGATTGTGCGTCGCGCCCGGGCGGGCGTAGAAGTAGGTCGTGGCCGCGTAACCGACTTCGCACTGCTTCCAGTGCCAGACTTCCATGTCCAGGCGAAGGCTTGAGGCGAACGGCATGGCATCAAGGGCGCGAACCCGGCCGACGGTCGAGTGGCCCCAGTTGTTGCCGTGCGCGAAGCCATCGCAGCGCGGCTGCGCGTGAAACGGCGCGCTGAATGGCTCGTTGCTGCACCATGCGTAGCCGTAATAGTCCTCGGTTCCCGTGCCGAAGTGCGAGGGGAAGGTCTCGCCGTCGATGTAGATCTTCTCATCTCCCTCGCCCCACCATTCGGCGATGGGGTTCACGATCGCGAGCGAGTCGCCGACATAGACGCCGTGGCCGGCGATGTCGATGTAGTTCCAGTCCTGCATCGGGCGCGTCGGCAGCGGGTGCTCGCGGCGCCACGTCGCGTGAAAGTGCATCGAGCGATCATCCCACGTCCACGCACCCACGGCCGCTTCCAGCCGCACGCGAGCGCCGGCTTCTCCCAGATTTCGCAGCGCCAGGCGTGCGGACTCGCGATAGGGCATGACCCATTGACACGCGAGCACCACGCGATCCTGCTCATCCGCGGCGACACTGCGCTGCCAGTCTCGAAACGTCGAGGCCCCAACGCCTGAGCCGAAGAAGTCGCCCGCGGGCGCCCACACCGTCGTCGCGCCATCAAAACCGAGTTCGATGACGAGTGTTTGAAGCAGCGAGGCGAGGGCGGATTCATCCATGTCCGTACGATCGACCACAAGGCGCAGGCCGCGAATCGCGCCGCCGCCGCTGAGCGTCGCCTCGCGAGATTCGCCTTCGGCGATCGTTCCCTCGATCAGCGGCGCGCTGTCAGTCCCCGCTGGCTCAGACCCCAGCACGCGATTGACTTCCGCAACCAGCCCGGCCTCAAGGGTGTCCGCGGTGAATGACTCGACATGCGTGCCCTCGGCATAGCGGCGAAAATTTACATGATAGTAGAATCCGCCGCGATCGCTCGTGATGATGCAGCGCTTCGCGTAAGGAATCGGCAGGAAGACGTTCCATCCGCGAGCCTTGACCGCCGCCAGCGGCGGCGCGATCACCGCATCGCCAATCGTGGCCTTGCCCGAGAGAAAGTCATCCATCGAGACTTCAATCGCAGGCGTATCGGCGTCGTCGAGATAGAACCGCAGCATGCCGCCGGGATTCGCCGACCAGATGCGCACGATTGCGCCGGGGCCGGATTCATCGAGCAGGACATATTCCGTGCGGCCCTCGCGAGTCTCCTCGCGCAGAAAGTGGCCCGCATCCGCATTGGCGAACCATGATTCGTGATGCTCGGGCGTGGTCGAAGCGCGATCGTAACTGCTGGCCTGCGCGCAAAGGTACCAAGGCTCAGGCAGGCGAGCCAGCGCATCGCGATCGATCATCTCGCGCAGCAGGCCGTTGATCGTCACGACCTGCGCCGCCGCCGGCGACTGCCCGATCATGACCAGCGCGACCACCAGACACAACGCCCCGCGAGTGATGTCGCCGAAGAATCCGCCCCATGTCGCCATCATTCACCTGCCTTCGCGAATGAGTTCAAACTTCTCCGGCGTGCGCGGCACGAGCACGATGATCGCTCTGGCTCCGCGCGAAGCCTCAACGCCCGGCAGACTCAACATCGCCTCGCCGAGCGTCGGCGTGGGCGTCAGCGGAGGGCCGGCGGCCGGTCCTGGACGCGACACATCCCCGCTTGGAACCAGGTTCCAGTCCACGCCGGGCGCTTCGGGCACGATGAGCAGCGCCTCGCCGTCCACCGCGATCATCTCGAGCACGAGGCGATGGAAGATCATGCCCTCATCCTCCGTTCGCGCTCGCGGACGCAGGCCCGAGTCCACTTCGATTCGCGACTCCGGCCGCTCCATCAGCGCGTGCTGTGGCGCGAGTTCGAGTCGAAGGCCGGCGGCGACGCTCTCCTCACCGGCCGGCAACGGCATCGCCCAGCATCGCGCCAGCAGCCGCAACCGACCCGGCTCGAGCATCACATCGCCGGAGTCGAGCGACAGCAGAATGCCATGGGGCAAATGCGGCCCGCGCACCGCGTCCGTCCACGCGGGGCGCTGGCCGAGCCATTGCCGCTCCACCGGACCCGCCAACGGCAACTCGCGCGACACGGACTCGAGTTCGGCGAGTGGAACGCTCACGAGTCGCAGGCCACTGAGTCGCCATCGCTCGCGCATCGCCTCGGGCACGGGGATCGGTCGATCGACATAGCGATGCAGCGCCGCGCCGACAGAGCCGCCATCGCCCGACACGATCCACCAGTGCATCTCCAGCCCCGCTTCCGCGCCCCGCACGCCGAGCTGCGCGGAAACGGGCTCGGTCGCCACCTTCGGCGACCCCGCGCAGCCGACCATGAACACGGCGGCGGCCGGCACGCACGCAAGGCCAAGGAAGTTTCGCCAGGAAAGGCTCATGCGGGGTCAAACTCGTTGATGCGGTCAATCAGCCGGCGCACGAGGCCAAAGCGATTGCGCGTGTGCGTGAACACGAGTCGCGGAAGGTCGAGGTGGTCATCCTCCACGTCAAGCGGGCCGCGTTGCACCATGCCGCCGCCGCGGATCAGCACGCGAAACTCCTGTTCCAACGCCCGCACATCATCATCGCGAAGTCGGTGCTGAAGCCGAATCACCAGATCATCACGGACATACCGCGACGAGTGATACGTGCGATAAAACCGCGTGATGTGCTCCACCGCGTCGGCGGCCGTGTGGGCGATGTGGTACAAACTCGTATCCTCCGGGCTGATCAGCCCTCGCGCGAGGAGATTCTCCTGAATCCACTGATCGAACGACTCCCAGTACCGGTTCCCCGCGCCCTCGAGCATCACGATCGGCACCATCGATGCCTTGCCCGTCTGCACCAGCGTCAACACCTCAAACGCCTCATCGAGCGTGCCAAAGCCGCCGGGAAACAGGGCCACGGCCTCGGCCTGACTGACAAACATCAACTTGCGCGTAAAGAAGTATCGAAAGTGAATGAGTTTCTCATCTCCGGCGATGACTTCATTGGCCGTGGTCTCAAACGGCAGGCGAATCGCGACGCCAAACGAGGCCTCGCGCCCCGGCCCTTCATGCCCCGCGCGCATGATCCCATCGCCCGCGCCGGTGATCACCATCCATCCCGCCCCGGCCATGGCGCGACTGAATTCGACCGCCACGGCATAATCCGGATGATCCGGCTTTGTTCGCGCAGAGCCGAAGATCGTCACCTTGTGCGGCCCGGGATACTGGGCAAAGACGCGATAGGCATAGCGCAGCTCCTTCACGGCCGCCGTGATGAGTTTGAGTTCGCCACGGTCGCGTCCATCGGGAATGAGTTTGAGCGCGGTGGTGATGAGGTCGGCGACGAAGCGAGCGTCGGGTGACTTGACATCAGCGCCGGTCCTCGCCAGGAGTGATGAGACATCGTCGGCGATATCCGCGGCGTCCACGCGGCGCTGCCTGGCCTGTTCCGGCGGCGCAGCACTCTCATCACGCGGCCCCGTGGTCACGGGCGGATCAAATTCGACGCGGTGATGCGGGTTTGGTGTGGCCATTACTTCGATTCATGTTCCTGGGTTGCGGCCCGGTGTGGGGGGTGTGGGGGGTTGGGGGAACGGGCGGCAATCGTATCGTCCGTGGCCGTGGACGGCGCATCGCCCCATCGACCCCAGTCAAAGCGTGCTTCGAGTTCATCCAGGCGTCGTCGTCGCTGGGATCCCTGCCGCCCGAACAGTCCTTCAACCATGCGAACCGGACCCGGGAGTTGTTCGAGCGTGATCTGCTGATCGCCGAGCGTACCGCGAACACGCACGCTCACCAGTTGATTGCGGATGCCCTCGATCAAGTCACTGAGGATGGGAAACCGATTCGCTGCGCGGGACTTGAAGCGAAGGTCAAGTTCCTTCGTGCTCCATGTCATTCGACCAAAGCCCCAGATCCACACGGCCGGTGACACCAGCGACAACTCCTCAAACGACACGAGGTCGCTCTCGATGAAGAAGTCCGCGCGGGCGGTGTCAAGTCGAGCGCCCAGCGGCAGGGCGAGGTTGCTTGCCTCAATCAAGGGGAGGGCCAGGGGCATCGTGACCACTTCCCCCCCCCCAACGACGAGCACACCCGCGCCGCGCCGCGACGCCTCCTCGCCGATGATGCCCGTGAGCGTCAGTCGTCCGCTGAGAAGGCCCTGCGGCATGCGCCCACTCGCAGTGTTCATCGCCGCGCGAAGTTCGGTCACAAGTGGGCCAAACCCGACGTCGGCCATCGTGGCTTCAACGAGGTACTCGGATTGGGACGACTCACCAAGCGGACGGACATGCGCGATGGCCGATACGCGCCCCGTGTGCGTCGCCGCCGTGATCTGAGGGATGATGATCTCGCCGGGCGTGGTCGGGGATTGCGGACTGAGGATGGTGGCGACCATGTTGGTCATGGTGACGCCGTTGGCCGTGATGCGCGGCGCTGTGATGTCGAGTTCAAGGGCGCCGTTCGTTGCACCGATCTCTCGCGTGTAGTCGAACGTCGCGGTGGCGTGAGCCTGCGTGAAGTCCAGGCCGGCGCGAAGCGCGAACTCGGTCGCCTCAATCGCGCCGCTGGCCGCCGCGCTCCACTCGCCATCGTCGCCCTCCACGCCCGTCCCCCCAGGCCACGTCGAATACGACACCTGGCCTTCGTCGAGGCTGATGATGCCCGTACTCTGAAAGTCGAGAGTGTTGATTCCGTTGCGTAGGCCGCGCGGCAGCAGCGCGATCAAGTCCGGCGGCATCCCTTCCTCACACGCCGCATCCGCGGCCAGACGAGCGCGAACCGAAACGCCGCCCTCGGCGTGCATCGCCCATCGCCCGGAGGTGCGCAGGCTCCAGCCTCGCCCGCGAAGAAGGTCAAAGTTGAACTCGCCGCCTTCAGGACTTGTGCGAATCGCTCCGAATGCCTCGACGATGCGCACTCGTTCGCCTTCATGCGTGAATTCAATGGTGTGCGGGATGATGGTGGCGTCGGCACGAAGGGGACCATCGCCGGCCCGAGGCGATGACACGATCAGTTCATGCTCGAATTCGCCAACGGGCGATGCCTCTCGCCACCACTTCGCCAGTTCCGCAGGACCTTGTCGATCCACGATGCGCCTCGGCAACGATGACTCGAACCGACCGCCGCTGAGATGCGCTGTCAGGTTCGTCGGCGGCAGGTCTGGCGTGTGGCCGTCGCGCAGCGCGGCCAGCGAAATCGTTCCGTGCGCTGTCACTTCGCCCGCGGGTTCGCCATCAAACTCGATCGCGGCTCGCACCGATTCGAACATCGCCGACTGCCCGCCATCGAGTGACATCGACATGGATCCCGACGTGTCGCTCACGGCCACCCGGCCCCCGAGGGCATTGAACGACAGGTTCCTGGCACTGGCGATCTCGACAATCGCACGCGACCCCTCGCCTTCGTTCGATATCTTCAGCGAGCCGTCAAGACTGCCGCGCGGGGCGAGTTCGCGGCGTGCGGCCGCAACCTCCTCCGCGAACTCCGGCGAAAACGCCCGCACCGCATCCTCCGCTCGAGCGTCAACGTTCACTTGCGAACCTTCGATCACGCACGAATATGCCAACGAATCGCTGTCAAATGTCGCGTCGGCCGTGATGCGGATTTGCCCCCCCACGGCGCCGACCGAGTCCGTGTCGGCGGCAGGGTGGGGGGCGTCCTGTGTCGCGAGCAGGTCGAATGTCGCCTGATGTTCGCTGATGATGATGTCCCCGCGCACATCACGCAACATGACGCCGGTAGTGGGGGTGGCCGAGACATCCGCGGCGTCACCGCCGGCTGCGGGGGCGATGCTCGCCCCGGCCAGGGCGATGCGCACGTCGAACCCAAGTTCACCATCATCGCGCTGCACGATCAAGGCGTGCGCCGATCCGTTCCCCGATGGCCCGAGGCCTCGAACAATCTCGCGAACCGTCGGCCCCCCCCGCTCTTCCCGCGCGTGGGGCTGGTGGGGGTCGTTCCCGGGAAGCGCCTCGATCAGAAGGTCACTGACCGCCACATGATCGGCCACGATCTCGATGCGCGGATTGAAATCCGCCTCGCCCGCCTCATCATGCAAACCCACAACCGCGGAGATCGTGACGGGTTCGCCGCCGAGCGTTCGCCACTGCCCACCGCTGAGCGTCGCCTCCTGATCGCCGATGTCCAGGACCGCCTCACGCCCAATGACCGGAAATGGAAACCGCCGCGCCACAAGCCCGACCTCGGGCATCATCACTCGAATCTGCTGCTCCCAGTGCGGCTCTTCACCCCGATGCCGAAGCAGGTGAAGCCGCAGATTGACCTTCCCGCCAAGCGAAAACGGAATCGCGGTCGGCGATGTCTGTACGGAGGGTTTGTTGGACGCGCCACCCACGCCCCCCCCTTCCCGGGCATCACGGATCAAACCCGCGTCAACCAGTCCTGACAGCGCCGAATCGCTGAACAGTTCGGACAGAATCTCCGCCCGTTGCGGCCCGAGTCCCACGGCCAACTGCGCATCGATCGGCACACCGTCAATGTCAATCCACAACTCGACCTCGGCCGTCTCATCCAGCGGGCCGACTCGCCCACGAGCCCGCAGGGTCGCGCCGCTCGAGGCCGTGCCGGTGATCGAGTTGATGCGGACCTCATCATCGTCGAACTCGATCTCGCCGACCATCTCATGAAAGAAGTACGGGAAGCGGTGATACGCGGCCGAACACTCGCGAAAGTAGATACGGCCGATCTGCCGAACATCCGATGCCACGCCGTCCACCGGCGCTGCACGCGTCACGGTCACAAAGGCGTCAACGCTGGCCGTGGGTCTGCTGAAACTCTCGAAGCGATATCGTGCAAGCGCGGGGGCGAAGGGCAGGAGTCTCGGATTGCCTTCGAGTTCAAAGCCCCGTGTGGCGAACTCGACATCAAAGCCTGAATCGAGGCTCAGGCCGTGCCAGCGGAGGCGAACTTCATACGGCAGGTCTTCGAGGAGTCCGGCGAAGTCCGCGGTGACGCCATCATCGCGGATGCGAATGGCGCCATGGACATCGCTCATGCGAAGGGGTGTGGGGGGCGTGCTGGACGCGTCATCGTGCCGGGACACCTCGGGGATGTTCATCGCCACTCCCTGCAGGTGCAGGATCGCTTCCATGCTGGTGTCGGAATAGGCGAAGGAGACTTCGGAGACGCCTCCGCTGAGTTCAAGCGAGGCGAAGAACGGGCGGATGGGCGTGGGGAGCCGCTCGGCCCGCCACGTTTCAAGCCTCATGCCTGTGAGCGATGCATTGATGCCCGAAGCGTCGATCCTCGCGGTCAGCGCCAGGGCCCCGGCGTCGCCGCCCGAACCATCGGGCTGTTCCTTGAGGATGACGGTGTATCCTGCGGCGTCGGGTGAGATGGCCGCGTTGAGTTTCAGCAGTCGCAGCGGCGTGTATCGGGTGCCGTCGTGCTCGCCGAGGTCAACGAGTACCCAGATCGGGTCGATGCGTGGCAGTGGCCCGCCGCCGCCAACGCCGCGCCGTGTCAGACGAACCGACTCGACGTTGAGCGACCAGTCGTGGACATCCTGCGAAAACCTCGCGACGGCGCCGACCGGACGCAGGCGGCGAATCGCAGGCTGCCCGCGAATCAGCGACATCCAATCAACCCACGCCCGAAGTCGGCGCATGCGCAGGAACTCGCCAGGCTCGCCGTCAACGCCCGGCAGATGCACCCGAACATCGTGCATCACGATGCTCCCGTCACTGGCCACATGCATGCGCGATGCCCGCACGTCCACGTTGAGCGCCGCCTCAAGTTCCGGCACAAGCAGCGAGCGCAGAATGAACGTCTGCGTGACCACGATCAGCACAAAGAACACCACCAGCGGAAGCAGCAGCAACCCTCGCAGATACCATCGACCCCGCCGGCTCAATCGCTTCCCGCAGCACACGCGCAGTGGCCACGGGCGAACGCGGCGGGTCGGTGTGTCTGGTGTGTCGGCCATGGATCAGCACTTGTTCGCCGCGCGCCCCAGGCCGCGAACCCGTCCGCCGCGCGGTGGCCGCCATCAGGACTCTGACTCAACCCGCTCCTGCTCGAGGATCGTATCGCCCTCGTTGGCCTTGGGGATGTCCCTGGGTCATATGCATAG
>CAZTPJ010000032.1:0-18137 GCA_964614515.1 uncultured Phycisphaeraceae bacterium | reverse complement strand
ATAGGGCAACCGCAAAGTCCATTGGATCCGGTGGGGCGGGTGTCTCGCCCGCCTCCCTTGCGTGTCCGGGGGGCGATGGCTCAGCCTGCCGGCGCAGTCGTGAACGATCTTGCCTCGTCATGCGCATCCATCGCCCAGGTTCGCATGATCCCGCGCTGAAGGAATGTCCGTGCGAGCGTCGAACCGATACATGCCGCCGCCCCCATGTCCACCATCGCGGAATCTCCTTCGTCCTCGTGTCAGGTTCGCTACGGCCTGCCGCTGGGTTATCAGGCCAACCTCACACGCCCGCGCGACGGACTGAGCGACTATTGGAATCCGATTCGCGTTCGCGAGAGTCGGTGGTTCCAGCATCATGTCTACCGATGGGCGGCGGAACTCGTCGCGCGGTATCGCCTGCTGCGAGTCGTTGATGTCGGGTGCGGCTCGGGATGGAAACTCATGCATCACCTCGGGCCGACGGGCGCGAGCCTCGTGGGCATGGACACGCCACCCGCCATCGCCGTTGCTCGCGACCTTGGCGTCGGTGCGGAACTCGTTGAAATTGACCTCGAAGCGCCACAGCACGCGCCACTGCCTCGCGCCGACCTGGTCATCTGCGCGGATGTCATCGAACATCTGATTGATCCCGATCCGGCCGTGGAGTTCCTGCGGCGTGCGGCCGGGAAACGCGGGTGGATTCTGATCTCAACGCCGGAGCGAAGCCGGCTGCGGGGGCGTCGAACGACGGCGTGCAACAAACCGGACCACGTTCGCGAGTGGTCGCGTGGTGAACTGCTGGGATACCTTCGCGCCCGAGGACTTCGTGTCGTTCGATCACGACTTGTCCCGCAGGATGACGCCGCGATGGCGCCGCACCTTGCGAAGGAGTGCCTGTTCCGCGCGGGCCTGCTTGATCGCTCCCCACTGGCGTGTCATGCGGTGCTTTGTCGGCCGTCCGCGAAGACGGCGGGAGCGTAGCCGTGTGTGGTCTGCTCGTTCGCGCAGCGCTGTGTCCACCGACGCCGGATGAGAGGGTGATCGAGGATCAGGGCTGGCAACGGGCCATGGCGCGGCTGTCGCGGCGCGGACCGGACGCCGAGGGTGAGTCTCACACGCCCGACAGTGCGGTGCGCCTCGCCCACACCAGACTCGCCATCAACGATCTTTCGACGGCCGGGGCGCAGCCGATGACCTGTCCGCGTCGGGGCCACACGATCGTTTTCAACGGCGAGATCTACAACGCGGCCGACCTGCGGCGCGAACTGATCGGCCTCGGCCATCAATTTCGATCACGATGCGACACCGAAGTCCTGCTGCATGGCTATGCCCAATGGGGGGGGGAGGGGCTGCTCCAGCGCATCATGGGCATGTATGCGCTGGTGATCTGGAATGCGGCGAGTGGGGGGGGGGGCGAACAAATCGCAGCCGTGGATCACGTCGGCATGAAGCCGTTGTGCTGGTCGCTGGAAGATGGCGTGCTTCGACTCGCGTCGGACCTCGATGCGCTGGTTGAGATCTTGCCGCGGTCCCCGGCGCTGTCGCGTGAGGCGATGGCGCGTGTGCTGCTGCTTGGGTATTCTCCCGCGCCGCAGACGGTCTGGCAGGGCGCTTACAAACTCGAGCCTGGCTCCGCGCTGCGCTGGCGGCCGGGTCAGACCTCGCCCACCATCTGGACGCACTGGCAGCCGGTTCGCGAATGTACTGCCGCACCGCGCGATCCGCGCCGCGATCTGGCCCCCCCCACGAACGAGTTCAGCGATCTGTGGATGCGCATCATCGCCGAGCATCTCACGTCCGATGTCCCCGTGGGGCTGTTTCTTTCGGGCGGAGTGGATTCGGCGAGTGTGGCGGCCGGGCTGGCGGCTCTTCACGCACCCCACCCTTCATCCGTGACCGCGATCACGCTCGCCATGCCCGGCGCTGCGGATGAATCGATGGCCGCGGCGGCGATCGCACAGGCCTGTGGACATCGGCACATCCGCATCGAGTGCAGCGCGGCCGACGTTGACGACCTCCTCCACGCCGCCGCCGAGGCCTATGACGAGCCGCAGACCTTCGGTGCGCTGCTCACGGCCACGGCCGTCGCCCGCGCTGCGCGAGAGCATGTGAAGGTTGTTCTCTCCGGCGATGGCGGCGATGAAGCGTTCGGCGGGTATGCGTGGCATAGCGAACCGTTCGAGTCCGGCGCGTCGCACCTGTCGCGCGTCATGCCGCGATTCACCTTCGATGAGGTGCAGCGCCTGATCCCTGATTCGGGACTTTCCGCTGAGGCAATCGCCGAGTGGGCCAACTCGCTTGATGCGCCCGCGATGCCGCATCCGCGCCGCGCCCAACGCTTTGACCTGCTGACGTTCTGCGCGGGATCGATCCTGCCGAAGGTCGATCGTGCGGCCATGGCCGTGGGGCTTGAAGTGCGAGCGCCGATGCTCGATCGCCGCCTGCTTGACTGGTCGTTGTCGCGGCCAGTGTCGAAGGATGAGCGTGGCGGCGGATCGGCGAAGTCGCTGCTTCGAGAATACCTGGCGCCACGGCTTTCAAAGGACATGCTCGCACGCCCGAAGCAGGGCTTCAGCCTGCGTCTGGGCGATCGTGACCCGTGGCCGGAGATGTTTCCGCGTCTGGCGGAAACTCGTCTGGTGCGCGATGTGCTTGGCGAATCGTGGCGTGCGGTTGTTGAAGCGCCGCATCCGATGCGCTCGCAGCGCATGTATTCACTGCTCGCGTTGGCCGCGTGGCTGGAGGCGCGATGATGCTCCGCGTGGCCGTGATGACCGAGGTTGAAGCCGACCGCGCGCAAGCGCACATGGTCAACGTGGTCAAAACAGGGGGGGGCTTCATCCGCGCGGGATGCGAGGCGACGGTGTATTGCCGCCCGCCGGTGTCGGGCGTGACGTTCGAGGCGCTCGGTGCGCGGTTTGCCGAACCTCGACTTCGCTGGCGCACGCCCGATTCACGCATGGCTGCGCCGCGAGCGGAAGAGGCGATCGACGCCTTCGCGCGCTGGGCCGTCGAGCAGGCCAGACGCGATGGCGCTGAGTTCATTTACGCCAGGTCGTTCCGCTGCGCTCTGGCCGCGGCGACGGCCGGCCTACCGGTCGTATGCGAGACGCACGCGTACATCGATGATCCGAATCCGCTGCTTGATGCCGCGTTGCGGGCGACGACTCGCGATGGCCACCGCATCGCCGCGATCATCACCATTTCGCACAGACTGCGCGATCACTACATCACTCGCGGTGCTGCGCCCCGTCGCGTGTTCATCGTGCCCGACGGCGTGGACATCGAGCGATTCGCCCGCCCACATCTCATGGCCGACATGGGGCCTGATCCATTCCTCATCGCTGACGCCGATGCGCATCGCGCTCGACGCGTGGTGTACAGCGGCCACCTGTACGATCACAAGGGCATCCCGACGCTCATCGACGCCGCTCGAATGCTCGATCGCGACATGCTTGTTCACTTGCTCGGCGGACTGCCCGAAGACGTCGAGAGAGTGCGCCGACGCATCGCCGAGCGTGCGCCCGGTCGTGTCATCGCGCACGGCCCGGTCAACCACGCGGACGTTCCACCGTGGCTCTGGCACGCGGATGTGCTGGTGTTGCCGCCGAGCGCCCATGAGCCATCGTGCAACTGGACGAGTCCGATCAAACTCGCGGAATATCTTGCGGCCGGGCCGCCGATCGTCGCGTCGGCGATCCAGGCGCTGAAGGACTGGGTCGATGATCGCGCGGTGGTGTGGTTCGAGCCTGACGACGCGGCGGATGTGGCGCGGGCGATTCGCGAAGCGATCGACGAGACCCCGGAGCGCTCCACCGCCCGACGCACCCATGCCCTTGGGCTGGCCCAGTCGTTTTCCTACGAGAACCGGGCCCGTGCGATTCTGGCCGCCGGAGGCGTCGCGGACGCTCTTCCATCGCAGGCGACTTCAAATGAGATTGGTTCTCATTCGACTTGCCGGGCCGCTTGACGATTCATTCCTGCGTGACCACCGTTGCCAGCCAATCCATCCCCCCTGGCCCAACCGAGGCCGTCGGGCCGGGGTGGATTGCCGCGATTCTCAGTCCGCGTGGTGAGTTCATCGCGTCGTGCGTGATGGGTGGGTTGCTGGGGCTTTGGCTTGTGCTGGTGAGGATCGCGGGCCTTGCGATGTTTGAGCCGTTGTGCTGGGCGTCGCTGGCGATCGGGCTTGTGTATGGCGCACGAACGTCGGCCGGGGCCTTGCGCGGGGGCGTGATCAACATTGATGTGCTCATGGTCGTCGCCGCCATTCTCGCCGCGGGGGTCGGGCATCCGGAAGAGGGCGCTCTCTTGCTCTTCCTCTTCGTGCTCTCGGGTTCGCTTGAATCGCTCGCGATGGAGCGAACGAAGCGCGACGTGCGCGCCTTGCACGCGCTCGCGCCCACGGCCGCGGATGTCTGGCGCGATGGCCAGTGGCGATCGTGCTCACCCGCGGACCTGGGCATCGGCGAACGCATCCGCATCAGCGCGGGCGCTGTCGTCCCGGTTGATGCTCGCGTCGAACGTGGTCGCAGCAGTCTCGATCAAGCCTCGCTCACCGGCGAAAGCGTGCCGCGAACCGTCACGCCCGGCGATGAGGTCTTCGCAGGCACGATCAATCTCGGCAATCCGATCGAAGCGGAGGTGCTTCGCCCGGAGCGTGAGTCCAGTCTCCAGCGTGTGCTTGATCTGGTGACACGGGCCCAGGCGCAGCGCGAGCCGATCCAGCGGTTCATCGACTCGTTCAGCCAGCCGTATGCCATCGGCGTGTTCGTCGCAACGGGCGTGGTCTTTGCGATCTGGGCGGGTGTGATCGGGCGGGCTGTTTCCGATGCGGCGTATGTCGCCGTGACGTTCCTTATCGTCGCCTCGCCGTGCGCGTTGATCATCGCGACGCCCACGGCCACGCTGGCTGCGATCAGCCGTGCCGCTCGTCAGGGCGTGTTGTTCAAAGGCGGGCAGTCGATCGAGCGACTCGCCCGGATTCGGGCCGTGTGCCTCGACAAGACCGGAACCCTCACGCAGGGGCGTCCAGCACTCGAAGCCATCGACATCATCGCGGGCGAAGCGGATGAAACCTGGATTCTCAGCGCAGCGCGAACGCTCGAAGCCGGCTCAACGCATCCCGTCGCCACGGCCATCATCGCCGCCGCCAACCAACGCAACACGCCCGATCTCCAGGCCGATGACCTCACGGCCGATGCGGGTCTTGGCGTCCACGGCGTGATTGACGGCCTGTCGATACGCATCGGAAGCGCGGCGTATGTGCGGGAGTTCATCGCGGGTCAGTGGCGAGATCTCCTCGACACGAAGTTTCGCGCGCTGCATGAACAGGGGCGCATCGGCGCCGCGATCGCCTGGGGCGGCGAAACGCCCGGCGCGGCCGTGCTCGTGATGAGCGATCCGGTTCGCGACGCCGCGGCGGACTTCGTTCGAGATATGCACGCATTGGGTGTGCGCCCGATTCGCATGCTCACGGGCGACGCCGACACGGCCGCGGAACGCATCGCGACGCAACTCGGACTGGATGCATGGGACGCGAACCTCAAGCCCGAGGACAAGGTGCGATTGGTTGAGCAGACGCGCGACACGGTTCGCGCCGCCTCGCCTCGCGCGGGCGTCGGCTTTGTTGGAGACGGGGTGAACGATGCGCCCGCACTGGCCGCGGCGGATGTGTCCATCGCGATTGGCACGATCGGATCGGACGCGGCGATGGAATCAGCGGACATTGTGCTGCTGAGCGATGACTTGCGTCGTGTGCCGTGGGCGATTGATTTGTCACGACGATGTCGCATGGTGATCGTGGCCAACCTCACGCTGGCCCTGACGGTGATCATCGCCATGAGTCTCGCGACGCTGATTGGTTCGCTTGTGCATCGTCCCGTGCCACTGGGCATCGGCGTGTTGGCGCATGAAGGCGGCACGGTGCTGGTGGTGGCGAATTCGCTTCGTCTGCTGCTGCTTCGGTCTTCCCCTCAATCTTGAGCCGTGGACTGGTCCGACCGGAATTTCCGGGCGTATCATGTCGCACTCGCGCCAGCGCCAACTCGTGGGGGCTTGCGTGAACAACCAGGGCGGGGCGGAGTGTGCCCATGTTCTCTCGGACGGCGGAATACGCCTTGCGGGCCATGGCTTGTCTTGCGCGGCACGGGACGCGACGTGTGTCCACGGTCGAACTTGCTTCACAAGCCCAGGTTCCCGCGAACTATCTGGCCAAGGTGCTTCAGCTCCTCGCTGCCGCTTCGCTCATCGCGGGCAGACGCGGGATCGGCGGGGGATATCAACTCGCGCAAGACCCCGCGCACATTTCCCTGCTTGACATCGTGCGGGCCGTGAATGACATCGACGGGTCCGAATCCGAACGAAGTGAGTCGTACATGACGGACCCCATGCTCGCCGCGCTCCATCGGATCATGGATGATGCCACGGCTTCCGTCGTGCGATCGCTCGGGTCGGTGACCCTCGCCGAAATCGTCCATGGCGAGGGGCCATCATCGCCCGACCGCAAAGCAGAGGCCAGCGCTGCGCCGAAGCGCCAGCCGATTTGATGATCTCAAGCCTCGTCGTCAGCCGCCGACTTGGGTTGATCGCGCCGATTCCTGCGTGCTGCCGAGTCCGCGCAGCCGCGCGCCGCGACCGCCAAGACCCACCGGTGTGAATGAAAACCCAAAACTCGTCTCATCCAGAAGGTTGTTGTAGTTCAGGGCCACACCCAGAATCGCATTCGGGAACAGCCGACGAATCTCCACGCCAGCCCGCTCCAACTGCGCATCATCGCCGTCAAACGCGGCCGAAAGCGTCGTCGAATACTTCGGCGTGAGTTCAAGAATTGCGGCCACGAGGTAAAACGTTGAATCTTCCGAGTCGATGTGCCGCATCTCGGCGTAGGTGGAGAACTCGGCGCTGTGGCGGATGAGCATGCCGACGCTGGACTTGACCGGCTGATTCACATCAAAGTCATACGTCGCCGAGCCGGCGATCGCCACCGCGTCGGAGACCTGCCACGCGGCCTCAAATTGCGCGAAGTCGCCGAGAATCGAATGCTCCGGCCGATAGTCAATGTATCGCGGAATCCCCGACTGTCGTTCACCTTCATCGCTGGAAACGATGACATCCGCCGAAAGCGTCAGGACATCCACGGATCGCCAACGCCCCGGGCCGCCGCGCTGAGTCTGGAAGCGCTGTTCAACGCCAAAGGCCAGCGCGGAGCCTTCCGCGATGCCTTCCACGTCGAAGTCATACACCGGCAGGGAGACCTGATCGATGGACGTCGCCGCGTGCCAGGCCGTGACGCGCGGTTCGATGACGTGCCGCAGGCGATGCAGATCGAAGAACTCGGACTCAACGGAGTTGTCGATGCGTTCGATGCTGGTGTGCAGGCGTGCGCCGGCGGCCCCCCACAGGCGAGTCTGTTCATCAGCCCCGGCGTCGTACGACTCGAAACTTGTGTCATAGGCCGTGAATCGACCAACCGCAAAGGGCGTGATGTTGATCGGTCCCGCGGCCAGGGGCATGGTCAGTTCGTGTCGCGTGTCGAAGCGATAGACGTCATCCTCGCTCAATCCTTCGTTGCGCAGGCGGTCGGCCAGGGACTCGTTTGGGTTGTTCAGGCCGAGTACGTCGCGGGCGAGTCGATTCGTCGTCAGGCCGCGTTCGCGGGCGGGGATGTCATCGAACTCCAGTGCCATCCGGCTCACGCTGTACTCCGACGTGTGTGTCAACAGCCCTGGCGCCGCCTCGCCCAGCACATCATCGGCGATGCGGCCGTATGTCGCCTCGGGCAGTTTTCGCACTGTGTAGCCATGGCTTTGGAGAACATACTGACTCGGCGTGAAATCGTCAATGGCGCCCTTGGCGAGAACCGTCAGCGATGAGTTGTCCTCCAGCCGGCGCAGGTAGATTGAGTTTTCGAGTTCGCGTTGTCGCGTGGCCATGTCGGTGAAGATCGCATCAATGAACGCAGGGTCCGAGGCGTGCCAGCCTTGCGCGAAGACGGTCCAGTTCTCGTCCACTGCGTGTTGATGTTGCGCCGTCACCAGGCCGCGAAAGTCGTTGTCGCGATCCACCTTGGCCCCCGTGGTGAACACGTCGGTCCCCGAGTCCGACGGCAGGGTGTAGGCGAACATGCTGCCGCGCATCGTCGGGCGCTGCCACGAGACTTCGCCCCCGATCCCCGCACCACGATCAAAGAAATAGTCGAGCAGCACATCGGCCGTTACTTCCTCGGGCGCATCGATGCCGGCGAGTCCGAAGAGGTTCCACGTCGTCTGGATGCCCGTGCCGGTGTTGTTGGAACTGGTCACGGACACATCCCGCAGCGGGATGTCGGTCGGATCGCCAACGAAGATCGGCCAATAGAAGAAGGGCAACGGCCCGGCGCGGAGCGTGATGTTCCGTGCGTCCACGACCGTCTCGCGTGGCCCTTCGTCTCGTTCGCGCCGCGTGAGCGTGACGCTGGTGGCGCCGATGGAGAGGTGCGGCACGAAGAACGCGGTGTTGCTCAACATCGCGCCGACCACGCCAAACTCGTTCTGCGATTCCTGGCGCAGCGACGCGGCCCGCAGGTACAGCACCGAGCCTCGCCTCGCGTCAAAGGTCGAAAACACCGCGTCGAGCAGCAGGGCCTTGTTCTGCTGCAGGTCGTAATACACGCGCGGCGATCGCAGCGAATACTGCCCATCATCCGCGCGCACATCCCCCTCAAGATAGATGCCGCGCACGTCACGCGCCGACAGCGAAGCCAGGTTCTTCAGCGGACCCGGCGGCAGAAACACCACTCCGCGTTCCGCCGAGAGTTGCAGCGTCCGCCCCCGCGCCCGGTCCCAATACTGTGCCACGATCCCGCTCGGCAGCAGCACCGCGTTCTCCGCTTCACCTGACACGATCACGATGTCCCCCGCGATCGAAACCATCCCTTCGCTCGCGAAAATCGGCGGGTCAGGCGAATCCGCCGACAGCGAACCGATCACCCGCCCAAGGTCCGATTCCGGATCAATCGCCGACGGTGGCGCAAAGGGGCGATCCACCCCCGGCCGAGTTGCTCCCGCCACGGCCGTGGGCGCAGGACCCTCGATGAACGCGGGCTGTTCTCGAGAGGTCACCGCTCGAAGCATCGACGCCAGCGCGCGTTCGCTCTCGCGCACAAACTCGCCGGTGGGTCGTTCGTTGAGCAACCGATCCGCCAGCAGTCGCATGGAACCCGTGACTGCGATGTTGGCCCGCACGGGCAAGCGGTCGGCCGTGATCGTCAGGCCCGAGGGCGCTGTCGGTGTGCCGACGCGGTCGAAATAGGCGAAGACCTGATACACGGCCCGGTCGCCGTCCTGCCCGACGCGTTGCATCCACACCGCGGCCCGTGCGGCATGGAACTCATGCGTGCCCAGGGCGACCCGGACATCGCCTTCGAGCACGAGCCGCATCACATCCGCCTCGCCCGCGATCGGCGAGGTCTCTCGCCACGACCACGCGGACGCGGCGCGAAACTCAAGCCGCCCCGGAGAGGCCGCCATCGGGAACCGCACACCCGCAAAGTCGCGACCCGTCACCTCTGCCGGATCGATCGGCTGGTGCTCGATTCGTGGTCCTGCGGGGCTGACGTTTGGCCGAGCGCCCATCGCCGCGACCGCAACTCCCGCGCATGCGGCGATCGCCAACGGCCACCGCCAGGTCGAGATTATGAGATGGCCCTGCACGCTATCGGTCCTCAAAGGGTGGGCCGATGCTACCGGGTTCGGCGTGCGGACACAACCCGGGATAAGACTCGGGTATCCCGTAAGGCCTCGCCACTTCGGCAAGCGGCTTTCGGGCTTCGACGCCTCAACATGGGGGCTTGAACTCACGATAGAACCCACGGCGAGACGGGCTTTCGCTGAGCGCGGCCCGTGTCGCGGGTTGACCGGGAACCACACCGTGAGCATGAATCGGCGGCAGTTGGAGGCTCTGCTTGATGAACTGGACTCGGGCGATTCTGGCGCCTCAAAGCAGCGCCGCGCCCATGATCGCCGGCCGTATCGCCACGAATGTATCGACATGCAGATTCAGCGCCCCGACGGAGGCTGGTCGCAGGTGACAGTGGCGGGCCGGAACATTTCGCAGGGCGGAATGTCAGTGCTGCACGCGGCATTTCTCTACCCCGGCTCGGCGTGCCGCGTGGCATTGCCGACCTCGGGCGGATCGGTCATGGTCGAGGGCAAGGTGGTCCGCTGTCGGCACATCTACAAAATGCTGCACGAGGTCGGCATTATCTTCAAGAGTTCGCTTGACACCAAGAGCGTCGCCAAGCGCGATGCCAACACCGATAGCGCCTCCATCGCCGGGCGCGTGCTCTATGTTGACCCCGCGGCCGGGGATCGCGCCCAGGTCAGGCACATGCTCGCCCAGTCCGCGATGACGCTGACGGTGGCGGGGGATGTCGAAGAGGCGGGACAGGCGATCCGCGCGGGGTGCGACCTGATCCTGTGTGATGTCACGCTCGTCGAGGCGACCTGGGAAGCCGTGCGATCGGCCGTCAAGTCCGGCGCGAAACTCTGTCCCATCATCGCCGTGACCTCAGACGCATCGCCCGCGACGCAGGCGATCATTCGTCGATGTCGCTGCGGCGGCGTCCTGAGCAAGCCGATCGACCAGGACTCGTTGCTCCGCGCCATCGGGGGCTTCCTCGCCGTCGGGTCTTCCTCGCGCGAACGTGGAGAGGCGGACGAGGCCTGCGAGTCAGGTGGGGGGGGAGGGGAACAAAGGGCGGTCGAACTCATCCAGCAACGCCTCGAAGACCTTCAGGAGGCCGTGGATCGCCAGGACGCCATGACGGCCGCGATGCTCTGTCTTCAGATCAAGGCGGGCGGCGGGGCAAGTGTGGCGAAACTCGCGGAAACGGCAGCCGAGTCGCTGGCGGCGACGATGGATGTCAAGACGTCGTTGACGCACTTGCAGCCATTGATGGATGAGTGCCGCAAGACGCTCGAACTGTCGCAATAACAGAAGCGCACGCACACCGACGGTGCTCATCATCATGCCACCGCGTGATCGCGATGAACCCGCGTTTACGCCTCGACGCGCGTCGTGACCTGGACCAGGCGCGACGCGATTCTGCCCAGCGAAGTTCGATGGCGATCCTCCTTCAGCGAGCCATCATCCCCAAAAGCCTTGTCCGCCTGCGGCACGATCAACTGTTCCGGCAGCACGATCACGCCGATGTTCCCGAGGATCGATCGCAACGCCGCCAGTCCGCGCACGCCGCCGAGCGCGCTGGGCGAGGCCGAAATCAGGGCCGCGACCTTGCCGCTGAACGCGACCATGCCCTGATCGCCGGGTTCAGCGCGACTCGCCCAGTCGATCGCGTTTTTCAGCAGCGGCGAGATCGAACTGTTGTACTCCGGCGATGCGATCAGCAGCCCGTGATGCTGCTTCATCAACTCCTTGAACCGCTTGGCGTGCGGCGGCAGGCCTTGCGCCGCTTCCAGGTCGCCATCGTACAGCGGCATGGGAAACTCGCGAAAGTCAACGAGTGTCACGTCGCCGCCCGCGCTGCGCACGGCCTCCATCCCCGCACGAACCAGGCGAACATTGAACGAGCCTTCACGAGCGCTACCGGCAAACGCGAGAATCTTCGGCATGGTACAATCCCCGGCAAGTCAGGATGATCGGTCGATTGCCTAGGTTACGCACGATTGACGTGGACCGCCAGATCATTCGCGACAGCACCGCAGTTTGGCTTGAGCCGACGCGCACGCACACACCATCAGGGAGCGACACCATGTCCAAAGAGATCGAAGCACTTGAGCAAGCGGTGCTCGATGCGAAGAAGCGCCTGCTCGATGCGAAGAAGCAGCAGCCGGCCAAACTGCTCGACAAAGATTACGAGTTCACCCGTCCCGATGGCTCGCGCGTCCGTTTGTCCGATTTGTTTGGTGGCAAGTCGGACCTGATCGTCGTCCACAACATGGGCCGCAAGTGTTCATACTGTACGATGTGGGCGGATGGGTTCATCGGCTTGTCCAAGCATCTGAAGGACCGCGCCGGCTTTGTTCTGGTGTCGCCCGATGAACCGGATGTGCTGCGAGAGTTCGCCACCTCGCGCGGATGGAACTTCCCGTGCGTTTCATCGCATGGAACGACGTTCCATCAGGATGTGTGGAAGCTCGACGCAGACGATGGCACGCCCTGGCCCGGCACGACGACCTATCGCAAGCGACCCGACGGCCGGATCGAGCAGATCGCCGGCGCAGGCTTCGGACCCGGCGACGATTTCTGCGCTGTGTGGAGTTTCCTCGATCTGCTGGCCGACGGCCCCAACGACTGGCGTCCCAAATACGCCTACTGACCAACCCGGCCTGTCAGCACTCGGTGGGGTGGGCGTCTCGCCTGTGCGCGGTCGCTGCGACATGAATCGCACCTTTAGTCGCCAGCGGCGCGACTCGGCTGTTGCGCACCCGTTACAACCTGCGCCGGCGCGAGCCGATACATTGATTGACTCGCACCCGCAAGGAGGTTTGACATGAATCGTCGCATGTGGCTTTGCCTGTTCGCGTTGGCTCCGCTCGCGGCCGTGACGGTCGCGATGAGACCCGTCGCCGATGATGCGGTGGTGACCCGTCCGATTGTTTCGTGGTCCGGTCCGCGCAGCGCCATCGCCGAGTCGGAATTTGTCCTCATCACGACCCGCGATCAATGGCGAGACCTGTGGTCGCGACACACCGGGGGCAAGGGCGAACGGCTGGTGGCGCACGGATCGGGGCAGGTCATCCCGGAGATCGACTTTGGGCGGCACATGGTTGTCGCGTATTTTCGCGGTTCCGACGTCAACAGCGATGGCGAGATCGTCAAGAGCATTCACGAAACCGACGACGCGGTCGTGGTTCGCTTCGATTCGTACTCATTTCAGACCGCCGGATTCGGCGGCGATGGCGGCGCGGCCTCTGTCACGCCGTATGGCATCTGGCTGCTGCCTCGAATCGAGAAGCCGGTCATCATCGAAGAGAACGTCCAGAACCTGAAAGCGGGAGAACCGGTCTGGCGGGAGCGTCATCGCTTCGAAGCGCTGCGCAAAGTCTGGTGACGAGACGTGCCGTCAGGCGGACATTCCCGAACGCAGCAGCGTGGTCGTCGCCGCCGGCAATCTGTGGCGTTCGCCGTCCGGCGTGCGGATGATCAGTTCCAGCGTGGGTTCGATCGCGAGGACTCGCCCGGTGAGTTCATGTCCACCGACGACGAATGTTCCCTCGTCGCCGACCAGCACGTCGCGCTGCATCCACGCTTCGATCAGCGCCTCGGGCGCGAGGCGCAGGCATGAGTCAAGCGTCGCCAACAGGACACGAAGCACACTCAACCGATCCAGCACAGATCCGCATTCGGCCAATGAGATCGCCGTCTCTCGAAGGTCCGCGGGCCAATCTTCCGCGCGCTGCGACACGTTGATCCCGATCCCCACCAGCAGCAGATCGCCCCGTCGCTCGATCAGCACGCCCGCGAGTTTGCGTCCCGTGGTTCGGTCAACAACATCATTCGGCCAGCGAATGCCGAGCCGGCGACGCCCGGATCGCGGGCCGGATTCAGGCAACGATCGTTCGGCCGACATCGCGCACGCGACACCGGCCGTCAGCGCCACAAGACCCGCGTCGCATTGGTTGGCGTCAAGCACGAACGTCACGGCCAGTCCTCGCCCGTCGCCATCGCTCCACGTTCGCCCGAGCCGTCCGCGCCCGGCGCGCTGACGACCCGCGATGACCATCAAGCCCGGCACACCATCGGCCGCCTGTTCGGCCGCATCCTGCGTGGACTCGACCTCATCCATCACGCGAACGCGGCTGATGCACGAAACGCCCATGGCCGTAAGATCCCGCTCCAGCACGCCCGCCCACGAGGACACGTCCTCTCGCGGTGTTTCGACGACGGTCGTTGTCGCGCCGGACTCGACGATGTCCAGGGCGACATCGACCGACCGCGCCTGGTGCGTGAGCGCGCCGATGCTGATTCGATCGATGCCCGACTCGCCGATCTCGCGAAGATTGTCGAGGCGCACACCTCCCGACGCTTCAAGTTCAACGCCCATTCGAAGCACATCCCGAAGCATCACCGCGTCGCGCAACGTGTAGCCATCCTGACTCTGCGGCCAGAAGTTGTCCAGGAGAATGACATCAACCACGCCAACGGGCAAACGCGACAGCGCTTGGAACTGCGCGAAGGAGTCGGCTTCAACTTCGATGAAACTCAATGGCTCGGAGGTGGCGGCCCGTGCTTCTGCGACGGCGCGTGCCACGAAATCAGGCAATTCCTCGACCGACACCCCCGCGAGGTGATTGTCCTTGATGAGCATCGCATCATGCAGGCCCAGGCGATGGCAATATCCGCCGCCGCATCGCACGGCATACTTTTCCAGCACGCGCAGACCCGGCGTGGTCTTGCGCGTGTCGAAGATCTTGGCGCGAACATCGGCGCCCAGGGCGCGGACATGCTCGAACGTGAGCGTCGCGATGCCCGAAAGGCGGCCGATCAGATTCAGCAGCGTGCGTTCGACTTCGAGGATCTCATCCATCGGCCCGCGCAGCACGCACAACACATCGCCCGCGCTGAATCGCTCGCCATCGCGAAGCGCCGGCTCGTGTTCCACGCCCGGCGCGAACACGTCGAGCACGTCTCGAACGCCCGCAAGCCCCGCGGCCACGCCCGCCTGTCGCGCCGTGACGGCCGCGACCACACGCCGATCCGCACGAATGCACGCGCCCGTTGTGACATCGCCGACGCGTCGTCGCGGGCGATCTCCCGGGCCGGGTGCCACGGGCTCGTCGGGTCCGAGGTCCTCATCGCGAGCGAGTTCCAGCAGGCGTCGAATCGCCCCCCCCCGTGCGAGCGCGGCATATGCCTCCGGCAGCGAAAGTGCATTGAGATCCGCGCGTCCTGTGCGGGTGTGCGGTTCCATCCGGACCGATCCTATGCGCGGCGGCGCAGGCGTCGTACACTCTGCATCGGATTCTCTCGCTTGCCCCGCAATTCCCCGATCGCGGCGCATCGCGCCGCAACCACGGAGGTCGTCATGGGACTGCTCACCGGAAAGACTGGCCTGATCGTCGGCATCGCCAATGACCGCTCATACGCCTGGCACATCGCCAAGGCGCTGACCGATCACGGCGCTCGATGCGCCTTCACGCACCTGCCCGGCGAAAAGAACGAGCGGCGCACGCGCAAGGCCGTCGAGGAACTCGGCATCGCCAACCCGTGGCTTGCGCCGCTGGATGCCTCGCGCGATGAGGACATCGACGCGGCCTTCACGAAGTATGCCGAATCGTTCGATGCGATGCACTTCCTGGTGCATTCGATCGCGTTCGCCGATCGCGAGTGGCTCCAGCCCGGCAAGTTTATCGAAACGCCGCGACAGGCGTACCTCTCCGCCATCGACATCTCCGCCTACACGCTCGTGGCCATGGCCCACCGCGCGCGGCCCATGATGGCACGAACCGGCGGGTCGATCTTGTGCATGTCGTATTACGGCGGGGACAAGGTCGTGCCGGGATACAACATCATGGGCGTGGCCAAGGCCGCGCTGGAATGCTCGACGCGATACCTCGCCAGCGAACTCGGCCCGCAACGCATTCGCGTCAATGCGGTTTCCGGCGGATATCTTCGCACGCTGGCATCCTCGGCCGTGGGCGGAACCGATGCGATCATCGATGTCGTCCAAACCAAGGCCCCATTGCGACGCAACGTCGAAGGGGCCGACGTCGGCGGCACGGCCGCGTTTCTCGTCAGCGACCTGTCCGCCGGCATTACCGGCGAGACGATCTTCGTGGACTGCGGCGTGAATATTCTGGGGATGTGAGCCGCGTCACCGACTCCGGTTCACCACGGCCTCCGCGGCGGCGAGCAACGCTCGGTGCGCAGCGCTGGGCGGAAGGCCACCGAGCATGTCCTTCGCGTCGCCCACGAGTTGCTCCGCGATGCCTCGCGCATACTCCAGCGATCGTGTCGAACGCAGCCGAATCAGCAGTTCCCCGGCCGCGGCTTCCGCTTCGTCACCACCTGACGCCGCACGTTCGATCGTGCGCAACGACCGTCCGCGCTCGATCGGCACGGCCTGCTCAAGATGATGAATCACCGGCAATGTCAGTTTGCCCTTGGCGATGTCCTTCTGAATGCTCTTGCCCACGCTCGCCTGATCGCCCGTGAGGTCAAGCAAATCATCTTGAATCTGAAACGCCACGCCGAGTCGCGATCCGAACGCCGCCAGACGATCGCACACGTTCACCTCGGCCCCGCTGAGCCTCGCGCCGAGTCGACACGACAGCGAAATCAGCGAGGCCGTCTTGCGCTCGATGATCTCGAAGTACGTCGGCTCATCAAGCGAATAGTCATCGCGGTGGTGCAGTTGCAGCAGTTCACCCTCGCACAGCGTCATGCTCACCTTCGCGACCAGCAGCGAGACCGATTGATCCGCGATCTGCGAACACAGGTGATATGACGCGGCAATGAGATAGTCGCCCAGGATCACCGACGCCTCATTGCCGCGCAGACGATTCAGCGTCGGCCCGCCGCGACGAACATCCGACTCATCCAGCACATCATCATGCACCAGCGTGGCCATATGAATCATCTCGCACACGGCCGCGGCCGTGATGTGATCCTGCGTTACCTCACCCGCCCCTTGCTCTCCCTCGCGCGATGGCGCACACGCCATGCCGCACAGCAGCACGAGCGTCGGGCGAAGCATCTTGCCGCGATACCTGCGGACATGGTCGCACAGTTCGCGAACGGGGGGAAGTTCGCTGGCGAGTTGCGCGTCAAACCGGGCGCGGACATTCGCGAGGCCCGCGTCGATGTCCGCGTGAATGGCCCGGAGGGAATCGTCAGAATCCAGGAGTGTGTGCATGGGCGGCTCGGGGGATCAAGACAGGGCGGCGTGCGCCGATGAGGCGCCGGGAATCCTATTCGCCGCCCACGCCGCGCGATGATCCTTCCCCACCCTCGCTACACTCAGGCATGAACAAGTCTCCGCATCTCGCGATCGTCGGCGCCACGGGCGCCGTCGGCCGCGAGTTTCTCACGATTCTGGAGCAGCGCCGGTTTCCCCACGGTGATCTGACGCTGCTGGCCTCGCCGCGATCCGCGGGTTCGACGCTGCCGTATCGCGGTGAACCCCGCACGGTGCGGGCGATCTCGTCCGACGCGTTCAAGGGCGTGGACCTCGCGTTGTTCTCGGCCGGCGCGTCCGTCTCGCGCGAGTTCGGGCCGGTCGCGGTCAAAGCGGGCGCAATGGTCGTGGACAACTCCTCGGCGTTTCGCATGGACCCGTCGTGGCCGTTGGTCGTGCCTGAGGTCAATCGCGATGCGTTGGCTGTGCTTGGCGGCAAGCCGGGCATCGTGGCGAACCCCAACTGCTCGGCGATCATCATGCTCGTGCCGCTGACGCCGATTCGCCAGGCCTTCGGCATTGATCGCATCGTCGTCTCGACCTATCAGGCCGCCAGCGGCGCGGGGGCGTCCGCGATGCAGGAACTCATCGATCAGTCCGCCGCCGTGCTCGCGGGCCGATCAGCCGAACCCAAAATCTTCAACGAGCCGTGCGCTTTCAACGTGTTTTCGCACAATACGGCCGTCAATGCCGAAACCGGTCGAAATGTCGAAGAACAGAAGATGGTCGACGAATCGCGAAAGATCTGGAACGATCCGACGCTGCGCATGACGGCGACGTGCATTCGCGTGCCAGTCCTTCGGGCGCACAGCGAGTCGATCAACATCACGCTCAAAACTCCGGCCACGGAAGCGGAGATTCGGGATGTGCTCGCGTCGGCCCCGGGTGTGAAAGTGCTCGACGACCGCGCGGGCAATCGGTTTCCCACGCCGCTCAAGGCCGCGGGAGCGGATGACATCCTCGTCGGCCGCATTCGTCCGGATGACAGTCAGGATTCGTCTGACTCTCCCGCGGGGCGTCGTTATCGCGGATTCAATCTCTTTGTCTCGGGCGATCAACTTCGCAAGGGCGCAGCGCTCAACGCGATTCAGATCGCGGAGGCGTTGCTGAAGTGAAGCGACGCCCGCGAACACAGGCTCGCAAATGACGATGAGCGACGTGCTTGACCAACTTCCACCCGCGGTGATTCGGCGTCTTGAGGAGATGGACCTCGCGCTGGGCGATGTGATGCGCCAACTTGAAAATCCCGCGATTCTCG
>CAZTPJ010000031.1:28392-39179 GCA_964614515.1 uncultured Phycisphaeraceae bacterium | reverse complement strand
CCGCGGCGTTGTCCACGAAGACAGGCGCGTGCGCCTCGAACCATGCGATCTGCTCTGATTTGGTGTTCGGGATGACATCCATGTATGCGGACTCCGGAGTGAAGGCTGCACCCGTGCGACAGTGCCGGGCGTCGCGGGAGCATCGGCAAAGGGCGGCGGCGACTGAAGTCCCGCCCGGGGCGGATCTTGCGAGAACCTCCGCGGGCCATATAAAGAGGCTTCGGCCGTGCTCGCCCGGCACGGGAGTTGCGCCCGCCCCCGGCGCTGCCCCTCACCCCAGCGGGGCGCTTCACCGCCCGGCCCCCCGACCTCTTCGCCCCAACGGGGCGACGGCGTGTAGCCACGGGTGAAGCGCAGCCCGGCACCAGCCGGGCGAAGCGCAACCCGATGAGAGCGTGACCACCACCAAAGGTCGCTCCTGCGGGGCCCAAACAGCACCACCTCACGCGGCAGCGCCTCTTCGCCCCAACGGGGCGCATCACCGCCCAGGCCCCTCTCCATTTCGCCCCAACGGGGCGCAGGGATGTAGCCACGGGTGGAGCGCAGCCCGGCGGCAGCCGGGCGAAGCGCAACCCGTGGAACCCGGATTCACCCCTCGATCCTGCCCCGGAGGGGCAGAGGCGTGCGTGGGCTGGGCCAACGTGGTATGGTTGTGCCCGATGGCGAGTCTTCAGTGGATAGGCAAGGAGGCCGTGGTGGGGCACCACCGGGAAGTGCCGTACCACCTGCTGCGCGGTGATGCGGCCCTGTCGGTCGGTGAGGATGGGGGCGTGGGCAGCGGCAACCTTCTCGTGCAGGGGGACAACCTGCTGGCACTCAAGGCCTTACTCCCGTATTACGCGGGTCGGGTCAAGTGCATCTACATCGACCCGCCGTACAACACGGGCAACGAGGGGTGGGTGTACAACGACAACGTGAACAGCCCCGAGATCCGCCAGTGGCTGGGCAAGGTGGTGGGCAAGGAGGGTGAGACGCTCGACCGGCACGACCGCTGGCTGTGCATGATGTACCCGAGGCTTTCTCTCTTGCGAGAGTTCCTGACCGAGGATGGGGCGATCTTCGTGTCCATCGACGACACGGAGTTCGCGATGCTCCGCCTGATGATGGACGAGGTCTTTGGAGGCCGCAACTACCTGGGGACGCTGGTTTGGAAGAGTCGTACATCGTCGGCGATGCGCGGAACGCCGCTTTCGGTGGATCACGAGTACGTCGCGGTCTACGGCAAGGACATCGCCAACACGCGTTTGTACGGCCTTGCCAAAGGCGCGGACGGATATCCGCACGAGGACGACAAAGGACGCTACGCCAGTACCGACTTGACGATCGGCATGACCTCGCGAGAGCGGCCCGGACAGTTCTACACCATCACGAACCCCCGTACCGGCAAGCGATACCCCGCCAATCCCGAACGCGTGTGGCGTTTCTTCCCGGAGACGATGGACGAGGTTATCGAGAAGGGCCTTGTGATTTGGCCCGACGAAGCGGAAGGGCGAATGACGCGCCCGCGATACAAAACCTACTGGGACCCGAAGAGCGAAAAGCCCTTGCCGCTGACAAGCTGGGTCGAGAGCGCGTCCACCAATCAACCGCGTATGAGCGAATCCGAAGCCGAAGGTGACGACGAGACGGGCCGGGTCGTTCTTACCGCCGCGTTGACCCAAGAGGGGGGCCGGGTGCTGTCTGATATATTCGGCACGAAGTCTTTCGCGTACCCGAAGCCGCCATCGCTGATTCAGTCGATCGTGCGGTGTAGCACGGGGCCGAACGACATCATCATGGATTCCTTCGCGGGCAGCGGCACGACCGGGCACGCGGTGCTGGCGATGAACAAGGCCGACGGGGGCAACCGCCGCTTCATCTGCATCGAGATGGACCCCACCATCGCCACGACCATCACCGCCCAGCGCCTGACCAAAGTGATCGAGGGGTACCACCCGCAAGGCGACAAGAAGAAGGCCAGGGTCGAGGGCACGGGCGGGGGCTTCCGCTACGTCACGCTCGGCGAGCCGCTGTTCAATGAGCGCGGGCAGATCCGCCCCGACGTGAAGTTCGCCGAACTCGCCGCCCACATCTTCTTCACCGAGACGGGCGAACCGCTCCCCCCCCCTCCCAACGGCAGGAAGGTCAACGGCAGGCGTGGGGGGTCGCCCCTGATCGGCGCGTGCCGGGGCTTGGCCTACTACCTCCTCTTCAACGGCATCCTCGGCGACAAACGCCCCGATGGCGGCAACGTGCTGACAGGCCCGGTCCTGGCCGAGCTCCCGGCCCATGATGGCCCCCGCGTGGTCTTCGGCGAGGCGTGCCGGCTTGGCGCGGCCCGCCTCAAGCGTGAGGGCGTGACCTTCCGGCAGATTCCGTACCAGATCAAGGTGAGTTAGAGGATGATGGACACGCTCGACAATCCCGCGCCGGTTATGCCCGGCCCCTCCGATGCGCCAGCGGCAGGCTTCTTCGCCCCAACGGGGCGCAGGGTTGTAGCCACGGGTGAAGCCCGCGCTTCGCGGGCGCAACCCGTGGAGAGTGTCGCGCCGGTGGAACCGCCCCGAAGGGGCGGAGGAATCTCCCCCGCGCTCGTGTCACTGCCTTCGCCCCTCCGGGGCGAGAGAGGTTCATACCCCGCCGTCCACGGGTTACGCGGGCGAGCCTTGTCTGCCGTCCGCAGGACCGCCCGCTCCACCCGTGGCACCAGCCCGCCGCCCGGTTGGGGCGGGAAGGCGGTTGAGCGGACGGCGCCGCCGGCGGGCCATGTTCCTGACGTCAGGAACATGGTCGATCCGGTGGCTCCGCGAGGCAAGGCGTTCAAGATCAAGGTGTCGTAGATGAGCGAGCAGAAGCCCGAATCCACCCCCGGCATCGTTCTGTACCAGTCGCCCGACGGCGGCCCGGCCCTGTCTGTGCGCCTGCAGGGGCAGACAGCGTGGCTGACCCAGGCGCAGATGGCCGAACTCTTCCAGACGACCAAGCAGAACATCTCGCTGCACATCCGCAACGTCCTGGAAGACAACGAGTTGCCCGCCTCGGGAACTGTCAAGGAATACTTGACAGTTCAAACCGAGGGAAACCGGAGCGTCGAGCGGTCGGTCGAGCACTATTCGCTGGACATGATCATCGCCGTGGGGTATCGCGTGCGATCGCTCCGGGGCACGCAATTCCGCCAGTGGGCGACCGCGACGCTGGCCGAGTACCTGACCAAGGGCTTCGCCCTCGATGATGCGCGGCTGAAAGAGGGGAAGAACTGGGGGGCGGACTACTTTGATGAACTCCTCGCCCGCATCCGGGACATCCGGGCGAGCGAGCGGCGGTTCTACCAGAAAATTACGGACATTTACGCCACAAGCATCGACTACGACCCCCACGCCCCGCTCACGCAGGAGTTCTACGCCACGGTGCAGAACAAACTGCACTGGGCCATCACTGGACGCACCGCGGCGGAGACGATCATCTCGCGGGCGGATGCGGACAAGCCCAACATGGGACTGACGACGTGGAAGAACGCTCCCGGCGGGCCGGTGCGCAAGGGAGATGTCGGCATCGCCAAGAACTACCTGAGCGAGAAGGAGATTGAAGCGCTCAACCGGATCGTCACCATGTACCTGGACTACGCCGAGGATCAGGCGGCCCGTCACGTTCCCATGCACATGGCCGACTGGGTGATGAAGCTCGACGCGTTCCTGAAGTTCAACGAGCGAAACATCCTGACCCACGCCGGCAAGGTCTCGGCGGCGATGGCCGAAGCGCACGCGAACCGCGAGTTTGCGAAGTTCGACGCAGCGCGGCTGGAGCGCGAGGCCAGCGAGCCGACGAGCGACTTTGACAAGATCGTCGAGCGGACGAAGAAACTCAAGCCCGCCGAGACCCCCAAGACCGCGAAGAAGCGGAAGAAGAAGGGTGGGTAGCCCATGAGTCACTTCATCCTCAAGGGATACCAATCCGACTGCCTCAAGGTGCTGGAGACCTTCCTCCGCGCTGCGAAAGAACGCGGCGCACGCGCCGCGTTCAACGCAAGCGAGTCCCGCCCGGTCGATGCGTTCAATCGCCCGAGCGAGTACGCGGTGATTCCGGGCTGGCCCGAGAGCGAGGCGTTCCCGTATGTCTGCCTGCGCGTGCCCACGGGCGGGGGCAAGACCATCATCGCGGCTCACGCCGTGGGCGTCGCTTCGCGGGCGTTTCTTGAGGCCGAGCGGGCGATGGTCCTCTGGCTCGCCCCGAGCAACACGATTGTCGAACAGACCATCAAGGCCCTGCGCAACCGGCGGCACCCGTATCGGGCCGCGCTTGATGAGGCGTTCAAGGGGTGCGTGACGGTGCTTTCGGTGGAGGAGGCGCTGTCGGTCAAGCCCGGCACACTGGATGCGGACACCACGATCATCGTGGCGACGATGCAGACCTTCCGCGTGACCAACAAGGAAGGCCGGCTGGTCTATCGCGGCAACGGCGAACTCATGGACCACTTTGCCAACCTCAACCCGAAGCAACTGGCGCTCCTGGAACAGACGGATGCGGATGGGAAACCGGTGGCCGAGGGCGGCACGTTCGCCAAAAGCCTCGCCAACGTCTTTCGCCTGCGGATGCCGCTGGTGATCGTCGATGAGGCCCACAACGCCCGCAGCGATCTGTCGCATGACATGCTCCAGCGGTTCAACCCCTCGGGCATCATCGAATTCACCGCCACGCCCGCCGCGCACGTCATCTCCAGGTCCGACGGGAAGGTCAAGAAGGTCGGCAGCAACATCCTCTTCAGCGTCTCCGCCTCAGAACTGAAGGCAGCGCAGATGATCAAGATGCCCATCCGCCTCGTGGAGCGGAGCAACCCGCACGAGGCGATCTCGTCAGCCATCACCAAACGGGAGGAACTGGAGCGGCTGGCGGCGGAAGAAGAGAAGTCCAGCGGCGAGTACATCCGCCCGATCGTGCTCTTTCAGGCCGAGAGCCGGCGCGAGGGTGAGGAACGCATCACGCCCGACGTGCTCAGGGCCTGGCTGCTGAAGGACTACAACGTCAAGGAGGAAGAGGTCGCCATCCGCACGGGCGAGAAGGATGAACTGCCCGATGAACCGCTGGATCGCGCCTGCCCGCTGAAGTATGTCATCACCATCAGCGCGCTGCGCGAGGGGTGGGATTGTCCGTTCGCGTATGTCTTGTGCAGCGTGGCGAACCTGTCGGCGACGGGCGCTGTCGAACAGTTGCTCGGGCGCGTGCTGCGGATGCCGTATGTGAAGGCCAAACAGACCGACGCGCTCAACGAGGCGTACGCCTATGTCACCAGCAGAGAGTTCGGCATGGCGGCGGCGTCGATCAAGGATGCCTTGGTCGAATGTGGCTTCGAGCGGTACGAGGCCGAGGCCGCGGTGTCCAATGAAGGCGGCGGCGGCGGCGGGGGAGGGGCTGGGTCGCTCTTTGGCGAGCCGGTGGCCGAAATCATCACGGCCGCGCCCAGCGCCACGGCCATCGCCGCGCTGCCCCGGGATGTGCGCGAGGCGGTGGCCTTTGAGACTCGCGCGGATACGAACGAAACCGAGATGATCTGGACGGGGGGCATCCTCACAACGAAGCAGAGCGAGGCGCTGGCCGGCATCTTTGATACACCCGAGGACAAGCGCGCTGTGGCGAAGGTGCAGCGCAGGCTCGAACGTCGGCCCGTCAACCCGGCCTCCTTCGGCGATCCTCTCGATGTGCCGCAACTCGCCGTCGCCGACCCCTCAGCACCCCAGGGCTGGACGCTCTTTGATCCGATGGATGCGGATGTTGAGTGGACGTTGGGCGAGTGCGATGCCGCGCTGGGCGACGATGCGCTGGATCCGGCGAGGATGACCACGACAGGGGCGACCATCGACGTGAAGGCCGAAGGCAAGCTGGCCGTCGAACTGCTCACGCGGCTCGCCGAACAGATGCAGCTGCGCGACCTTCGCGGCCCCAGGACGCCCGAGGGCTTCATTGACTGGCTCGACGCCGAGGTCACGGTCCCCGAGGCGACGCAGCACGAGAAGCGGGCGTTTCTGGATCGGGTCTTTGCCCACCTCCACATCACGCGCGGGCTGGCATTCGAGACACTTCTGCCCCTGCGCTGGCGTCTGGTGGCGGCCATCGAGCATCGCATCGATGCCCATCGGATCAAAGCGCAACATGTGATGTATCAGGCCGTGCTCTTTGAGAACAGAGGCCCAAGGGTTGAATGCCGACCTGAGGTGGTCTTCGCGTTTCCCAGGAAGATCGACATCTATCCCGCGACGACAATCTATCAAGGCCCGCTCGTGCTGCGGAATCACTTCTACACCAACATCGGGACCATGGAGGAGGAGGAATCGCGCTGCGCGGCGATCCTCGACGGCCACCCTAACGTGGCCTACTGGGTGCGCAATCTCACGCGAGGCGAGTTCGCCTTCCGCCTGCCCCTTGCCGAAGGGAACTTCTATCCCGATTTCGTGGCGAGACTCAAGGATGGGCGCATCGCGGTCGTCGAATACAAGGGCGAGGTGTACCGCACCACCGACGACTCTAAAGTGAAAGACTTGATCGGGAAGTTGTGGGCGGCTCGAAGCGGCGGACGGTGCGTGTTCGCGCTGGTGGGCAAGGATGACATGCAGGACACGCTGAGCCGCACTCTCGCGCACCTCGCGGGCTGATGTCCCGCACACGCGGCCGTCCGGACACCGACCAGCACGCGGCACGCACACCATCACCACCGAGACACCGAGCCCACCGAGTCCCGCGCTGCTTCGGGCCTCAACGGGGCGATGGGTTGTCGACACGGGTATAGCGTTGCCCACTGGCTAGCGGGAGAAGCGCAACCCATAGATTGACCCTCCCACAGACGGCACCGGATTCGTGGGTTCTACATGCGCGTGTAATCAGTTCAGGCTGTACTCGCGCCACGGGATGGACCGGAGCGGAACACGGCTCAGAAACCGAACGATATCGGGGCGGCCGAGGTACGTTGGCGTACCACGACCGTCCTGTGCCATAAGCACGACTGGCACGCCGAAGCGTGCTCGCCATGCCGCGATCATCTGTTCACCCTCGCCCTGGCATTGCACCACATGGGGCTTCACCACGATGATGGCGAACTCTACGCCTTGCTCTCGCAGGAGAGCACCTTGAAATCTCATGTCGAGACTCCTTTCTGGCCCAGACGGGCCGGTTCAGCGAACCCCGCACGCGGGCGAGTACTGCTCTCGCAGGGCCCATGCGATCGCCCGGCGGCGATCCCCGCTCATCCCGGGCGTGTACAGAACAGCCACCGTCAGCCTCCCCCGCTGGTTTCGCTTCCAGCAGTCGCTACGGTTGTGGTTCTCGATGCGGCTACGGACATCCTCGGACTCGCCCACGTCGACGACGTGGTACTTGCCGTCCGTTCGCTGGTCCAGGATGCTGTACACGCCCTGTTCGTACCTCAACTTGGAGGTGTCGGTGTAGGGCCCTTCGAAGTCGTATCCTCCAATCTTGATGCTCATAAACGATTCTCCGTGTGGGGCCTCGCCGCCGCCGACTCGAACGCCGAGCCGGTTCCGAGTTGGTCCTCGGAAGTGCGTACGAGAGTGCGCTGCGCGCCCAGTGCATCCGGGAGTAGGGCGGTTGAGTTCCAAGAGACTGTGTTGTGACGGTGCGCAGCGCCCCCTCGTATGATCTAGTGGTGCAGGAGCAGCACCGACAAGGACGGCGACAGCATGGCTGATCGGACACCCGAGGAACGGTGGCAGGAGGACGTCACGCTCAAGATGATGGGCGGCGACGAGTCTGCCATCACAGATATCCATGATCGCTGGGCAGTCCCGTTGGAAAGAGCGATCGGCAAGCGTTACACCGCACTGACCAACGCTGACGCGGAGGATGTGGTGAGCATCGCGATTTGGAAGTTCTGGAGGTGGCGTGCCCAGTACAACGGATCCCAAGGCAAGATTCAGACCGTGTTGTACAAGATTGCCAGGCGAATCGCAGAAGAATGGAGATCCGGCCGGCGAAAGTGGCAGCAGGCGCATTTGCATGAGCAGGGCTTTGATCCCGAGAAGCTGGACGAGTATTTGGCGCCAGTCACGACGAATGTGCCAAGCGAAGAACCATCAGGCAAACCGACTCTACTGGTCAAGGCTTTTGCCGAAGTCTTCGCGTCATTGCCAGACATTCAGCGCGACCTGTGGCAGGCAAAGGCCGATGCGGGTGGCTACGAGTTGAATTCCATCACGCTGGCCGTTGAGATGGGGGACAAGTACAACGACGGCGTGCCATACACCGCCGCAACGATCCGGGGGTACTTGAGTCGTGCCAAGGACACCATCGTTCGTGAGATGAAGAAAAAGGGCTTCGATTTGAAGAGTCTGGGGTACATCAATGACTAACCAACTCCCAAAGCCCGACCTTGAAGACCTGATCCGTCAGGCGACAGTGCCCAAGGGGCATCGCCCGGAAACCGATGCGGACATCGAGAAGATGCTGGATGCCATCGGGAGCGAACCCATGAACGACGCCAAGAAGGATCGGATGCTGCGGAAGATTCGCGGCCAGGAGCCCGTGTTCCCGATCCCTGCGCCGGCCACCCATGAGGTTGGTGCGCAGCTGACGCCCGAGGAGCAAGAGGTGTTCGCCCTGTGCCGGAGCAAGAACAAGCCGCTTCCGCCCGACCTTGCCGCCAAAGTGAAGGCGCTCGAAGAAGAGGCGGCGAAGAAGCCCGGCCCCTGGGGAGATGCCCCCCGTGGCTGACCCGAAGTGGAAACAGGAACAGGCGACTCGCGACTTTGCGCTTGCCAAGGGCGAAGAGGTTTCCAAGCTCAATGGGTTTTGCACGGGGCCGGTCGATCCCTTCAAGGTCATCGCGTCCGAGTCTGGCCAAGTCCTCGCCAAGGGCGACGATTTCGGCGACAGTTTCGATGGCCGTCTGAGTTACCACGATGGTACCTTCCTCTTGCTCTACAACACGCGGTACAACCATTGGCCGCGGATCGGCATGCACCACCCGAAGGTCCGGTTCACGATCGCCCACGAACTCGGACACTACTTCTTGGATGGTCACCGTGAATTCCTTGTGCGTCGCCGGGAGGCGATCGAGTCCTTCACGGAGTTCGAATCGAACAAGGAAGTCGAACGCCAGGCCGATGCCTTCGCGGCTGGGCTCTTGATGCCCAAACAGCTGGTAGCCCCTCACGTCAACTGCGAGCCCGACGCGACGATGGCGAGCATCAAGGAGGCTGCTCGCGAATTCGATGTGAGCCTGACGAGCATGATGGTCCGATGGACCCATCTGTCCCATTTCCCGTGCGCCACGCTCTGCATTCGCAGCGGCCTGATTCAGTGGGGCTTTGGCTCGGAAGCCTTTCGAGCCTGTGGCCTGTGGCGATGCCGACGGGGTGTCGCACCGAAGAGTGTGGACGCAATGAAGTTCCTCAAGTCTGATTCATCTTGTTCAGTGTTTCGCGAAGGCACGGGTGCCGGACGCGCCCAACACTGGCTCGAGGGAGACTGCGACCCTCTTGACGTTCGGGAGCACTACCTCGTCATCCCGTACAGCCAGTGCATCATGGTGTTCGTAACGGCAAGGGAGGAAGATCTTCCCTCCGGTTGGGAGGACGATGATTGACTATGCCTTAGGTAGGGGTTGGAGGTGAGCGATGGGTGACGTTCCAGTGCCAGATCCGTCAGAGAATACTCCACGGGTGGAGGCGAAAACCGCGGCCCAGGCAGGTGACGGCTCGAAGACAGCTAGCGCCGGCACCCTCATGGACTCACCTGCGCCGGAGAGTCTTCGAGAGATTCTTGAAACGCCTGTAGTTGCCGACTTCGTCCAGCTCCTGCGTGAAGCGTCCGCCACGCAGACTGATGTCGCCAAGCGACAGGTGGACCGTACCTTCGAATTACAGAAGCGGCAGTTGGAGCTTCACGCAGCACTGGCGGAACGCGATCATCAGTTCGAAGTGCAGCAGCTGGAATTGGCTGCCGCGCACAGTCGATGGGTGCGTTGGTTGGTCGTCGGCGTGCTCATCGGGCTCGCTGCCCTGTTTGTTGGCTTCCGCGACAGACCCGAAGTTGCGCTGGATATAGCGAAAGGCCTGGCCGCATTGGGCGGAGCCGTTGGTATCGGTTGGTCTCTGCGTAAAGCACCCTCCAGTCGGGGCGACAAGAGCCAGATGGTCCCTTAGTCCAGTCCCGATCACCCAATCGCCTCCGCCCCGGGTGATGGGGGTGTGTGGCCGGCGCGGGGGGAGGATGTGTCGCCGGCGGGTGAGGGGCCGTGAGGGGATGGGGCCGGGGGCGGATTGGGGTTGGCCGAGCCTGCCGGGGGCAAGGGCTTCGGGGGTGCGTGGCATTGGGCGAGCGCGATGAACTCGACGGCCGTTGGCGCTCCGCGCGGGCTTCGCGTGGTGAACTCGAACGCCGCTCGCCCCCCGCGCTGTTTCCGCGCTTCGATCCGTACGGCCGCGTGCCCTGCGCTCGGACCTCGTGCATCCATCCCCGCGCCCGCCCGCGCTTGATCGCGCTGCAGCGCTGCGCTGTGCGGGGGCGGGGGGGTGGTGGCGATGTCGGGGTGTGAAGCGCGGGGCAGCCCAGGCTGTACAACCGCGCTGGCTTCTCATGCCAGCGCCAGATCGTCGGCAAGAGTTGCCCCGCGTGCTCGTATAACCGCCACATCATCGGCACAAACCGCCACAATCCGGCTCATCACCGCCCGCAAGAGCGGGACCGCGGCCCGCGCCATGTCCGAAAACGAGGAGCCTTTTAAGACAATTGCCAACCCTCCGAAAGAAATTGGGTCCACTCCGAAGACAATTGGGTCCACTCGGAAAGGAATTGGGTCCACT
>CAZTPJ010000031.1:26723-28292 GCA_964614515.1 uncultured Phycisphaeraceae bacterium | reverse complement strand
ATTGGGTCCACTCCGAAGACAATTGGGTCCACTCGGAAAGGAATTGGGTCCACTCGAAGAACAATTGCCAACCCTCCGAAAGAAATCGGGTCCACTCCGAAGACAATTGCCAAGCCTCCGAAAGGAATTGCCAACCCTCCGAAAGGAATTGCCAACCCTCCGAAAGGAATTGCCAACCCTTCGGAACCAATTGCCAACCCTCCGGAACCAATTGCCCACGCTCCAGGAACACTTGCCAGGCCTTCGAAGGCAATTCCCGCGCCTCGAAGTGCCACGGCCAACCCTCCCCAGGCAACGGCCCGCACGCCGCAGGCGCACACCATGCCTGATCTCGCCCCCGATCACGTCCGGCCATGGTGCGCTGAACCTGCGCTGGCCCCGGCCACGACTCAATCGACCGCGTCCGAGTTGTCTTCGTTCGCGGCCGAGTTGTCCTATCTCGCGTCCGAGTCATCCTCGCTCGCGCGTGGGGCTGGCCCAGCCACGGCCGAAGCTGCGCGAGGATGCGCCCTCACGCGGACCACGACGCCCGATCACGCGCCGGCGCTCGCTGCTCACGAACTCGCGGCCGCCTGCCACGCGGGCCAGTCGCTGAGGCTCGCGGGTTGTGCCCTGTCCGCGAGAACCTCGGCCAGTCGCGGCAGGTGCGCAGCCTCGGTGTGCCCGGCCTTGACGGCCTGCTCGATGATGCCTGAGAAGTCCCACGAACCGGTGCGCACGCCGCCCTCGATGAGTTGTCGCAAGCGCTGCAGCGCTTCGGGGCGATCCGCCTGCGGCCGATGGCAGTACGCGTACATCCAGCACTCGGCGTGAATCGCGATTGGAGTTCCATCAGGCAGGGCCGCGATGGCCCGGTCCAGCATCGCCAGCCCCTCGTCGAGTCGGCCTAAGGACAGCAGCAGGCAGGCGTAGTTGCCCAGTGTGATTGCGTGGCTGGGGTCAATCTCGATTGCGCGTTTGTACATGCCCTCAGCGGCGTCGTGGTCTTTACGCACGTCCATGAGGAAGGTCGCGTAGTTGCCCAGGATGCCGGCGTGGCGGGGCTCAGCCTCGAGGGCGCGTTTGTACATGGCCTCGGCGGCGTCGTGGTCCTGACGCACAGTCCTGAGGAAGTTCGCGTAGTTACTCAGGTTGTTGCCGTCGCGGGGATCGGCTTCTAGGGCGCGTTTGTACATGGCTTCGGCGGCGTCGTGGTCTTTACGCACGTCCGTGAGGAAGAGCGCGTAGTTGTTCAGGATGCCAGCGCCCCGGGGATCGGCTTCGAGGGCGCGTTTGTGCATGGTTTCGGCGGCGTCGTGCTCCCCGCGCACATCCGTGAGGAAGAGTGCGTAGTTGCCCAGGTTATTGCCGTGGCGGGGATTGGCCTGGATGGCGCATTTATACATGAGCTCGGCGGCGTCGTGGTCCTGACGCACAGCCCTGAGGAAGTTGGCGTAGTTGCCCAGGGTGTTGGCGTGGTGGGGATCAGCCTCCAGGGCTTGCTTGAACATCGCCTCGGCGGCGTCGTGGTCCCCGCGCACATCCGTGAGGAAGGTCGCGTAGTTGTTCAGGTGTGCGGCGCGGCGGGGG
>CAZTPJ010000031.1:0-26623 GCA_964614515.1 uncultured Phycisphaeraceae bacterium | reverse complement strand
GCGCACATCCGTGAGGAAGGTCGCGTAGTTGTTCAGGTGTGCGGCGCGGCGGGGGTCGGCCTCGAGGGCGCGTTTGTACATCGCCTCGGCGGCGTCGTGGTCCCCGCGCACTCTCCTGAGGAAGTTTGCGTAGTTGCCCAGTATACCGGCGTCGGTCGGTGCGAGCGCAGTGGCCTGCATGTGCAGGTGGTCCGCGAGAGCGGGATCGCCGCCATCCTCTTGATAGAACAGCGCGGCGTATTCGGCCATCCAGGCGCTCTTTGGGAGGGACGCAAGGCCGCTTTCGTACAGTTTCGCCCGTTCAATCGGGTCCGATTGCATCTTGGCCAGGCTGTCCACCACATGGGGCGTGGCCTTGCTCGACCATCGCGACAACGACGCCTTGAGAGCCTTGAGCGCATCGCCCGATGCTTCGCGGGCCGATTCCTGCTTCGTTGTCACTGCGCCTCGGGACACCGCGCTGGCCGTCAGGTCCGCAGCGAGCCGGTCCCGATTCTCCTTGTAGGCTTTCGCGCGGTCGACGCCGCGCTCCTCAAGAAATGCGTCGAGTGGATCCAGTTTCAGCCGGTCCATGAGTTTGATCATCAGTTCATCGAACCCGGCGATCGGCACAAGCCACCCGCCGAGTTTCGACACCAGCGCTTGGATGCGCGGGCCGGGTTCGGGACCGCCATCCCAGTAGCACCAGTACAGGCCCTGCGCCAGATCCCCTTTCTCCAGTTCCTCCAGCACGCCCATGAGGCTGCCATCGTTCCCGCCATAGCCGATGACCACCGGGATGTGCGACTTGAAAAGATCCCGGATCGCCTCCGCGAATCGCTCCGGCAGCGGGCCGAGGTCATCCGATGAGTTGCGCGGCGAATAGAACAGATCCCGATGTACCTTGACGATCTGCGGACGATTGGGGACCGCGCGGATGAACCCCGCGAGGGATTCGTGCCCGCAGACCAGCGGTGTGCTCGCCGTGTAGATCGACAGCGCCTCGACCACCAGGTTGTCAAAGTTGGTGGTGATGACGATCTTGTGTCGCGTGTGGTCGAGAATTTGCGCCAGGACTGAATAGCCGAAGGATGGCTCACGGCCCGCGATCTCGCGCTCCAGATAATCAAAGCCCGCCGGGCGGCGGTCGAGAAACGTGCGGTCAAAGATATCGGGATACGAGGCCGCGGGGTCCGATGGGTTGAACGAGTCGATGCCCACGCGCTCGGGCGTGGCCCACTGGTCTTTCGACACGGATTCGTGGTCGGGATCATCCCGCCGGAGCATCTCCAGCCAGTCCGCCACCATCTCGCCGCCCGTCTTGATCCCCGATTGCTTCGACGCCCCCGCACCCAGCAGGAAGAGCAGGGGTGTACTCCCCGCGGTCTTCTCCAGATCCTCGACGCGTTTCAGGAAGCCGTTGAGATGGATGCGCTTCGCCTTCATGGGCGCGGCGGCAGCGCTGGCTGGGTCGGGCGGCTCGGGTGTCTCGGGTGAGGCCATGCGCGAATCCGGAAAGGATGGCAACTGTATGGGCGTCGATGACCCGCATGGGCCGGGGCATGACCTGCCGCGCGAGTCAATCGCCGTCCGCGCTTGGGGCCCTCATCACGCCCGCCCCGGCGGGAATCTCTACACCGCCCCCGCAAGCGCGGTGATCACCGCAGCGCGGATCGTGTGCAGGTCTCCGCGGATGCGGGCGCCCGCCGCGCGGATGTGCCCCCCCCCGCCGAACCGGCCGGCGATCGAATTCACATCCACCGCGCCCGGACCCTCCTTGCTGCGGAAACTGACTTTGGTGATCGGCCCCTGGCCCTCGGGCGAAAAAGCCTCGGTGAACACGGCCGCAACCTTGACCGTCGCGATCGCCAGCACCATGTCCGCGAAGCCCCCCGAATCGCCGGGGTCCGCGCGCGTGTCGTGAAAGTCCTTCCGCATCAGCGTCAGCACGGCCACCTGTTCGCCCGCGTGCAGTTCCAGCGAAGCCAGCGCCCGGGCCATCAGGCGAATCCGCGCGGGACGATCCGACTGCTCGATCAAAGCATAGATGGCCGGATGATCCACCCCCGCCTCCAGCAGCGCCGCCGCCAGCCGCAGCGTCCCCGGCCGAAGGTTGGAATGCCGGAACCACCCCGTGTCCGTCGCCAGGCCGACATACAAGGGCGATGCAAGTTCCAGCGGAAGTTTCGCGGGAGAATCGAATGTTAAGAGGATGGTGCAGACCTCGGCCATCGGTTCGCACGTCGAGGCGGCGTGGATGTCGATCAGTCGTCGCGGGGCCACATCGGCATCCCCCGAGCGGTGATGATCGATGATGCATGCGTGGTCGCGGCGGGGACTGAGCCACTCGGCAACCTCTTCGAGCTGCGCCCAGCTTCCGGTGTCGCAGATGACGATCGCGTCAACCTCGGGAAGATTGACCGCCGAGCCGCCGGAGATGTGGGTGTATGGCATGTCCCCCGCCAGCGCGGGCAGCCAGAAGGGCAGCGGCCCGGCATACGCGAGTGTCACCGCTTTGCCCAGCGCGCGAAGCGTGCGGGCCATCGCCAGCGTGGAGCCCACGGCATCCCCATCGGGCTTGGTGTGCGTCAGGACCGCGATCGACCTCGCCGTCGCGAGGTGCGCGGCGATGGTCCGGGCGGTCGCGTTGGAGGCATACACCCCGGCGGTGTTCGAAGGGGATGATGGATTCATGCGACAGGCTCCGCGACATGCGGCCGGGTTCGGGCGAGTTCCATCACGCGGCCGCAGTCGCGCGACATCTGCTGAGTGAGTTCTTCGACGCGGGCAAAGCGCAGTTGCTCACGAAGCCACGAGGTGAATCGCAGCGTGATCGGCCAGTCATAGGTCAGGTCGATGGGTGCGGGGGACCAGTTCGCGGATGAATCGCCGCCCGCGGTCAGCAGCATCGCTTCGAGCGTGCGCTGCGAACGGCCGAACGTGGGCTTGGTCCCGAGGCTGATCGCCGCGGGCAGCCAATGACCCTCGGGGAGTTGGGCGGTTCCCGCATAGATGCCATCGGCCGGGAGCATGTGCGGGGCGTTGATGTTGGCCGTGGGGAAGCCGAGCGTGCGCCCGCGGGCCTCCCCGCGCACGACCGTGCCCGTGATCTCATACTCGCGGCCGAGGATCATCGCCGCATCGCCCACGCGCCCGTGGCCGATGAGCCAGCGGATGAGCGAACTCGATGCGGTGACCATCGACTGATCCGTGAGCGAGGTCGTGATCGGTTCGACGATGTGGACCTCGAACGCATGTTGATGACCGAGCCTGCGCAGCGTCTCGATGTCGCCCGCGCGCTGGTGCCCGAAGCGAAAGTCCGGTCCCTCGATGATCGCCGCCAGCGCGTGCCGGGCCAGAAGCGAGTCGATGAACGCCTCGGGGGATTGCGAGAGAAGTTCCGGCGTGGGTTCGAGGCGGATGACCTCATCGCAGCCGAGGTGTCTGAGCCATGTCGCCCGCTGCTCAAAGGTGGACAGACGTGGGGGGGCGGACTCCGGCCGCAGATGCGTGAGCGGATGCGGATCAAAGGTGCAGGCGATGATGCGCGGCGGGGTGTGTGTGAGCGCGGATCGCGCCACATCAGCCGCGACCTCCCGCGCGCGATGCACCAGCGCGGCGTGCCCGAGGTGCACACCATCGAAGGTGCCGATGGTCAGGATGGATGGGACCGGGGCCAAGGGGGAAGGGTAGCCGTGGGCCGGAGGATGAAGCGCAACAGAACACGAAGCGCTGGCGAGTGATCGGCGGCGGACCATCGCAGTCCGTTGCTCCGGCTTCGATGTTCGGGCATCGCGCGTCGGTGCGGGCGCTGTGCGGGCGGGGGACCCGGGCGGACCGCTCGCTCCGGGAGCGGTGTGATCCGCTCGCCGCGGCAGTGAGTCGCCCATCGCTGACTGACCACGTCTGCGCAGAGACCCGCCACGCAGTCGCGCGATACCCCCGACCCGCCACGCGGTCGCGGGCCACTCAAGACCCGCCGCGCAGTGGCGGACGACCCAAGACCCGCCGCGGAACGACAGGCCACCCGAGAACGCGGCGCGCCCATCACGGGCAGCCGTTGTTGAACGCGTTGCCGAAGCACAGGAAGTCGAAGATGTCGCAGATGCCCTGACCGGTGGAGGTGTCGCAGTCGCAGGCGTAGGGATCGCCCGCGGCAAAGCGATTGCCAAAGCACAGGAAGTCGAAGATGTCCAGCACGCCGATGCCCGTGGAGGTGTCGCAGTCCGGATAGCACCCGCCGCAGGAGAGGTCCACGCGAATCGTGCCCAGGAGCGTGCGCGGAAGTTCCGGCCGGCCCTCAAGCAGGTGCGTCGCCCAGACTTCATATTCCCCGGCCGGGAGCGTGCCGATCTCGACCCGCTGCGACCATCGCGTGATGACCTGTAGGCAGAAGCCCGGCGGGGGGATTCGCTCGGTGGTGATGTCGATGATGTTGCCTGCCCGCGTGAAGTCGATGACGTTGGGCACGCAGCTGTGCGGCCACTCGCCGGCCAGCGTGATGTCGATCACGCTCGTGGGCGAAGGACACTCGGGGGTGAATCGCCACCCATCGGTGGGCGGCCACCACCACTGCCCGTGGGCGGCGGCGGCGATGGACAACGATCCGGCGAAGGCAACGACGGCGGACACGCGTGACATGGGAATCTCCTTTCTCCAGGGAACTCGGGGCCGAAACCCCGCATGGATTCATTATACTCGCAGCCGACAAAAAGAAAGCCGAACCGGGAAGGCCCGGTTCGGCGGTGAGTCGTCGTGGACGTCACGCAAGCCGGCTTATGGGCAGCCAGCGCTGAAGAGGTTGCCGAAGGTGAGGAAGTCGAAGATGTCGCAGACGGCCGGGCCGGTGCTCACGTCGAGATCGCACGCGCACGGGTCGGCCGCGCTGAACATGTTGCCGAAGGTGAGGAAGTCGAAGATGTCGCAGACGTCCTGGCCCGTGGAGACGTCGTAGTTGCAGACGCATCCGCACCCGCCGGAGAGTTCATAGACCTCCAGCGTGTTGTGGAAGCCAGCGCCTGAGAAGCCGCCGGCCTTGATCATGATCGAATCATTGCCGTCATAGGCGAGCGTGCGCACGCCGATGTTGACGCCTTCTTCGTACTCCCACATGGAGCCTGAGAGGATCTCGGTGTGCTGGCGATACTGATCCCACCCGCCGGTGACCAGGTATGGATCGCCCTTGAGGTTGTACATGGCCGGACCGCCACGGCCGATGTTGGCCTGCGCGGTCTGGAGCGCCCAGGCTGGAGCCTGCGAGTTGTAGACCTCGATGGTCTTGATCTGCGTCGCGGTGTCAGAGCCGATGCCGCCGCCGACCCAGACCTGATCGCCGATCACCGTCGCCGCGTGATAGCGGCGCGGCGCGGAGAGGGGGGATGTGGCCGTCCATCGCGTCCCCGCGGGCGCGGCGGGGTTGTACAGATAGCAGGCGCTGGTGAAGGTGGTGGTGCTGGGCTGGCCGCCAATGGTCATGATGCGGCCGTTGACCGCGACCACGGCGTGAGCGAAGATGCCCGTCGGGTGCAGGTCGGTGGTGATGTTCTCCCACGTGTCGGTCAGCGTGTCGTAGCGATAGACCTCGCGGCGCTGAACCGTGCCGTCAAAGCCGCCGACGACGTAGATGTCGGTGCCCAGGGCGGCCGCATCGACGTTGCTCGTGCCGCCGTTGCCGACGCCGTTGCTTGGCATGTTGGCAATGGGCGACCAAGTGTCGGTGGGAATGTGATACTTCCAGCAGGTGAGGTTGCGTGCGCCGCCCGCGGCCTCGCCACCCATGTAATAGAAGTAGTCGCCGACAATCGCACCCGCCCCGCGTGAACGCGCTTCAGGGGCCGGAGCCTTGATGGTCCAGTTGACCGTGGGCAGCGGCGGCGGAGGCGGCGGGGGGGGCGGGGGCGGCGTGATCGTGCAGCCCGCGGTGCCGCCGTTGTAGTACAGCCAGCCGTTGAAGATGCGCGGCGTAAACACGCTCGGTCCAAACAGCGCATTGGTGGCGGCGCCGCCGGTGAGCGTCAGGTCGGCGTTCATGTGGACCTGATTGACTCCCGTCCCGTTGGTATATCGAAGTCCACCCGTGCCCTGCGCCGCAAGCGCGCGAATCGCCACGCCCTGCGTCGAGCCGGCGTTGAGGACGAAGGTGTTGTCGAGCGGCACATGCGTGGCCTGCTGCGGACCGGCCGACACGCCGATACCGCCGGAGACCTGCGTCCAGGCGCCGAGGTTGAGCTCGTTGCCGACATGTGACATGCCCGGCGAGGTCACATACACCGTAATCTGCACATTGGCCTGCTCCGGAACCGCGAGGTTCAGGTACAGATCCGTGAACGTCAACGCATTGGGGCCGATGGCGAGGTCAAAGTACACCACGCCGCCGCTGTTCCCGCTGTTGTTGGCGTCCATCAGCGTACGAAGACAGTTCGTCCCCGTCTGCGCCGACACGACCGACGTCAGGGCCAGCGTGCCCATGGTCAGTCCAACCAGCATCGATCTCAACATTTCAATCTCCTTTTCCGAGTGCTCTCGTTCGCCGGATGCTCACAGACATCCGCGCCGCCTGTTGCTCGCCACGGGCGAAACCACAACCTCCTCACCAATGCCAGTGTGCCATCTACGCTGCGACCCCCGAAAGGCACACTCCTGCCCACTGTTGTACCAGATTCCATCCCGTTTGTCAATAGGCATCGCACGCTCACCCGACGCGTCCGGATGTCCCATAAACCGGCAGTCCTTGCGATCATCGGACGAAGCAAAGGGTTATCAGACGGCCCCGCCCGCGAAGGCTGTCTCCGCGAGGTTGATCGCCCGCGCCAGGGCTGCCGCCTTGTTCACCGTCTCCTGATACTCCGCCTCGGGCTGCGAATCCGCGACGATGCCCCCGGATGCCTGAAGGTGGTAGGTCCAGCGGCCGGCGTCGGCGAGGCGCGTGGGCGCAACGATGGTTCGCAGCGTCAGCGCGATGTCCATCTGCCCATCGAGGCCGACATAGCCGACGCCGCCGCCATACGGACCGCGACGGATCGGCTCGAGTTCGTCGATGATCTGCATCGCGCGGATCTTGGGGGCGCCCGAGATCGTCCCCACGGGCAGCGCCGCGCGAAGCGCATCCCACGCATCCAGCCCCGGACGCATCGTCCCCGTGATCGTGCTGCTGATGTGCATCACATGGCTGTAGCGCTCGATGTCCATGATCCGCGGAAGTTCAATCGTGCCCGGCACGGCCACCTGACCGACGTCGTTTCGCCCGAGGTCCACGAGCATCGCATGTTCGGCTCGCTCCTTGGGGTCCGCGAGGAGTTCACGCTCCAGCGCTGCATCCTCCTCCGGCGTGGCGCCGCGGCGGCGCGTCCCCGCGAGCGGGCGGTTGGTGACGATGAGGTTGTCATCGCGTCGGCGCACACGGCAGAGAATCTCCGGACTTGACGCGATGAGGATGCATCCCTGCGATTGCAGATAGACCATGTACGGGCTTGGGTTCACGACGCGCAGGGCGCGATACACGTCAAAGGGATCGGCCGTGGAGACGTGCTCAAACCGCTGTCCGAGGACCACCTGAAAGATGTCCCCCGCGCGGATGTATTCGAGCGCCCGGGCGACCATCTCGGCGTGGCGCTCGCGGGTGATGTTCGAGGGGAGGGGCGCGACAGGGGGGGGGCTGCCCACGCGCCCGCAGGCCAGCGGCTTGCTGTGATGCTGAAGCGCTGCGATTCGCCGCTCGAGTCGGGCGATCGCGGCGGCGTACGCCGCCTCCACATCATCTCCGGGAGCGACCAGCGCGATCTGCACCACGTTGACGACTTTGTCAACATGATCGAAGACCACGACGTTGTCATAGAACGCCAGGTCAATGTCGGGCAGCGAGCGATCATCGCGCGGCGCGGCCATGAACGGCAACTTGTCCGGCTCGGTGTACCGCACGGCGTCATACGCCACATACCCGACCCAGCCGCCGAGCAGCGGCAGGGGGGGGATGCCCGCCGGCACGATCAACCGGATGTGCCCGAGTCGCTCGCGCGGGATGGACAGGGGGTCGGCGTGGCTCGTGGCCGTCGTGTGTCGCCCAGTCAGGTGATCGAGGATCGCCACTTCGCCTTCGCGGGCGGTGAGTTCAAAGGCGGGCTGGGCGGAGAGGATCGAGTGTCGGCCCTGCCGCTCCCCCCCCTCGACGGATTCGAGCAGGAACGAGGGTGCTGTGCGTTCATCTGGCGCCACCAGCCGTCGGTACGCCAGCACGGGCGTGAGTTGGTCATCCAGCAGCCGCTCGACGATGGGGACCGCGAGCGTGCGCGGGTCGTCGCGGCGTGCGGCTTCGATGGATGAGCGAAAGGTGTGCGGGTCGGGGAACGGCATCGGTGGCGGAGTGTACGAGGCGCATGGTCAAGGCGTATGATCGACGGCCCGCGGGGATCGGGCGACAGGAGCCACAACGCATGAGTGACCCGGACACCATTCTTCTCGAAGCGGAAGAGGCCATGGTCAAGGCCATGGACTATCTCAAGCACGAACTTCGCGGCCTGCGCACCGGCCGTGCCTCCACCGCCCTCGTCGAATACCTCAAGGTCGAGTGTTACGGCGCGACGACGGACATCAAGTCGGTCGCGGCCATCAGCGTGCCCGAGGCGACGCAGATTCTCATCAAGCCGTTCGACCCCGGCACGCTCAACGACATCCGCAAGGGGATCGAGGCGTCGGGCCTGGGCTTGAACCCGATGTCGGATGGGAAGCAGCTGCGGCTGAGCATTCCGCCGCTCTCCGGCGAACGTCGGCAGCAGCTCGTCACGCGCTGCAAGAAGTTCGCGGAAGAGGCCAAGGTGGTCATGCGCAACGCCAGACGCGACGCGAACAAGCACGCCGACGCCCTGACCAAGCAGCCCGGCGCCAACTTCCCCGAGGATGAAATCGACACGCTCAAGACCGAGATTCAGGAACTCCTGAAGAAGTACGAAGGCGAGGTCGATCGCATCGTCGAGGACAAGGGCAAGGAAATCATGGAAGTCTGAGTGCCGCGCGCGTCGGCTACGCTGTATCCATGAGCGATCAGGAACTTCAGGCGAGGTTGCGACTGGCCGTGGATCTCGCGCAGCGCGGCGGGGAACTGACCCTGCCGTGGTTTCACGCCGGCGGCTATGCCCAGCGGGAAAAGGGTGACGGTTCGCCCGTCACCGAGGCCGATCTCGCCTGCGAGCGCCTCGTGCGCGAAGGCATCGCCACGGCCTTCGCCCATGACGGCATCATCGGCGAAGAGTTCGGCGAACACGCCGGAACCACCGGATACACATGGGTGATCGATCCGATCGACGGCACGGCCTCGTTCGTGCGCGGCGTGCCGCTGTATGGCACGCTCGTGGCCGTGATGCGCGAGGGGCGCAGCGTCGCGGGGGCGATCTGCCTTCCAGCGCTGGGCGAGATGGTGTGGGCCGGTCGCGGGCTTGGCGCGTGGCGTGCGGCCAGGGGGGGGGAAGCGACGCCCGCACGCGTCTCGACCGTCGCGACGCTGGATGATTCGGTGGTGTGCCTGAGCGCGGCGGACTACTTCAAGAAGGCGGGAACCCTCAGCGCGCTGACGGCCATGTCCGCCGGGCTGCGATCAACGCGCGGGTGGGGCGACTGCTACGGACACTTCCTCGTGGCGACCGGGCGCGTGGAAGCGTCGGTGGATCCGATCGTCAACCTGTGGGATGTCGCCCCTGCGCAGGTCATCATCGAAGAGGCGGGAGGGCGATACACGGATTGGGACGGCCGCGGGGATGTGCGATCTGCGCACTGCATCGTGTCCAACGGGGCCGTGCATGAGGCGCTGCTGGCTATGGTGCGGGGATGATGATGCGAACGCGGGCGAGACGCCCGCGCCACCAACCGTGCGGGTGGGACGCCCGCGCCACCATTTGTCAGGGCGAGATTTGTGACCATCACGCGTGATGCGATGTCAGCAGATGCAGCAGCAGCGCGTTCTGCGCATGCATGCGATTCTCCGCCTGGTCATAGACCACAGACTGCGGCGAGTCGATCACCTCATCCGTCACTTCGCGCCCGCGCGACGCGGGCAGGCAATGCATGAACAGCGCGGGCTTGTCCAGCGTTCGCGACGCCAGCGCCATGACCTCGGCATTGACCTGATACGGCGTCAAGGCCCGAAGCCGGCTGCCATCCGCATCATCCTGTCCCATCGAGATCCACGCATCGGTGTACACCGCGTGATGCGCTTCGACGCCCGCGATGTCATGCGTCAGCGTCACGCTTGACCCGCTCACGCCCGCGAGGTGGCGAGCGGTGGTCGTGACGGCGTCGCGCGGTTCGTGGCCGGGCGGGGTGATGACCGTGATCGAAGCGCCCAGCGTCGCGCACGCGAGCATCAGCGAGTGGCACACGTTGTTGCCATCGCCGACATACGCCAGCCGCACGCGACGAAGATCGCCGAGGCGCTGCCGCAGCGTGAGCAGGTCCGCCAGCGCCTGGCACGGATGCTCAAGATCAGACAACGCGTTGATGATGGGGATGTCAGCGCTGCCCGCGAGTTCCACGAGCGTCTGGTGCGAATACGTCCTCGCGACGATGCAGCGGACCCAGCGTTCGAGGTTCTTCGCGTAGTCCTTGATCGACTCGCGCTGGCCCAGGCGCTGCGAGCCGTGATCCAGCGTGATGGGAATGCCGCCGAGCGTCGCGATGCCGACTTCAAACGACACGCGCGTCCGCAGCGAGGGCTTTTCAAACAGCAGCGCGATCGCCTTCCCATCGAGCGCCCTGCGGTGCGGCGCGATGTTCAGCGTCAGCGACTCGGCCGTGTCGAACACGCGCGTGATCTCCGACGCCGAGAGGTCCGTGATCGAGAGCACGTCGGTGCAGTTCAATGGCGATAGCGATGAAGCGGACATGGCGGAGTCCCCCGTTGGGTCAGGCGCGTGGCGCGGTGGTGGAGATGGTTGCGGATTCGGTAATCGCCGCGGCGGATGGATGGATGCGCGTGCCCGCGTGCTGTCCCGCGGCGATACGCACGAGATCCTCCGGCCGATTCCACGACGCGATGATGACCGCACGCCCGGAGGCTTCGGCCGCGTCCACGGCCGCGCGAACCTTCACGATCATGCCCCCGTGAACCACGCCGCGATCGACAAGATCCGCGATGTCGCCCGCGTGCAAGTCGGTGATGACCTGGCCGTGGGCATCCTTCACGCCGGGAACATCGGTGAGCAGGATCAGTTCTCGCGCGTGCATGATGCGGGCGAGGCCCGCGGCGGCGTCATCGGCGTTGATGTTCAACGGCCGTGAATGCTCATCCAGCGCGATCGACGACAGGATCGGCAGATATCCCGCGTGCAGCAGTGTGTTCAGCAGCAAGGGATCGCCGCCGATGATCTCGCCCACGCACCCCGGATCAAACGCGAATCGCGTCGACTTGCGGGCGATGACCGTGCCGCCGTCGGCAAGTCGCAGGCCCACGGCCAGCGCGCCATGGCCCCGCAGCGCCGACACCAGCGAGAGATTCGTCGACCCCGCGAGCACTTCAACGACGTGGTCGATGTGTGCTGGCGGCGTGATGCGAATGCCCTCGCGACGTTCGGATGTGAGGCCCAGCGCGGCGAGCCTGCGATCCACGGCTGCGCCTCCGCCATGCACAAGAACAACGCGCGGTCCTGCGCTGTGAATCCGCGCCAGCGCGGCCCAGAGCGGTTCGACCGCGCCGGGCGATTCCAGCGCAGCGCCGCCGACCTTGACGATGATGGGAGGCATGGCGGTCATGGACGCATGGCCGCGGCCGCGGCGCTCCCCCCCCCTCGAAGGCCAAGCGCCTCACGCACGCCGAATCGCACATTCATGCACTGCACGGCCTGACCCGACGCCCCCTTGACGAGATTGTCAATCGCGCTGACAAGGATCAGGTGTCGCGCCGCATCATCGACGGCCAGCGCGATGTCGCAGAAGTTCGTGCCGCGCACATCACCGACGCTGGGCCACGCACCCGCCGGCAGAAGCCGAATAAACGCTTCGTCGGCATAGGCCGTGGCCAGCGCCTCGCGCACGCGCGACTCGCTCCATCCATCCGCGAGTTCGACGTGGATCGTGCTGAGAATGCCGCGGTCATACGGCCCGAGATGCGGCGTGAAGATCACCGGCGTTCCGGCATAGGCGTTGATCTCCGGTCCGTGTCGATGCGTGAAGACACCATAAGGCTGTTGGCTGACTTCGCAGAACATGCCGCGAAGCGTGGGTGAGCGTCCCGCGCCGCTGACGCCGCTGGTGCTGTCGATGATGGGCCGTGTACCGCCGCGGACCGCGCCCGCGCGAACCAGCGGGGCCAGCGGCAGAATCGCGGAGGTTGGATAACACCCCGGCACAGCGATGAGGTCCGCCCGCGCGAGGTCTTCCCGCGCCAGTTCGACAAGGCCATAGACCGCGCGGGCCAGATGCATCGGCTGTGTGTGTTCAAAGCCGTAATAGCGCGGATACAGCGTCGCATCCTTGAGTCGAAACGCCGCGGAAAGATCAAGCACACACATGCCGCGCTCGACAAGCGCTGGCGCGAGGTGCAGGCTCGCCTCGTGCGGTGTGGCGAGGAATACGGCCTCGGGCATCGTCGCGGCGATGGCCTCCGGCGATGCCGGCAACACGGGCAGATCGAGGCGATCGCGAAATCGCGGCGCAACATCCGCGATGGTTTGCGGGCGCGTTTCGCTTCGCGACGCGGAGCCAAAGACGCCGACGATCTCGGCTTGCGCGTGTGCGAGGAGCAGTTCGATGAGTTCAGCGCCGGTGTATCCGCCCGCGCCGACGATGGCCGTGCGAATCATGATCGACCTCCGTTGTTCGGCGTGTGCATGAAGGTTCGGAGGTTTCGCGCGATGGACCGCGCAGCGCGGGCGTCGTTGGCGGCGATGAAGATGGCGTCATCGCCGGCGACGGTGCCGAGTTGGCCGGTCAGAGGCGCGAGGTCGAGTTGTGAAGCGACGATCTGGGCCTGGCCCGCGCCGGTCTTGAGGACAACGATCGTGCCGCCGATGCGAATGTCGCGGACGAAGAGTTTGAGCGTCTCGACGAGGATCGCCGGGGCCGTGGGCGGCGCGCCGGCGAGTCGATACCCTTCCTGCCCGCGGACAGCGCCCAGGTCTCGCAGATCGCGCGAGAGCGTGGCCTGGGTGACGTTCAGCCCCGCGCGGGCCAGGCGACGGCGCAGCACTTCCTGATTCGGAATCGACTCCTTCGCGAGAGTCTCGGCGATCAGGCGTTGTCGGCGCAGGCGGTCGGACATGTATGATTATTCACGGAACGCATGACCCGATCAACTCGGGGCCTGTGCGAGACAAAAAAGAAGCGGGCCTCCCGTCGGGAAGCCCGCGATGACGCCGATCATACGGGCAACTCAGTTGCAACCCGCGGCGAACGCGTTGCCGAAGCACAGGAAGTCAAACACATCGCACACGCCCGCGCCCGTGCTGACATCGCAGTCGCAGGCGTACGGATCGCCCTGATCGAACTTGTTGCCAAAGCACAGGAAGTCGAAGATGTCCATCACGCCATAGCCGCTGGAGGTATCGCAGTCCGCCCAGCATCCCGGCGAGGGCACGGGAACCTCGATGGAATCCGGCGTGCCGGGCTTGAACAGGCCGATGGTCGCGACGGCGTTGGGATTCGGACCCGTGTTCGACTCAAACGCGAAGGTGTACATCGTGCCCCAGCGCAGCGCGTTGGTGTTGGCGTTCTGCGCGAACGTCTCGGGGCTGGTCCACGCGACGAACATGTCGCCCTCGGTGCGGACCCAGTCCGTGTTGTCATACGGCTCGCCCGAGTGATAGTCCACATCACGGAAGTACGGATTGTTCACGGCCGCGCTGGTGATCTTCGGGAACGTCATTGATGCACCGCTGCGATCGGACGTGAGGTTCTGCACGGCGTACACATACTTCCAGTTTCCGCCGCCGAGGTCCGTCACGCGATGGGCCACCAGCATCCGCCCATCACCGGGAATGTCGATGATCTGCACCGAGACCTGGGGATCAAACTCCCGCCAGGCATAGATCGCGGGCAGTTCGCGCCGCGTCTGCGAAACGAACGGCGGGCTTTGCCGGTTGAAACTCAAGTCAAACGAGGAGTTGGTCACGAAGACCTGGCGATAGGAGGCGTTGTTCGCGCCATTGCCAAAGGCCGTGTCATCAAGCGTGACATACTGGCCTTCGACGACGTAGAGCGTGTTCGGATTGAGCGCGGGGTTGACATCCACGTTGCGCACCTGGAGCCGTCGGCTCAGCCCGTTGGAGATGGTGGCCTGGAACGGGGGATAGGTGAACAGGCCCGTTGCGGCGTTGACCTGAAACTTCGGACCGAGGCGGTTGAACGTGTGAGACCCGTTGAGCGAGGCGGAATATGGGTCTGAGCAGTTCACGCCCAGGGCCGTGCCGTTGGGGTGACGGATGCACGCGCCGCACAGGCTCTCTTGCAGGGCGGTGAATCCGTGCTTGAGCCATGACTGGCCGATTTGCTCATAGATGCCATCCTTGAGGCGGAACATGTTCTGGCCGATGACGGGGTGCTCATGCGTGCTGGCGATCCACTTGAGTGGAATGTCGCCGATGTTGCATGACACGGTGCCGACGGAGTACGCGGTCAGATCGCCGATGGTCGTCCATCGAGTCACTTGATGCAGATCGCCGACGATCACGTCGGGCCCGGCATCAAGCGCGCCACCGATCACGCCCGGGTGGGGCTCCATCTGCGCCTGCGCGGGCGCGGCCAACAAGCAAACGACGGCGACGGCCACGGCCGAAGCGGTGTGCGCCAAAGCGCGGAGTCGATTCTTCACGGGGTGTTCCTCCGAAACATGATGAGCCAACAACAACCAGCACCGGCGGTGTTCGACGAGCCGGACCGACGCTGAACCACGACCGAACGGGGGCACGACGCAACACGGCCGGCCCGGAATCCGCCCGATGGATGATGTGGAGCGTACCGGATGCCCGGCCGGTTCGCAAGGGGACAAAGCACTATTTGTCAGGCATCTGGGTATTTTGGGCGGATTCGAGCCTCCTGGCCCGGGCCTCTTCCCGTTCGGCTTGGGTGGTTTCACCGGCCGCACGCAGCAGAGCCGCATGGGCGCGGGCGATCTCTGCATCTCGTGGGCCAAGTTCCGCCGCCGCTGCCATGTTCTCCAAAGCCTGTTGGGCATCCCCGACAGCCGCATGGGCCATCGCGAGCGTCGCGCGATGGGCGGGCGACTGAGGCTCAATCTCCACCGCTCGCCGCAGCGCGGCGAAGCCTTCATCCGTACGGCCAAGGGCGAACAGCAACTGCCCGGCCCAGACCTGATGCCGTGCCGATCGCGCTGAGACTTCCTGGGCTTGCACGATGCGGGCGTGCGCCGCCTCCGCCTCGCCGCGACCCATCGCCATCTGCGCCAGCGCAAGGTGCGGCCCCGGCAGGCGAGGATGTGCAGCCGAGATTCGCTCCAGCGTGCGCTGAAGTTCATCCGGCGATGCACCGCGTGCGGCCATCAACTGCGCCAGATCATCAATCATCGTCTCGCTCGGCGTCGATCGCAAGATCGCATCGAACATCACGCGCTCGGCCTGGTCGAACCGCGCCAGCACCGCATACATCCACGCGAGGCGTATGGTCGCGTCGGGATTCAAACCCCACCCAAAGCCGCCCTCCGACGGCCGCATCGCGCGAGTGAAATGCGCCACAGCGCGCTGCGCGGTGGCCGCATCACTCGCCTCGGGCGCGTACCCGGGTGCGAACACGGTGTGCATCGCCACCGTGATGCGAACATCGAGCGCATCGGCCCGCCACAGGTTGTACTTCACCCCCGCCGACCACGCGGCGGAACTCAGCAGCAGGATCGTCGCGGGGATGAAGACCCCGGCCGTGCGCGTCAGACGGCCCTTGCTTCGCAGTTGCAGATTCTGAAGCCGCACGTTGGGCTTGAGCGCGATCGACCAGAGTTTCCACGCCGCGAACGTGCCGATCCCCGCCAGCCCCGCGGCCATCAGCAGCGGAATCATCCCCAGCATCCCGCGAAACGCCACCAGCAGCGCCACAAACAACACCGCGCAGACGATCTCCTCGCGAATCGAAAGGTCAAACGCGTGTGATCGTGCCGCCCGTCGCGCTGCACGCGACTTCGCCGACGCATCGCGAGGTTTGACAAACGCTGACGGCCGTGCGAACGAAAACGACAGCGCCTCGTTCGGACAGACGCTCACGCAGTCCATGCACTTCATGCACCCGGGGTCGATCACCATGCCATAGTCGCGGACCTCTTCGTGTACGCGGACGTTGGAGGTACACGCGGCCGTGCAATGCCCGCATTGGTGGCAGTTGTCATTGACGACGATGCGTCCGGGCGAGACCTTGTCCGCCACGGCGAAGAATCCGCCGTAAGGGCAGCCGTAGGTGCAAAAGCCCTTCGCGCCCAGGAAGTACACCGCTGCGAACCCACAGACGAAGAGGAACGGAATCGCGACATACCACGGCGGAAACGTGGCCCAGAAATCTTCGACGATGAAGTGCGGCTGAAAGCCGGGGAACGGCGCGGCCTGCCCGAGCCACGTCGGCATGTTCGCCGCGCCGACGATGGGCGTGATGACCTCGCGATGAAACGTGGGCCACACGAACATGTACAGGCCGAGGCCCAGCGGCGCCCAGACGAGCAGCCGCGTGCGAAACGGCTTTGGCCGCATTCGCGCCTTGCGCATCGCCCACGCGCACAGGTCCTGCAGCGCCACGACATGACACCCCCACCCGCAGAAGTATCGCCCGAAGACCAGTGTCGCGAGAATCGCGAGGATGAAGAACACAAACCCCGCGTTGAGTTGGCCAAGTTCGAGCGCGTACATCGACTCGGACGGCTCGATCGGCGACAGCGTCGCTCGCTGGCCCGTTCGCAATCCGGATAGCAGCCATTGCCCGATGTGAATGGCGAAGATGATGTGAACGACGATCAGCACGATCGCCCGCCGAGGACCGTTCCTTGATCGCTTCATGCGCGGGCGTGAGTCAAGCACAGGCAGCGACACGGCCGTGGCGGATGAACACGATCCGCGCCTGGACGCATGGGTCTCGCGCTGCCGCGCGTTAGTCGTGCGCCTGGACGCGTGGTTCTCGCGTTTGGATGATCGCGCCGGCATGAATCAGTGTAGGGAGTGCGTGGTTGCGTGGAGTTCGGGCGGGCGTGATCTATGATGAACACCATGGCGCCGATTGACCCAGCGGTTCGCATCGGACACGTTCACCTGAAGGTGGCGGACCTTGAGCGTTCGCTGGAGTTCTACTGCGGGGTTCTCGGGTTTGAGGTGCAGCAGCGCATGGGGAATCAGGCCGCGTTTGTGTCCGCGGGCGGCTATCACCATCACATCGGGTTGAACACATGGGAAAGTCGTGGCGGCCAACCCCCCGCGCGAGGCGCGACAGGGCTGTATCACCTTGCCATTCTTTATCCGACGCGGGCCGCGCTCGCCGATGCGTGCCGCCGCGTCCTCGCCGCGGGCATCACGCTCGATGGCGCTGCGGACCATGGCGTGAGCGAAGCGTTGTACCTGCGAGATCCTGACGGCAACGGCGTGGAACTGTACCGCGACCGACCTCACGAACAATGGCCGCGAGATCGCACCGGCGCGATTGCCATGTACACGCGGGCGTTGGATGTGGAGGCACTACTTGCCGAATGAGCCTTGTGGCCGTGCATGCACGCCATGGAAGCCACGAACACCGGGGCGTGCGCAGCACGTTGGATGACTATGTCGATGTTCGGCCGCCCTTGATGCACCCACATTTCCATGCTGCCCGAAGCACCCGTGGCGTTTGGGGAATCTGACAGCCATTTCTATGCATCGGTTCGAGATGAGGATTCCGCCAAAGCGAGCATGCGGAACTCGCCGGTAATCGACTTGACAATAGAGGTCGGCCTACTCCCAGAAGGGGGATGCCGGAGTTGAAGTGCCGACGAGAGCAACACACCAAGGTCCGAAAGTGCCAACATTACGCCCTCCCGGTGATCCTGGGCACCTGGACTGACGTGAACTAGGCCAAGGATTCGCAGACGTGCGCATGCGGGGTAGAGATCGCTTTCGATGCCAACGAACAGCGAGTAATCATGCCCAGGAACGCAATCGGTTGGCACGGCCGCAAACGCCTTCGCATCTTCCGGTGACATTCGTCGTAGCGTGTCAACTAAGAGTGGATGACGCGCTGCGCCCGATTGAATTCCGCCTACGAGAAGTCGAGCCCACAGCTCCTGTATCTCCTCGTTTTCTGCATTGCCGGCCGCTTCAAGCAGTGGCAAGAGGAAATCTGGAGGAACAACCTTGCACGCCACCGATCGCTCCTTCATGATTCGCTGAGCGCGAGTCGCCAAGTTGACGCGGTTCTTCCACTGCCAGTAGTACAGCCGATCGGCGAGCAATCCACTACACGCGTGAATGGGCTGTTGAGCTAGATCCCGAAACAGCCTAAGAGCACTCTTCACCACGCCCTCCCGCAATTCACCGTGAAGTGCGAGCGCTACGGCTACATCGTTTGAGTCCATGGCGATAGGATAGTCGCCTACTCGACCTCTCATCACTTCTGGTTCGGTGACCTGACAACCCATCGGGGTGGCATGTCCCGGTGCGTGGATCCAACCCGATAGCGAAATCGCGGCCATCCAAAGCGATGCCCAAGGCGTGCGGCTGCGGGACCCGTGGAAAGCGTGATGATTTAACAGACCCGCCTCGGAGGGGCGGAGGAGTAGTGGCTTGGCCGCGTGGTGGTTCCCATGCGAAATCATTCTATGGGCCGGGTTTGAATCGCTCATCGCTCCTCTGCCCCGCCGGGGCAGGAATGAACAACAAACGTGCGTTCCACGGGTTGCGCTCGCTGCTTGCGCAGCGTCGCTCCACCCGTGGCTACAGCCCGTCGCCCCGTTGGGGCGAGGTGTGGCGATGCGGCCGTGAAAAACCTGCCACGGAGTGGCAGGACCACCCGGAGCTGCCACGGAGTGGCAGAGGCCACCCATAGGACCTGCCACGGAGTGGCAGGACCACCCAGTGACTCGCCACGGAGTGGCGAGGCACCCTGAGCCGGCCGGCGAGTCGCGAGCCACCCTGAGCGCGCCGTCGAGTACGTCCACGGAATGCGGCAGAACACTCCGCGCGGGCCTTCGTGCAGCCCCGGGCGATTGGACCGATAGGATACGTCGATGGCCCAGTCGGACACATCGGGCGTGACGCCTCGCGGCGGGTCGCATCCGGAGGCGGATGCCTCGCTGTATCTGCATCCGCAGACGCTCGCGCGCCTCGGCTCGTTCGAACTTCGCGCGAAGATGATCGTCGAAGGCGTGATGAGCGGGCAGCATCGCTCGCCGTACCAGGGATTCTCCGTCGAGTTCGCCCAGCACCGGCCGTATGTCGCGGGCGATGACATTCGCCACCTCGACTGGAAGGTCTACGCCCGCTCGGACAAACTGCACCTCAAGCAGTATCAGCAGGAGACCAACCTCGACCTGATGGTCATGGTCGATTCATCGGGTTCGATGAACTTCGGCTCGCGATCCTTCGCCGAGGCCTCCGGCGCGGGCCGCACCACAAGCCCCGACGGGCGAAGCAACTGGACCAAGTATGACCACGCCACGGCCATGGCCGCGGCCATCGCGTACATCACGCTGCGTCAGGGCGATCGCGTCGGCCTGATCGTCTATGCCGATGAGGTTCGCGCGATGGTCCGCCGCTCCAGCGCGCAGGGAACCTGGCGTCAGGTTGTCGGCGCGCTCTCGACGCATCCTCTCACGGCCGAGAATCAGTCGCGCCCCACGAGCCTCGGGCGGGCCGTGGATCAGATGCTCGCGAAGATCACCAATCGATGTCTGATTGTGATCGTGAGCGACTTTTTTGAGGATGTCGAGGCGGTGCGTGCGGCGCTGGCGCGGGTGAAACATCGCGGGCACGATGTGATTGCATTTCAGGTGCTGGATCGCTCTGAACTTGAGTTTGATCTGACCGCGCCCGCGCCGTTTGAGGGGCTTGAGGGCGAACCGCGCCTTCGCCTGGATCCACGGGCGATTCGCCAGGCATATCTCGAAGCGATCAACGGGCACAACGATCGACTGGATCGCGTGCTGCGCGGCTTCGGCTTCGCGTATGAACGGATCAGCACGCACGATTGGCTTGGCCCCGCGCTGGCGACGTTCGTCGCGCGGCGCAACGCCGAGATCAAGCGGAGCAAGTACGGATGACCTTTCTGCATCCCATGCTCGCGCTGGCCGGGGTCGCATGCATCGCGATCCCGATCATCATTCACTTCCTGATGCGTCGTCGGCGCAGGCCGATTCAGTGGGCGGCCATGCGCTTCCTGCTCGAAGCGTACAAGAAACACCGTCGTCGCCTGCGCCTCGAACAGTTGATCCTCCTCGCGACGCGATGCCTGCTGATCGCGCTGATCGCCGTGGCGCTCGGACGCCCGCTCTTGTCCTCCGCAGGATTGCTCGCCGGTTCGGGCGCGACCACGGTGTACTTGGTTCTGGACAACAGTCTGACGGCCTCGGCGATTGACACCAGCGGCGAAGAGACGCTCGTTCGCCACAAACGTCTCGCCGACGCGATCCTCGCGCGGCTCGACGCCGCGGCAGGCGATCGCGCAGGGCTGGTGCTCCTTGGCGGCCCGGCCGATCCGGTTGTCGTGCCCGCATCCAATGACATCGCCGGTGTTCGATCGCTCATCGCCGAAGCGACGGCCACCGAAAGCCGGGCCGACATCGCGGGTGCAGTGGCCGCGCTGCGTTCACACCTGAGTTCCGAAGATCAAGCCGGCACGGGTCGCCATATGGTCGTGTTGCTCAGCGACTTTCTCGAAGGTTCGGTGATGACCGATGCCGCGCTGACGTCGCTGTCCGAATCGGATGATGTGATTTTCATCGCCTCGCGACCGGCGAGCGAAGGCGTGGGGAACGTGTCGATCACGCGCGTCGAGCCGCTTCGCGCGGTGATGCTGGCGGAGTCGGGCGTCACGTCGGAAGTGGCACGGCAGGAGCAGGTGACGGTGCATCTTGAGCGCAGCGGGCCGGGCGTGTCTCTGCCGGAAGTGACGAACGTGCGTGTGCGTCTGGTGGGTGAGGATGGCGCGGCGGGTCAGGTGCAACAGGCCGTGTCGTGGCGTCCTGGCGAAACGCGGGCGCGGGCGTCGGTGATGGCCGGGGGTGCGCTGCCCGCCGGTCGCGGCGTGATCATCGCCGAGATCGATCGCGACGCCATCGCGGGGGACAACATCCATCGTCGCGTGATCGAAGTTCGCCCGCGTCTTCGCGTGGCGATCGTCGCGCCGCGACAGGTCGGCCTCTCAGCCGGGCTTGATCCCTTGTCAAGCGCGGACTGGATTCGCCTCGCGCTTCAGCCCGGCTCGGGCGACTCGCGCATGTGGGCACCGGCCGAGGGCGAAGACATCGAAGTTGTCGGCATCGAACCCGGCGCGATCGACGCGGCGAGACTCGCGGGTCTTGATGCCGCGATCGTCGCGGCCGCGGACCTCGTCACCAACGACGGCTGGCGACGGCTCGCGTTGATGGTCGAGGCTGGCGGCCTCGTGATTGTCCTGCCGCCGTCGCGGGAGGCCGCGCCGCTGTGGGCGGATCAGATGCTCGCCGCGATGCAACTTGAGTGGACCGTGGCCCGCGAAGTTCAATCATGGCCACAGGGCGCGGGGTTGTCGGCGGGATCGGTTGAACAGGATGCGTCGGGTCTGCTTTCGCTGGTCTCGTCTGAACTCGAAGACCTCGTCAAGCCCGTGCGGGTGTGGCGATCGATTCCGATCGCCGCCCCGGCGCCGGCCGAGACGGTGCTGCGCCTGGCGGACGGTTCGCCGTGGGTGATTGCGGGCGCGCCCGAGGGGGGGGGCGGACGCGGGCTGGTGGTGCTGATGGGCTCATCGCTGTCGGCGGAGTGGACGGACCTGGCGGGACGCCCGTTGTTCGTGCCGCTCATGCACGAGATGCTGCGTCAGGGCATCGGTCGGGCGCAGGGTTCATACTCGGGACTGGCCGGGTCGCGCGTGAGCGTGCCCGCGCGAACGGTGGAACTTCGCTTTGTCGAGCGTGCGTGGAGCGTGACGCGTGAGGGGGGGGGATTGCAGGAGGCCGTGGGCGTGGACGCCGAGGGCCACACGGCCGTGCCGCTGCGCCGCGCGGGACTCTGGAACGCCGTCGATGCGAGGGGGGGGGATCGCGGGCTGGTGGCGATCAATGCCGACCTGGCCGCGGGCAAGACCGACGCCGTGCCGCCCACGCGGGTCGCCGCGTGGCTTGCCGGAGTCGCGGGCGACGTTCGATGGCTCGCCGAGGCTCAGACGCCCGACGCGACGCCCGGCGAGGGAGATGTTCTCACGCCCGCGACGATGTTGCATGATCCGCAGCGAGATTCACCGATGTCCTTGCCGCTGCTTCAGGCCGCCCTGGCCATCGCGCTGCTCGAACTCCTCCTTGCGCGATTGTTCAGCCACGCGGACGCGCGATCGCTTCGTGCCGCATCACGCGGGCCCAGCGCGTCACTGTCGGAGGCTGCGGCATGAATGAACTGCTCAATGCCCTGTTCAGCCTCGACCAACTTCGCTTCGGGCAGGATGGTGTGGACTTCGCCTTTGCACGCCCGATTCCGGCGTGGGGGTGGGTGTTGGCGGCGCTTACGGCCGTGGGCGTCTCTGTGTGGAGTTATGTACACCTCACCGGTCCCAAGGGTGTTCGCGCGGGGTTGGCGGTGGTGCGTGCGCTGCTGCTGCTGGCGATTCTGCTGATCATCAGCGGCCCGCAACTGGTCAAGCCCGATGAGCATGTCGAGCGTGACTGGGTTCTGGTGCTGGCGGATCGCTCGGCGTCGATGACGATTGCCGACGCGCCGGGCGAGGGATCAGCGCGGCGCACGCGCGACGCCGAACTCCGCGCCGCGATTGAACGCAGTTGGCCCATGTGGTCAGACCTCTCGAACCAACGAACCGTGCGATGGCTCGGCTTTGACGCCGGCGCGTATGACCTGCCCATCAACATGAGCGCGGAAGCAATCGCGGCCGACTCGCTCGGCGAACCTGACGGACGACGCACCAGCCTCGGCGCCGCCATCGAACAAGCCCTGCGCTTCGCCGCCGCAAGGCCCATCTCGGGCATCGTCATATTCTCCGATGGTCGTTCGGTGGATGAACCGACGCGCACGGCCATGCGCCGACTGCAATCCGAGCGCATCCCCGTCTTTGTCGCGCCACTGGGGCGTGAGGAGCCGCTGCTGGACCTCGCGGTGATCGACGTTGAAGCGCCGATGATGGCGTTCCTCGACGACACGGTCCCGCTGCATGTTCGCCTCGCCCGCATCGGCAGCGCGATGGCCCCGGCGACGGTGCGCCTGATCGACACCGCCACGGGCATGGTGCTTGATGAGACGGTCATCCCCGCGACCGAAGAGGCCTGGAGCGATGATGAAACGCAGGTGACGCTCGCGGTCAAGCCAACCGACGCCGGCGGGCGCACCTGGCGCGTTGTCGTCTCAACCCCCACGCCGGACCTGATCGCCGAGAACAACTCGCGAGAGGTGACGATCGAGATGGTGGATCGCCCGCTGCGCGTCGCATACTTCGACGGGTATCCGCGGTGGGAGTACCGCTATGTCAAGAATCTCCTGGTGCGCGAGGGGTCGATTCGATCGTCGGCGATGCTCCTCGCGGCCAATCGGCGCTACCTGCAAGAGGGTGACTTTCCGCTCGTGACGCTCCCGCGTTCGCCGGAGGAATGGGCGGACTTTGACGTGATCGTCCTGGGTGATGTGCGTGCGGAACTGTTCAGCCGCGAGCAACTTGAACAGATTCGTGAACATGTCGCGTCGCGCGGCGCTGGATTGCTATGGATCGCCGGCGCAGGCGCCACCCCAGCGACGTGGATTGACACCCCGCTGGGAGACCTGCTGCCATTTCGCGCGGTGTCGCAGACAACGGGCACCGCCGCCATCGGCCTGCATCCGCGACCCGTCGTCGTTCGCCGTACGCCCGCGGCCGAGCGACTGGGACTGCTCGAACTGTCGGACAGCGAGGGGGGGGGCTGGCCGGAACGATTGAGCGATCCCGCCACCGGATGGTCGCGACTGCAATGGGCGCAGCGCATCGACCCCGCAAGTCTCAAGCCCACCGCCGAGGTCCTCGCCGTCGCTTCAAGCGAATCACTGATGTCCGGTCCCGGTCTCGCGGCCGCGATGGAAGAGGCGACGCCGCTGGTGATCTCGATGCGCTATGGCGCCGGGCGGGTTGTGTACGTCGCGACCGATGAGATTTGGCGTTGGCGTTACGCGCGGGGCGAAGAGTTGCCCGAGCGATTCTGGCTGCCGCTGATGCGATTGCAGGGACGCGAAAGTCTGGCGCGGTCGGGGCAGTCGGCGCTGCTCGAAGTGACGCCGCGACGCGCCGTCGTCGATCAGCCCATTCGCATCGCCGTGACGGTTCTCGACCAGGCGCTGGCGGAGTTGCAGTTGCCCGCGGTGCGCGTGGCCGTGCGACGGGCGGATGCGAGTGAAGAGGCGTCCGCGCCGATCATGCTTCGCCTGACGCCCGAGGACTCCGGCGCGACGCGAACGATCAGTCAGACCTATGCGACGACGTGGATGACCAGCGAAGCCGGAACATTCGTCGTCGAAGCGCGCGAGCCAACGCTCGCCTCGCTCGGATTGTCCGCCGCGCTCGAAGTCATGCTCCCCGACGATGAACTGCGATCGCCCGAGGCGGACCACGCCCTGCTCGTCCGCCTGGCCGAGCAGACCGAAGGCCAGGTGCTCACATCCGAGACGCTTGCAACGTTGCCTGACCTGCTGCCAAATCGCGAAGTGCGGATCGTCGGCACGCCCACGGTCGAGACGCTGTGGGACCATTGGGTGTCGCTGGTGCTGCTCGTCGGGCTGGCGTCGATGGAGTGGGTCGTCCGGAAACTGATTCAACTCGCGTGACGGGGCCGCGTAAAAACCCTTGGGGGCGAACCCGGGAACGCAGCGTGCGAATAACTTATTGGTAACACTGTCCGGTCGCCCGGTGAATGCTGGTCGTGAATCCGATACTCTGTAGTAGCGGAGAAGATTGAGCGTTGGTCTGATGTTCGGCGATCACGAGGGGTACGCGAGGTGTCGATGGCACACGACGCACGGACGCGAAACGACATTGGAACGATCGTGTCCGCGCTCCGACGCGTGCGCAGGCGGGCGCGGTTGGTGCTGGTGGCGGGACACGCGGCGGCGCTGCTGGCAATCATTCTCGCGGTCATCGTGTCGCTCGGCCTTGCGGATTATGCGATTCGAATGCCGTCGTGGTTGCGGATGGGAATCTGGCTGGTGGGCGCGGCCAGTGCTGTCGCTTTGGCGTGGCGGTGGATCATTCCCGCCTGGCGGTTCCGACCGACGTTGACCGACATCGCCCTGCGGATCGAACGATCCAAGGCCGGGCGCGACGCGGGTTTGCCCGCGATGCTCGCTGCGGCGGTGGATTTCCGGCACGAGTCCGCGCCGGAGTCTTCGGCGACGCGGGGACTGCGCGAGGTGGTGCAGGCGGAAGCGGCGTCTCGATTCTCCCGCCTGGGCGGGGCGACTGTGATTCATCTCGACGGCCTGCGTCGGCGCAGCGCGTGGCTGGTCGGTGCGAGTGTGATCGCGCTGGCGATGGTGGTCATCGCGCCGACGCTCTCGCGCATCGGCGCCCAGCGCGTCCTGATGCCATGGACGGACGTGTCGTGGCCGACGCGAACGGAAATCGTGGATGCCACGGCCCTCGCGGTGCATCCGCTCGGCAGCGCGTTGCCGCTGCGGGCGGTGCTGACGCGGACGGATCAGGCCGAGGGCCGCACGACTGTGGCCGCACGCTATCGCCTGTTCATCGACGGACGCGAAGAGCCTGTGCGTCGCGTGCTGCTGACGGGACAGCGACGAACGGTTGAAGTTGGCGCGGGAGGGGAATCGTCCGCCGCTTCCGGCGAGTTGTACGAACGGTTGATCGAGCCTGTGGGCCTGGGCGTCGGCGCGTCGCAGGATCCCGCGCTGACGGCCGAACTCGAATACTGGTTTGAAACGTCGGACAATCAGACACGCGCGGAGCGCATTCGTCTCGTGGCGCCGCCGATGGTCAAGTCGGCGCGGGCGATCGTGACGCCGCCGGGATATGTGGGCGCGGTGGCCAGTGGCGCGGTGATCGCGTCGGGCAACGTGGACCTGGGTTCCGGCGGCGATGCGCGGGCCGTGCTCAGTCCCGTCCTCGCAGGCTCACGCGTGCAACTGACCATCGACATCAACAAGCCGATTCCCGCGCCGCCGGACCTGGCCGACGCCGCGGCCGTCGCGTCGCAGGCGGAAGGAATGCTCGGCGATGCGTCGCTTGGCGAGGCCGTCGTCGCCTGGGGTGATGGTGGATCGGTCCAACTCGACTTTGTCGCGACTCGTTCGATGCGACTGCCGGTCGTCGTGACGGACGCGTTTGGCCTCACGAGTCCCGAGGATGTCGCGTATGCCATTGATGTGATCGAAGACCGTGCGGCCACCGCCGCCGTCATCGAACCCGTCGAGGATGAGTCGGTTCTGCCCACGGCCGTGATTGGTCTGATCGGCGAAGGGCGCGATGATGCGGGCGTGGCGTGGGTGGCGATCGAATCTCAACACGCCCGCCCGCCGAGCGGTTCGCTCGGCGC
>CAZTPJ010000030.1:0-39327 GCA_964614515.1 uncultured Phycisphaeraceae bacterium | reverse complement strand
GTTGCTGTACAGCGATGGGTTTGAACTCGCGTTTGGCGACGGGGAGAAGCATCGCGATAGCCCGGCCATGCATGCGTTCTTTGAACAACTCAAGGCGCTGCGCTGGCCGTCGGCCGAGGGTGAGCCGTGGCGACTGGCGGCGACACTCGAGGATCTCGCACGTTCGCTCGATGCGCAGGCCGGTTCGCTGCATCAGACGGATGATTTGACGGCGCTGGCCGTGGCGGCCCGGCGTCCGGGCGCGGAAGAGCGACTGCGCGAGGCCGCGTGATTCACTCGACCTTTGCGGCGAACCTGGGATTGAGCGTATCGGTTTCGACGATGCCGTCGCGAAGGCGGACGGTGCGCTGGCATCGCGCGGCGACTTCATCATCGTGCGTGACCATGATGATGGTCATCCCGCGGTCGTGCAGATCATCGAAGAGTTTGAGGATCGCCTCGCCCGTGGATGAATCGAGGTTTCCGGTGGGTTCATCCGCCAGGAGGATGATCGGCCGTGTCACCAGCGCCCGCGCAATGGCGACGCGCTGCTGCTGACCTCCGGAGAGTTCGCTCGGCCTGTGCCCGAGCCGGTCGCCCAGGCCCACGCGCTCGAGCGATTCGATCGCCCGCTCGCGCCGCTCGCGCTTGCCCACCTGCTGATAGAACAGCGGCACTTCGACGTTCTGCTCCACCGTGTGCGTCGAGATGAGATTGAACGCCTGAAACACGAACCCGATCGTGCGCCCGCGAAACCGCGAGAGTTCCTCGTCGGACATCCTCGCGACGCTCTGGCCACCGACGAGGTAATCGCCCGAGGTCGGTCGGTCAAGACACCCCAGCACGTTCATCAACGTGGACTTGCCCGAGCCGGATGCGCCCATGATCGCCACGGATTCCCCGCGATTGATCGCCAGGTCCACGCCCCGCAGCGCCTCGACCATCACCGAGCCATCGGGCTTGTAATACGTCTTGCGAACCTCGCGAACCTCGGCCACGACCTCCGCGCGCGACTCACCCGTCGTGGGAACCATCGGCTCAGACTCGACCTGTGACACGGGCATGTGCAAAGGTATACCGACACCGACCGGCGAAGTGGCATCACGCGAAACCCGACCCGTCACGACCCCTCCGCCTCCAGCGCCGCCACGGCCGACGCCTCATCGGGCGAAAAATCAAACACGCGATCGAGCGACGTGATGACAAACTCGGACATGACCTGCTCCGACGCTCCCGTCAGGCGAACCTGCAGGTCCTGCACGCGCGCCGCGTGGCGAAGTTTGAGCAGTTGCGTCAAGTTCGAACTCGACAGGTACTGAACGCCGGCGAGGTTGATGATGATGTGGCGGTTCCACCCCGGCTTTCGTACGCTGGCCAGCAGCGGCTCGATGCGCTCCGAAAACGCCGGCTCCTGCCGTGGACGAACGATCTCAACCTCGCGGTGCGTGATAGGCATCGGTCATCATCCTGCAAACGTCAACCTGAAGACGTGCGACACAAAACCACCCCGAGACGCAGGGGTCAGGTCTCCCCCGCCTGTTCGAGTTGCAGCCCGGCGAGGGCCGTCATCGGGTCGGGGTCCACACGAAAAATGCGATCCAACCCGGCCGCGAGAATCAGCGTCCAGACCTCGTCCCGCATGGAGCATAGCCGCAGCGATCGCCCGGAATCCGTCAGGCGCTTTCGCAGGCGAAGCAGTTGCCCGATGTTCGTGCTGTTGAGATACGTCACATTCGCGAAGTTGAGCACCGCGTGTGGCACGGCGTCCGCCGGCGAAGCCTCCGCCCGCTCGATCGTCGCCAGAAGTTCCTCAGACAGCGCCGGCTCGTCCGCCAGGTCCGCGATGATGATGTCGTCCGACCAGTCCGTTGGCATGATCCACCCAGTGTACCGGAAAACGAGTCGGGAGGGAGCCGACGATTGACTAGTGTTTACACGGGCGATGGCCTATCAGGTTCCGTGGACCGATCAGGTCCGCCTTAATGGGGTTCCCCGCCGAGGGTCTTTCCGGACCCCAATGCCGACTTCAGTGACGACAACGGTCGACCGGCGCGAACTCGAGTCGTGCGCCCCGCTGTCGCATCCGCTGCACCACGTTCAACGGCGCACGCCAATTCCTCGCCACCCATCCACGCGAAGCAAAACGGCGGCAATCCTCGTCCCGTCGGTCGGGTTCCCCCAACCACTGCATCCCCTGGTCGCTTTGTGTCTCTTGTGTTCACGGATCACTCACACGACAAATCTTGCTGCTCCCTCACTGATACATTGCGCCACGGCCCGATTTGTGACAACTCATGCAAAAAAATCCGCCCGAACGCCTAGAGGCGAACTCGGGGATTCCGACCACCAGCGGACGTGCCTTCGTGGATCACTCCTCCGCCACGCGGGCCGCGGCCACGGCCGCGTCGCCTTCGTTCAGCCGCACGACGCGCACGCCCTTTGACCCGCGCCCGCACTCGCGAATCGACGAGGCGGGCAGGCGCACCAACTGGCCGTGCCGCGAGACGACCACGACATCGTCGCTTTCATGCACGCCGAGTGCGGCCACGGACAGGCCGTTGCGATCGCCGGTGTCGATGTCGCGTCGTCCCTTGCCGCCGCGTGACTGGCTGCGAAGTTTGCCCTCTTCGGGCTGCACGCGATATTCATCGACGGGCGTGCGCTTGCCGTAGCCATTGCTGGTGATGGTCAGCAGCGCGAGCGTGGGATCCACGGTCATCAAGTCGCCGTCGACATCGGGCGCCATCGGCACGACGATGCACCCGACCACGGCGTCATCATCCGAGAGTTCGATGCCCTTGACCCCCGCGGCCGGGCGCCCCATCAATCGCACATCCTGCTCGCTGAAGCGAATCGCCGAGCCGTGCGCCGTGACGAGCAGCAGATCGTCCGAACCGTCGGTGAGCGTGACATCGAGGAGCGTGTCATCTTCCTTCAGGCCCACGGCGATCAGGCCGCCCTGATGCACATTGCGATATTCCTTCAGCGGCGTGCGCTTGACGATGCCGCCGCGAGAGATGAACGTGAGGAACTTGCTCTTGGATTCAAAGTCGCGGATGGCGAGGAACGCGCACGGCGACTCACCGTCGCGAAGATTCAGCAGGTTCACCATCGCCCGCCCGCGACTGGCGCGAGAGAGTTCCGGCAGTTCATAGACCTTGATTTTGAAGACGCGCCCGGTGTTCGTGAAGCACAGCAGATCATCGTGCGTGCTGGCGAGCAGCAGGTGCTGGATGAAGTCCTCATCGCGCGCTTCGCCCGCGCGAATGCCCTTGCCCCCGCGCCCCTGCTGGCGATACGTCGAGGCCGACACTCGCTTGCAATACCCATTGCGCGAGATCGTCACCACCATGTCCTCTTCCTGGATCAACGCTTCGATGTTGATGTCGCCGCTGTCCTTGTCCTCGATCCGCGTGAGACGCACGGCCTTGGGGGATGCGCCATAGCGAGTCCGCATCTCTTCGCAATCCGCCTTCACGATGGCCAGTTGCTCATCGCGACTGGCGAGAATCGTCTCATACCCTTCGATCTCCGCGACGATGGCCGTGTAGTCGGCGACGATCTTTTCGATCTCCAGGCCGACGAGCCTGATGAGCCGCAGTTCGCCGATGGCCTCGGCCTGTTTGCGTGTCAGCGCGATGCCCCCGGCGGGCTCGTTCATCGCCGCGTCCCATCGCGTGATCAGCCGCTGCGGGATCTTGGATCGCTGCGGATGGTCGGGCGCAAGGCGGAAGCGGCGGGCCATCAACTGTTCGATGGCCTGCTCGCGTGAACGACTCGCGCGGATGATGCGGATCACTTCATCAATGTCGCACACCGCGTAGATCAGACCTTCGAGGGTGTGGGCCTTTTTCTTGGCTTCGTGGAGCAGATGCGCCGTGCGACGGCGGATGACATCGACGCGATGTTCGACATAGTGCCGCAGCAGTTCGAGCACGGTCAGTGTCTTGGGGCGTCGATTGACCAGCGCGATGTTGTGAATCGAAAACGTCTGCTGGAGCGGTGTGAACTGATAGAGTTGATTCTCGACAACGCGCGCGTCCGCGCCGCGCTTGAGTTCGATCACCACGCGGCTCTGGGCGTTGCGCCCGGATTCATTTCGCACATCCGCGACTTCGGTGATGCGCTCTTCCTTCACGCCTTCGACGATCTTTTCAACCAGATTGCCCTGGCTGACCATGTAGGGAATCTCATCAATCACGATCTGCTCGCGATCCTTGCCGACTTGTTCGATGTGGCATGTGCCGCGAACGCTCAGTCGCCCGCGACCGGTCGCATACGCCTCGATGATGCCCGCGCGCCCGCAGATCGTGCCCCCCGTCGGGAAGTCCGGCCCTTTCAGGCCGTGGCGAATGATCTTGCCCTCGGCATCTTTGACATCCTGAATCAGATCGCCCAGGGCGAGGTCGGGCTTTTCGATCAATCGAATGATCGAGTCGAACACCTCGACAGGATTATGCGGCGGCATGCTGGTGGCCATGCCCACCGCGATGCCCACCGAGCCGTTGATGAGCAGGTTCGGGAACCGCCCCGGCAGCACCATCGGCTCCTGCAACCGATCGTCGTAGTTGGACTGAAAGTCAACGGTGTCGAGATCGAGATCGGCGAGCATGTCCACGGCCGCGTGGGTCATGCGGGCTTCGGTGTATCGCATGGCCGCGGGCGGATCACCATCGACGGAACCGAAGTTGCCCTGCGGATCGACGAGCGGGACGCGCATGCGCCACTTCTGGGCGAGGCCGACGAGGGTTGGATAAATGACCGCTTCACCGTGCGGGTGATAGTCGCCCGAGGTGTTGCCGCAGATCTTGGCGCACTTGAGGTGCTTGCGGCCGGGGCGGAGTTTGAGGTCGTTCATGGCGACGAGAATTCGCCGCTGCGAGGGTTTGAGGCCGTCACGGACATCGGGCAGCGCCCGGTCCATGATGGTGCTCATGGCGTAGGTGAGGTAGGAATCCTTGAGTTCGCGTTCGATGTCGTGGTCGAGGATGACCTCGCCTGTGGCGGGGCCTTGGGAAGCGTCATCCTGACCGTCGGGCTGGGTTGGATCGAGGGTGTCGTTGTCGGGCATGTTCGGGTCCGTCCGAGGCCTGAATCAGCGGCAAAAACGGGGCGAAAGTGCCGCCGGGAGCGTGCCGGGAATCATAGGCGCGACGCGCGTCGAACGCCGCGTCCAGGCCACATGCACACCATGTCAACAGCGACCCCATCCTCCGCATTCGGAGCGAGAGATCAATCATCGCCGGAGACTTCGTTCGGCTTATGATCGGCGTCGGCGAGCGAGCAGCGCCCCGCCGAACAGCGCCATCGCCAACGCGCCGGGCGCGGGAACCACCACGATCCGCGTTGAGAAATACACAGGCGTCGGCCGCGGCGTGCCCGGATGCCACAGGAACCGCGCGGCGGGGTCGAGCAGCGCGAAGTTGCCCCACGGCCCGGTTCCGTTTGGCCCGATGTCGCGAGGCGCGACATAGTTCGCGCCAAAGCCCGTGTCGCTCACCAGCCAGTCGGTGGTGTTGGTGAGCAGCGTCTGCGTGTTGTTCGAGAACGTCGCCAAAGGGCTGTTGAGTTCAAACCGACCGATGAACATCTCCGGGGAACCGAAGTCCTCCGCCAGGACATGCAGGTAGTACACGCCGGGGCCTGGCAACTGGAAGCTTCCGACAAAGGTCTGCGGCCAGTTGTTGCCGGACAGGAACTGCGTGCCGTTCTGCGTGTCATCGGTGCTCACGAACGCCGTGAAGGCGTTGTCCACGTTGATGAACGCGTCAAGTTGCTGACCGGATGCCGCGCCCGCCGCCGCGCAAAGCGCCGCCACACACACAACACATCGAGTCCTCATGTCTCTCTCTCCAGTGCCCGCCCGCGTGACGCGAGGGCAAAAAGAGTGTACCGTGCCGGACCCGAGCGTCAAGGGTGTGGACACGCACGCACGCCTGAATCAACGCTCCAAGAGCAGAGTGGCCAGGCGGGAAACGAGTTATCTGACGTTCGCGACGATTACTCTCGAACTTCCACCGGCCGCATCAGCGGAAACAGCATCACATCCCGGATCGACCGCTCACCCGTCAGCAGCATCGCCAACCGGTCGATCCCGATCCCCATCCCCCCGGCCGGAGGCATCCCCACGCGCAAGGCCCGCAGAAAATCCTCATCGAGCGTGCGGAACGTGGACTCTTCATCATCCAGCCCGGCCAGTTGCTCGCGGAACTTCGCCTCCTGAATCGTCGGATCGTTGAGTTCCGTATACGCGTTGGCGATCTCCATCCCGCCGATGTACAACTCGAATCGCTCCGCGATGTCTGGCTCCGTCCGGCTCGATCGCGTCAGCGGACACAGCGCGGCCGGATAGTCCATCACAAACGTCGGACGCGACGCATCAATCAACGGCTCACCCGACTGCTCAAACAACTCGCCCACGAGCAGCCAGTGGTCCATCGGCTTCAGTCCGCGGCGCACGGCCTCAGCCTTGACGCGATCCGTGTCGGTCATGTCAAAGCCAAGCCCGCGCTTGAACAAGTCGCCGTATCGGATGCGTTCAAACGGCCGTGTGTAGTCGATGGCGTGCCCGGCATAGTCGATGTGCCCGGGTGTGACGTGTGGTGGTGCGCCGCTGTCCTTGGCGCGATGCGCGGCGAGCCAGAAATACTCCGGACGTGACGATAGGTGCATCGCCAGATCGCGCACGAGCGATTCGGTCAGTTGCATCATCACCGAGTAGTCCGCGAAGGCTTCGTAGCACTCGACCATCGTGAACTCGGGATTGTGGCTGCGGTCAAGGCCCTCGTTGCGGAAGTTCCGCGACACCTCATACACCCGCGGCAGCCCGCCCACCAGCAGACGCTTGAGATACAACTCCGGCGAGACGCGAAGGTACAAGTTGATGTCCAGTGCGTTCATGTGCGTGATGAACGGTCGTGCGGCTGCGCCGCCCGCGAGCGCCTGAAGCACCGGCGTCTCGACTTCGACATACTCGCGGGCGGCGAAAAACTCCCGCAACCGCGCCAGCAGCATCGAGCGCAGACGCTGGACGCGAATCGTCTCCGGATTCGCCCACATGTCCACGTATCGCTGGCGATAGCGAAGTTCGACATCCTGCAACCCCGCGTGCTTTTCCGGCGGGGGTTCGAGGCTCTTGGCGGCCGGGATGATCCGCGTGGCCCACACCGTGACCTCGCCGGTCTTCGTCGTTCCCAGCGGCCCCTGAGCGATGATCAAGTCGCCAAGGTCGAGCAGTTTCGCAAGGCCAAAGCCCGCTTCCTCGCAATCTCGCTTGCTCACGGCCACCTGCACATCGCCCGTCGCGTCGCGCAGGTTCATGAAGATGAGTTTGCCCGTGTCGCGATGCAACACGACGCGCCCGGCGATGCGCACCACCGGGCGAGTGTCCGGCGCGGGCGCTTCGGGCGTGCGGGCCTTGAACGCGGCGTCGGCCGTGGCGTCGAAGCGTGCGCGGGCGGCGTCGATGGCGAGAATGTCCTCCGTGCGCTGGCCGTAGGGATCAAGACCCAACGCGCGGATCTGCTCGATCTTCACGGCCCGATCCTGGGCGAGTTTGGCCAGGCCCGAAGCGGGCGCGGGGTCGGAGTTGGACGATGGGACATCAGCCATGGCGGGGATGGTAGAACCGATGATGATGCAGATCACTCCGCGCGACCGTGCCATCGAAGTCCGCTTCGGACTTCGATGCCCCGTGCCACCGAGGCGCGGAGTCTTCGCAGCACCTCGATGCGTTGGACTTCCAACCCCGGAACATCGAAGTCGGAGGAACCGACTTGGATGGCACGGGAATTCGGACGATCAAGCCCGACAATGCGAAGCGCGTTGTCGGGGCACGCATCGTCAGCGAGTCGCCATCTCATACGCCTTCGCACGCTCGATCACCTTGCCGCACTTGGCGCATGTTCGATGCTCCACCGGGCCGCCCCAGAACGCCTCCATGATGACCTTCAGATCCTCATCGATCTTCTTGAGTTGCCACTCGGCCGTGTGAACAAGCGTGTCGCACGAGTCGCAGTACCAACGGAGTTGATCCATTTGCCCCACAGGACGTGGGAACTCGACGATCAGTCCGATCGTCCCGGCCGGACGCTGCGGTCGATGCGGAACCCACCGCGGCAGCAGGAACATCTCCCCCTCGCGCACGACGACATCCCGCGGCGGCGTGCCATCCAACGGCCGCACGCGCACCGCGATGTCGCCCTTGATCTGATAGAACAACTCCTCGGTGGGGTTGACGTGATAGTCGTTTCGCGTATTCGGCCCGCCGGAGACGAAGAGGATGACATCGTCGGAGTCCGTGAACAACTGCTTGTTGCTGACGGGCGGTTTGAGGTGGGCCTTGTTGTCTTCGATCCACTTGTGGAGGTTGAGCGTGGAGAATACGGACATGGGAGCCTCCGGTGTCGCGATGTTCCGTCGAAGAAGTCTATGCGCGGACCAGTGTGCTTTGCGCAACGACATTACGGCCGTGACACGAGGATTCGCACCACCACCGGCGTCATCACGGGCGGAACCTTCGCGATGTCGGCGATCCATTCGGGCGTCTGCACGGATGAATCGTGGCTGAAGACCTCGTGCCAGGCGATGACTTCGCTGCCGAACGTGGTCAGGCCGATGATGACGCCCGTGCCATCGGCGTCGTAATAGTCCGCGCCCTGCCAGGTGACGATGCGCGAGCCGGCGAAGAGCCACGCCCGGGTGTCGGGGGGGGGCGTGAGCGGATGCGATGCGCCCTCGATCGTCGTGACCCACTCGTGCGCTGGCGATTCGATCCACGTCTGCCCGCGCTGATACGCGATCGTCACGTCCACGCCCGGGCCGGTGGGCGCGTGCGATTGAACCTCGCCGCCATCGAACGTCCATCGCCCCGGCGTGCCCGGCTCGATTCCGAGCATCAGCAGCGCGGCGTGAATATGCGATGCCTTGGCATCCGTCGCGACGAGCGCTTCGTGTTCCTTCGAGTCGCGGGCGCAGGCGACCACCTCAAGATACACCACCGGCGTCTCTTCGTGGTGACAGTCGATGGGCACAAACCCGTCAAACTCGACGAGGCGCCGCTGCGCATCGAGCCGCACATGCGGGAAGACTTCCACAAGCCCGACTGGAGCGGGCGTCGGCGTGGGCGTTGGCTTGGCCGTGCGATCCGCCGGCGCAGCGCGATCCTGTGGCGAGGATTCCGCGACTGGTTTCGCCGTGTCTGACTCCGCCTGGCGCTGTGCGCATCCGCCGATGATCGCCCCCGCGAGCAAGCCCACGGCACACACTCCAACCCAACGCGTTGCTCGTCGTTTCATGGCTGGTGTTCTCCTCGCGCGAGTTGGGCGAAGGCCTCGCCGCGCTCTTCATAGTTGGCGAACTGGTCCCACGACGCGCAGGCCGGACTCAGGAGGATCACATCCCCCGCCGCCGCCCGCCCCCGCGCCATTTCCACCGCCGTTGCCAATGTCTCGCACGCAAATGCCACGCGCCCCGCCGCCCCCGCCAGCGCTCCGCCCGTGGCCCCAATGGCGTACAACCCCGCCAACCCCACGGCCGCCCGCGCCACCGGCGACAAGTCCACTCCCTTGTCATACCCGCCCGCGATCAGGTGGATGCGAGATCGCGCCGAATCCTCCGCGAGGGCATCGATCGCCAGCAGCGTCGCTTCCGGCGTCGTCGCTTTGCTGTCGTTGTAATAGCGCACGCCTTCTCGCTCGATGATGAACTCCAGGCGATGCGGCAGGCCGGGGAACGTCGCCAGCGCTTCGCCGACATCTTCAACACCAACTGCCCCACACGCCAGCATCGCGGCCGTGGCGTTGAGGCGATTGTGCCGGCCCGGAATCAAAAGTCGCGGGACTCGCGGGTCGTCGGCAATTCGATGTCCCGACACGCCCGGCCGGGTCGGCCAATCCTCCGCGCCGCCGCCCACTATCGCGAAATCCCCCGCAACCTGATGCGCGAGGATGGCCTGCTTCGAGGCTCGATAATGCTCCAGTGAACCGTGCCAATCGAGGTGATTCGGCGCGAACGATGTCACGACCGAGATGCGCGGGCTCCACTCGCGCCCGCCGGCCGTGACGAGCCAATGCAACTGTGCGCTCGACAGTTCCAGCACGACATGCTCAGCGCTGGCGGCCGTGGAGAGGTTGATCAGCAGCGAGCCGCCGATGTTGCCGCCGAGGATGGTGCTTCGCCCACACGCGCCGAGCGCATGCGCGATCATTGAGGCCGTCGTGCTCTTCCCCGCGGAACCCGTGACGGCGATGATCCGCCGGCGATCCAGGCGATCAATCACCAGGCCGATCTCCGCCTCGATCGCGATGCCTGCGGCCGACGCCGCGCGGAGGAACCGATCATCCCACGGCCGTGGCACGGCCGGGTTGGCGATCACCATGTCGCATGTCGTGAAGTCCGCGACGTTGTGCCCGCCAAGTCGCAGCGTGACCGCGCCGGACTCGATCAGATCCGCAATCTTCGCCAGCGATGGATGCAGATCGGCCTCCGACAACAGGTCCGTCACCAGCACATCCGCACCCTGTCCGGCCAGCCAGCGCACCACGCCTACGCCGCCGCCAAAGCGGCCAAGACCCATGACGGTGATGCGCCGGGATTCAAGCGTGGTGTGTGCGCGGTGCGTTGACATAAGACCCATAGGTCTTATAGGACATATGCGTCACAGGCGCTGCGTCAGGCAGCCCCGGCGCGAATTCCCACCGGCAAGCCAAGGTCCGCGCGAACGTGATCGAGATACGCCTGGAGCAGTCGTACGGCGTGCGGCCCCGGCGCGCCGCCGGAGATCGCCCGCCCGTTGAGCGACGTCACCGATGTCACCAGCGATGTCGTTCCAACAAGAATGATCTCGCTGGCTCGCTCAAGTTCCTCCGCGCCGACAGGTCGCTCGACGATCGAACGATCCACTTCCAGCACGATCTGCCGCGTCACCCCCGCAAGAATCGGCACGCTTTCGAGCGACGGCGTCACAAGTTCGGTATGCCCATCCCGCCCCGGCACGGCCAGGATGACATTGCACGCACACGCCTCGGTCACGAGGCCGTCGCGAACCATGATCGCCTCGCGAGCGCCGTGGTCCGCCGCCTCAATCGCCGAAAGCACGTTGCCCAGCATGGACACGGACTTGAGTCGCCCGCGCGTCCAGCGCGTGTCCTCCACGATCGCCGCCTGAATCGTCGGCGGAGAGGTGTACGCATCCATCGACGGCTGCGGCGAGCAGAATCCCAGCACCGTGGGCGTGAGCGGCCCCGCGGGGACCCGCGAGCGGGCGGGCTGGCCCGGACCGGGTGAGCCGCGCGTCACTTGCCAGTACACGAAGGCGTCCTGCAGCCCGGCCGTATCGAGAAGCCGGTGCGTCATGTCGCCCAGGCCGGCCGGATTCCAGTCGATCCTCGCCTCGGCCAGACCCTCGCGCATTCGCCGCGTGTGCCTTTGAAGACTGTGCGCCCGCCCGCCAAAGGCGCGCAGGCCCTCATACACGCCATCGCCAAGCAGAAACCCGCGATCGAGCACGTTGACGCTGGCGCGCTCGGCAGGGAGAAACTCGCCATTGAGGTAAACAATCACGGGAAAGGATATCGGTCGGCGATGCTCGCGGCGCTCAGCGCGGGTTTTGGTTACACGAGGAGTGAGCGACAGGGCAACCGCAAATTCGGATGGATCCGGTGGGGCGGGCGTCCCGCCCGCCCACCTTGTGTGTTCGACGCCAAGCGATTCAGCCAAACTCGCTCGCGTGAGCGATCTTGTGATTGCCCTGAAGGTGAGTGGCAACGAACATCGCTCCCGGACTGATACTGTTCTAGACTCAATACGCAAGCATCATGAGCATCCCCGGCAAACGAGAACGGCGAGAGCGTTGGGTCCATACAAAGGCCTTTGTGGTCGCGGTGCCCGTTGAAGCGGTCATTCCCGACGAGGACCCATCCGAGGCGTGCTACGAGCCGCACACGGTCGAACTGCTCCGCGAGGTCGAGCGCCGGGCGAATCTCGGCGATGTCGAATGGCTCAAACGGCATGGACGGGTGTATCGCGCCGTGGATGCCGCATAAGGACGCCCCCCGAGTACGACGCGCACTCGACCGCTCGCGCGATCGGCTCCTCTACAGCAGAGAAACCGGATCGACATCCACGGCCGTGCGACGGTCGCTCTTGAGCAGGCCCGCCCGTCGCAGTTCGGTCATGACACGGCGAAGTTCGCCCGCGTTGGGGGAGATAAGTTCGAGGGCGAGGCGGTGCTGCCCGGCGATGCGCGACAGCGGCGCGGGCATCGGGCCTGTGACCTTGACCTTGCCCGGCACGGCGCGAAGGGCTTTGGCGATTTCGCCCGCCGCCAGGCGCGCCTTGGCCAGGTCCTTATGCCGCACCACGATCCGCGCCATGCGCATCGCCGGCGGAAGGCCCGCCGCACGCCGAATCGCCAATTCACGCTCCGCAAACGACGTGTAGTCGTGTGCGGCCGCGAGGCGGATCGCCGTGTTCTCGGGGTCCATCGTCTGAACGATCGCCAGGCCCCCGGCCGTGCTTCGCCCCGACCGACCCGTCACCTGGGACACCAGTTGAAACGCCCGCTCGTGCGCCCGAAAGTCGGGGATCCACAGCGCGGTATCCGCCGAGACCACCGCCGCGAGTCGCACATTCGGAAAGTCCAGCCCCTTGGCGATGACCTGCGTGCCAAGCAGCACCTTGACGCGACCATCGGCGAAGCGCGACAAGGCGTCGAAGTAGTCCATCGCGGATGTCATGGTGTCGCTGTCGAGGCGGAGCATGGTCTCGCCGAGAATCAGCGGATGTCGCGAGGCGCCGAACTTGTTCTCGATCTCCTCTTCAAGTCGCTGCGTGCCGCCGCCAAAGAGTGTGAGTTTCTTCTCGCACACCGGGCAGCCGTCGGGCAGGAGCCTTTCGCCGGTGCAGTGATGACACTTGACCAGCCCGCCGCGCGGGAGGCTCGCGCCTTTGTGATACACCAGTCTCGCGTCGCACTGGTCGCATTCGAGAATCCACCCGCACAGCGGATCGGGACACATGACATAGTGGGCGAAACCGCGCCGGTTCATCAGCAGGATCGCCTGTCCGCCCTCTTCAAGCGTGCGACGAAGCAGCATTTCGAGCCGCAGGCTCAGCAGATGCAGCCCGCGATCCCGCAGCCGCGCCCGCTCGCGACGATCCTCACGCAGGTCCACGATCTCCGTGCGCGGCAGCGTCCCCCCCCCCAGCCGCTCATCGAGTTCCCACCGCGAATATCGCCCGGCCAGCGCGTGATTCCACGATTCAAGCGATGGCGTCGCCGAACACAGAAGCACCGGACACCCCGCCAACTGCGCCCGCTTGATCGCCACATCCCGCGCGTGATACCGGGGCAACTGGTCCTGCTTGTAATCCGTCGCGTGTTCCTCATCCACCACGATCAGACCAAGCCGAGGCACAGGCGCGAACACCGCGGAACGCGCGCCGATCACCACGCGCGCTGCGCCAGATGACGCGAGCGACCATTGCTGATTGCGCTGTGCGGCCGTGAGGCCCGAGTGCAGCACGGCCACGCCCTGATCCGCGAATCGCGAGAGCAGGCGAGCGCTGGTCTGCGGCGTCAGGGCGATCTCGGGAACGAGGATGATGGCCGTGGCGTCGCGCTTGAGTACCTGCGCCACCAGCCGCAGATACACCTCCGTCTTGCCCGAACCCGTCACGCCGCGAAGCAGATGCACGCGAAACGAACCAAGCGTCTCGGCCACACCCTTGATGATGCGAGCCTGCTGGGCCGTGGGCTTGACGGCCGGGTCATTCGCGGGCAGCGATGCGATGTCAAACGCCCGCGAGGCGGAGACGATCTGGCGTTCGACGATGCGCAGCAAGCCCGCTTCGATCAGTCGATTGATCGGCGCGATCGTGCGCGAACCGATCTGAAGCGCAAGGTCTCGCGCCGACAGCGGCAGCGTCCCTTCCGGCAGAGACTCGATCGCCTGCCACGCCTTGCGCACTGCCGGCTTGAGCGCCGACACATTCACCGCGGCCGTAACACGCGAACTCGCTTGCTTCGATTCCGCACCCCCCGACGCAGCACCCTCCGACTCGGCACCCGCCGCCGCGCGATCGACGAGTTTGATCGTTCGCACACCCACGCCGCGTTTGACGGCCGCGGGCATCATGCTCGTCAGCACCATTCCCAACGGGCACACGTAGTACTCGCTCAGCCACACGGCAAGTTCAAGCAGCGATTCCGGCACGGCCACGCCGGTGAGCGCCTTGATCGCCTTGATCTTCGCCAGCGCAACACCCTCGACCAATTCCCCCCCCCCCACCGCAACGACGATCCCCGACGCAGGCTTGTTCCCCCTGCCCAGCGGCACAACCACGCGATACCCAACCCGAACCTCACCCAGCGCCTCCGGCGCCGCATACGTCAACCCCTGCCCCGCCCCCACCGCATCAAGCCCCCGCTCAACCACAACGCGGACAAATCGCGCTGACGACGCAGCCTGCACGGCCGTGGAAGAGGAATCGAACAACCCGTGAGTCACGAACAAAAGGTAGTGCCGGTGAGTCGATCAAGACCTGGGGCGGCTCCGGTGGGGTAAGCCTTGTTCCATGACCACGGCGCTGCGTGGCCATGCGATCGCGTCAAGCCCGGCGAACCCTCGGCATGAGGATCCGAGCGATGGCCATGCCACCCGCCGCACTGCCGACAGGGGCGCGGCCCTCGCTCTCGGAGTTGGAGGGAGGGGCGGGGAGGGAAGGGGCGTGCGGCAAACGGCGAGGGCCATGGTGCGTGCAACCACTTATGCAATTCCCCGTCTGACCGCCCGGGGTCGGAGCGGCGGACGAGTTCGCCCGACCGCCCCCAAAGCCCCGGACCTGCCGCACGGAGGGGGGGCCGCCCGCAGCAGCCCACGCCGCGGAGAATCCGGGCGGTCAGACTTCAGTACTGATCTCGGTCTGTAATCAGACGGAGGAAGCACGGCAAGGGGGATCGGAGATGCCTTCTCGAGAAGGGGCGCATCTGGGCCGGCAGCCGCAGCCTCGATTGCGATGCCGATTTGTGTTCCAGGATCCCAGTTGGTAAGATGAACTCGCTCCGAAGGCCGGTTGGTCGCACAAGGGTCCGACGATGGGATCAACGCCGATTCACAGTGATGCCGAACGCGTAGGAGCGATCGAAGAGTACAAGTCGCTTCAGTCGCAGATTCAGCGATACTCGCTTCAACGGACAGCCATTCTCAGCGTCGTGTTGGCGGCTGTCGCCGCGTTGCTAGCCTTCGGCACGGCGTCAAACCTGATCGCTGCGACGCTGGCGCTCAACGCTGTGCTGCTTGGGGGGGGAGCCTTGACCTGGAACAGCCACTACCAAGTATGCCGCAGGGCCGCGTACATCGCCGTCGTGTTGGAGCCGATGATTCCAGGCCTTCGTTGGTATTCCTGTCTGCGCGAAGAAGGAAGCCGTGACTTTTGTCTCATGTTCAGACGAAAGACCGTTCGGATAAACAGCCTTTGGGTTCCGCACGACTATCCGACCATTTATTTCTTGCTCGGCAGTGCATGCTCCGTGTATGTAATCATGCTTGCGTTTCAACAGGGTTCTGTCGCAGCACTTGTGATTGCCACCATCGGGTATCTAGTGCTGGTACCCCTGGTCATTGTGATTCAGATTGCCAACTCAGGCTGGGGCTTTGAACGTTTCGTCAAGCACTGGAGTAAACTGTGCTCCGAGGTTGCCATCGAAAGGGAGTAGGTCCATGAGAAATTTGGTCCACACCGTTTGGTTGATCGTACTGTGCTGTGGGATGACCGGATGCGTCCACGGTATGCAACGCTTTGAAGAGATACCACCTGTCTTACTACTGGCATTGGTCGTGATGGTGTTCGTGCATCGCGCGTGCCGACATCGTCTGTCCTACTGGCGTTTGCGCGTTGGCTGACGAGACTCTCGTCGCACGCTAGAACCGCGCACCTCGACCTCGGCAGGTGAGGCACATTGGCCCCATACGAGTGTCATTTGGTCTGGTTTCCGCTACCAGTGCGACGCCACTCTACCCGATAAGGGGCTGAAGAACAGGCGCCAGAGCGGCAACGTTTGCGGCGAGCGATGTGGCCACCGTCATCTTCTCGATGCCTGCCCAGAGGGCGCGCAGTACCGTGCGGTTGGGTTCTGGCTTTGCCAACTGGCTCTGCATCGAGTTCACGTCAGCGACGATCGACAGCTTTGCTGATTCCTCAATGTCCACCGCGTTGCTGACGGCCTGCTTGAACTCGATCAGCTTCTTGCCGATCGATTCGTAGCGAGCGTCGATTTGGTTGTTGTCGCCCAATGTGATGATGTTCTGGCCAGTGGCGTTGATGTTGATACCTTGGAACTTCGGCATGGTGTATTCGCTGTCGCCTTCGATCTTGGTCACTCCGGGCGAGGTGATACGGTAGAACACAGCAGTCGCGGGGCGCATCGTGCCACCGGGCGTCTGATACATCTTCTGCTCCTCCTCTCGGCGTACCCAGCCTTCATCAATCAGGTACGTCAAAGCACGGGCGACTTCCTGCTGAGTCAGGCCGTGCGACGCTTTGAGCTGCTGCCGGATCACGCTGATTTTGGCGGCGATCCCGTTCTTGCCGCGCTCGCCGCGTCCCTTGTTGTAGCGGTCGTGAAAATAGCGGTGCACCAGCTCACGAATCTTCTCTTCGGTGCGCGGAGGTGCTTTGGTCTTGGCCATGTCTGAACTCCGATTGGTCTCCGAAGCAGACGGCCGACGAGGAAGCCCGCAACAGACCTGCGTCGGTTGAGGCGAATGGCATGCCAGTTAAAAACGTGCCCACGCGATCCCCGTTCCACCCAACGGCTGCCAGAAAGTGGGATCTGTCTACGCTCAACTGCCGAAATGGCAGGGATAGTGGTGTCGGCTGATTGGGCCTACAGCATATGGTGTGGGCGACAGGTTGTCAACAGCCTGTGCAAATCTATTCCGGGCACAGTAGATCAAAAGACATGGGGCAGAAGGCGTGAGGAGAACAATACACGAAGGAGCATATAAGATCGGCTTTGCGACCTTGATGTCTGCGTTGGCTGATTCGCTCGATGCCCCGAAGTCGCTCGCGAGGGCTCCACCCCTACACTCCCCCACCCATGCCCCAATCCTCTCCCCACACCCCACCGCCCGCACGCCTCATCCACCGCGACGGCTCGGTCTTCCATGGCCAGGGCTTCGGCGCTGTCGGGCGCGGCATCGTTTCCACGGCCGAGGTTGTCTTCAACACGGCCATGTGCGGGTATCAGGAATCACTCACCGACCCGTCCTATGCCGGGCAGATTCTCGTCGCCACGTTTCCGCTCATCGGCAACTATGGCGTCAACACGGAGGATGTCGAATCGTCTCGCGTTCAGGTGGCCGGGTTTGTCGTGCGCGAACTCGCACGGCGACACTCCAACTATCGCGCCACGGCCAGCCTGAGCGAATACCTCGCCGACAACGGCATCCTCGGCCTGACCGGCGTGGACACGCGGGCCATCACGCGACGACTCCGCAGCACCGGCGTCATGCAGGGCGTGCTGACCGATCGCGACGACCTGTCCGACGCGGACCTTGTCGCGATGGCGCGTGAAGCGCCGGACATGGCCGGGCAGAATCTCGTGCCCCTCGTCGGGTGTTCATCGAAACAGTCGTGGGCCGAAGCGCTGGGAGATTGGAGTCCACGACTGTCAACCCCCGCCCAGCACTCGGGACTCAGCACTCCCAACATAGCCACGCAAGGCCGTGGCCATGCCACCCCTCAGCACCCAGCACCCAGCACTCAGCACTCAGCACCCAGCACTCATCACCCAGCACCCAGCACTCCCTACCGCGTCGTCGCGCTCGACTGCGGGGCCAAGCGAAACATCCTCCGACACCTCACCGAGCGCGGGTGCGACGTGACCGTCGTGCCGCATGACATCACGGCCGCGGATCTGCGAAGAATGCGGGCCGAGGGTCGCATGGATGGCCTGTTCATCAGCAATGGCCCGGGCGATCCGGCGGCCGTGGAACGAACCATCGCCACGCTTCGCGACATTCTCGGCGATCCGGCGCCTGTGCCGACGTTTGGCATCTGCCTCGGGCATCAACTGCTGGCGTTGGCGCTGGGCGCGACGACGTACAAACTCAAGTTCGGCCATCGCGGCGTGAATCAGCCCGTGCGTAACGAACAGACCGGCCGTGTCGAAATCACCAGCCAGAATCACGGCTTCGCGGTCAAGACCGAATCTCTCCCCACGGCCGAGGCGACCCACATCAACCTCAACGACCACACGCTCGCGGGCTTCCGCCTTCGCGACAAGCCGGTCTTCGCGGTGCAACACCACCCCGAGGCGTCGCCGGGGCCGCATGACGCGACGTATCTGTTTGATGCGTTTGTCGGTCTCATGCAAAGTGCAAAGGCGTAGGCGAAGAATGGGCCACATAAGTCGCATGAGACCCATGCGACTCATCGGATGCCGTGCGCCGACGCGTGTTACGCCGGCCCATCCCCCACGCCCGTCAGCCGTTTGATGGCCGCGAGCGTGCGATCGAGTTCGAGTTTCATCCGCCGCACGCGGATGAGCGAGCGAACGCGCGTGAGCAGTTCGATCTTGCTGACGGGTTTGGTGAGGAAGTCATCGGCGCCGCACTCGACGGCCCGCTCGACATCGCCGACTTCGTTGAGCGCCGTGACCATGACGACCGGAATGTCCTTGAGCCGCGGATCCTGCTTCATCTGCCGACACGCCTGAAACCCGCTCATGCGCGGCATCATGACGTCGAGCAGGACGATGTCCGGCGGCTCGGCCGCCATCATCGCCAGCGCTTCATCGCCATCGCGCGCGGATCGAATCGGACAGTTGAGTTCCTCCAGGTACGCCTGAAGCAACTCAAGATTCTGCTCATTGTCATCCACGAGCAGCACGGTGGCCTTCGAGAGATCGTCGAGCGCGGCCGAACCTGCGGGGGCAGGGGAGCCGGTGTGAGATTGGCTGTCAGCGGCCATGGTCGAACCCAGTGTAAATATGTGATCCCGAAGGCAATGGAAACCCGCGTGCCGGTCGATGGTACACCATAGGTGGCCGAGGGAAGCGGCGGGAGGCGGGCCGACGGAGTTTCGGCTCGTGGCCGCAAGTGGCCAAGGGAGGGTGCGCATGTCGCACGGGGGATGGAAGCGGGCTGAGCCTTGGCGCGATCGGTTTCGCACGCCGAGCGTGCGTGACTTGGAGAGTACATCATCGCGTTCCGCGGCGGCGATCATGCGGGTCGTGCGCGACGCTGTGTTATCCGACGCGGGTTCGACGGAATCGGTGCGATGGCTCGGCATTCCATGGCGATGGACGCTTGCATTCACGCGCGGCGGCGCCGCCGAGCCGTGGCTGTTCCTCATTGCCAATCCCGACACTCCGCGTCTCGCGGCCGTGTTGCCCGCGGAACTCGCCGAGAGCCTCGCACACTCGTGCGCCGTCAAGATCGTCCGAGAAGGCGCGGCCAGCGCACGAGTCGTCGGCGACACGGCCTGGGCCGAATGGCCCGTCGACACCGTCGCCCACGCCCGCATCGTGTTGCAGGCGATTGTGGATGCGCATGCGGCGGCCGGCGTGGGCGCATGAATCGCCGTCCCCCGGGAATGCCGGTGATGCGGGCAAACCCGACGTTGACTTGAGGTCTTGGCCTTGTTTTGATTCGAGCCGAATCGGTGAATGAACCGATTCGTTGTCCCGCACGCGGAAGTCGTGAAGACTTCAGGACCGTGGCGTCCGTCGAAGGGAGCGTTCTTGTGTTGAATCGAGACTCGATGGTGTGGCGCGTGGCCGTGGTGGCGATGATCGCGATCTCGGCCTTGACGGCCCGTGCGCAGGACCTTGCGCCGGAGATTGCGAAACTCATCGCGGCGGCGAAGATCGGCGATGGCGTGGTGGGCGTGAGCGTGATGGACCTGTCCGACGGGCGGATGGTCGCGTCGCAAGGCGCATCCGATGCGAACGGCCAGCCGCGACTGCTCATCCCCGCCTCGAACATGAAACTGTTCACCACCGGCGCTGCGCTGGTGGCCCTGGGCGAGGACTTTCGATTTCGCACGGAACTTCGCCTCAGCGGCGATCGGCTCGTGATCGTCGGCGGAGGCGATCCGGCCCTGGCCGATCCCACGTTGCTCTCGTCGCTTCAGCCGTCGATGACCGTCGAAGACCTGCTGGGCGTGCTGGTCAAGGCGGTCACGCAGGCGGGGATCGCGTCGATTCGCGAGGTGGTTGTGGATGACCGGATCTTTGACGACCAGCGCGTGCATCCCGAGTGGCCCGCGGATCAACTCGTCGAGCGATACTGCGCGGAGGTCTCAGGCCTGAACTTCTATACCAACGTGATCGACCTGTTCGCAGCGCCATCGCAAGGCGGCGCAGGCTCACCCGTCGCCGTCCGCATCGAGCCACGCGCCGATTGGATCACCATCGATGTCCAGGCTCGCACCGTGGACACAGGCACGTCGGGCATCGGCATCCGCCGTGATGCCACGGCCAATCGCTTCGTCATCACCGGCCAGGTGCGCGTGGGCCAGAGCGCGGGACGCCAGGTCTCAGTCGTGGATCCGGCGCTGCAGATGGGCCGACTGCTGGCCGACCGACTGGCAAAGCAGGGCGTGCGAATCGGCGGGCCTGAAGCCATGTCGTCCGTGGCCGTGCGCCGCGCGGCACGGGGTGAGTCGCTCCCGAGCGATCGCGTACTCGCGGTCGTGACCACGGGCCTGCCGGAAGTCCTGCGCCGGTGCAACTCTGATTCAAGCAATCTCTACGCCGAATCGCTGCTCAAGCGCCTCGGACACGAGATGACCGGCGGCGAGCCCGGCTCGTGGGCCAACGGCGCGGCCGCGGTGAACATGTGGGTCGTGCAACTCATCGGCGCTGAGTTCGGCTCTTCGATCGTCATCGCGGATGGCTCGGGCCTGAGCCGCGGCAACCGAGTCTCGGCCGAGGTCGTTGCGCGTTGGCTCGCGGCCGTCGAAAGCCGCCCGGAATCCGACCTTTTCATCGAGTCGCTCGCCACCGTCGGCACGGGGACGGGGACGCTGCGGCATCGCTTCCGCCAGGCGCAGCCCGTGAACACGCTGCACGCCAAGACGGGGATGATCAACGGCATGCGGTCGCTTTCGGGATACCTCACCAATCCCCAGTCCGGACGGCGCGTCGCGTTTTCCATCCTCGTCAACGACCTCAAGGGCGACGCCGCCGATCAGGCCGGTCGCGGACTCACTGAAGACATCGTGCTCGCGGTGGATCGGTGGCTGAGCCGTCAGGTTGAGTTCGCGGCCGTGGACATTGGGGGCTGAGCCATCACGTCAGGCCGTAGTCGCTCCAGCGTGACTCGACATATCGCGTGATCTCATCCGTCATTCGCAGAATGGGCGGCCAGTCACGGATGGGCAGGCCCGCGACATCGCCCGGGTGTTTGGGCGTGGAGTCAAAGCACAACGTTGCGCGGTGATCGAATCGCTTGACGCGCATGTCGCGCCCGGCGTCGGCGTTTGCCAGCCAGTGAAACAGCGCATCGTTCGGGTCGTCGATGTTCACATCCGGGCTGAGGATGATGAGCATCGGCGGCGCCCATTCCAGATTTCGCGCCATCAGTCGTTCGTAAATCACCTCGGCCAAGCCCGCCCTTGGCGATGACAGTCGCACAAACGCCCAATCGCCCATGTCGCGCGCCACGGCCGCATCGGCCACGCCGTCAATCGCCGACACCGCATCGAGGAATCGCTGGGCCTGCTCATCGTCGGCGGGATGTCGCGCCGGCGCGAGGGCGTGGCCACCCACCTCTTCGCCGGGCCGCTTGCGCGTCGCGTCAAGCCCGAACTTCGTCCCCGCGCCAAGCCATGGCGCTGCGTGATCCAGAATGTCCAGCGGACCATGCACCACCTCGACATCCCGCGCGGGATCGCACAGCGCCGCCACGGCCGACAATACTCGCCGTGGATCATGCACGTCCACATCATCATCCACGACGACGATGCACTTGGTCCAGGCCATCTGCCCCGCGCCCCAGATCGCGTGCATGACGCGCCGTGCGTGCAGCGGATAGTGCTTGCGAATCCGCACGAACGCGCAGTTGTGAAACGCGCCGAACATCGGCAGGTCATAGTCGATGATGTCCGGGATCAACGTCTTGAGCAGCGGCAGAAAGATGCGCTCCGTCGCCTTGCCCATGTAGTAGTCTTCCTGCGGCGGAAGGCCGACGATCGTCGTCGGATAGATGGGATCGCGCGCGTGCGTCACGGCCGAGACATCGAGTATCGGATAGCGATCCGGCAGTGAATAAAAGCCCGTGTGATCGCCGAAGGGGCCTTCAAAGGCGGCGCCGGGACCGAGCGGGCCATCGCGCCTTGGATCAAAGTTGATCTCGCCGGCATCGTGGCGCACCCAGCCTTCGATCACGATCTCGGCGTTGGCCGGCACGCGCAGCGGCACGGTCTTGCACGGCACGAGCGGAATGCCGCGCCCGTTGAGGAACCCGGCGATGAGCAGTTCGCTCATACCCGGCGGCAGCGGCGCGGTGGCCGCGTATGGCAAGACGCTCTCACCGCCAAAGGCGATGGCCACGGGCATGGGCGAGCCGCGCGCTTTCCATGATCGCCAGTGGGCCGCGCCGTCGTGGTGCATGTGCCAGTGCATCACGAGGCGTCGCGGGCCGAGCAGTTGCACGCGGTACATGCCGATGTTGTGTGAAGCGGGGCGCTGCTCGCCGACATCGTCGGCGTGAATCGTGTGAATGCCCGCGAACGTGATGTATCGCCCGCGATGCGCGCGCTCCCACTCATCCCCCCCCCCGATCCCCTCGATCCCGCGGTTCACATCCGCGGGATACCCCACGGCCGCGAGATCGCCATCCCACGGCCAGCAGCGGATCATCGGCATGGTGAGCAGATTGACACCTTCGCCCGTGAGGACGACATCCTGACATCGCCCGCGCGCGACGGTCCGAGGAGGAATGCGAAGCAGGGGGACAAACTGCTTCGCGCGAGCAAGAAGTTCTCGCGCGCTGCGCGGCGGCTGCGGCTTGACCAGCGCCCCGATGCGCTCCGCGATCCCTTCAAACCCACCGTGTACGCGCGGCGATGGCAGGCCGGGGCCGGGCGCGTGACAACCCAGCGCGATCTCCATCCGCCGATACGATCCAAAGGCATTGATCAGCACGGGCCACGGCGAACCGATCACATTCTCAAAAAGCAGCGCCGGACCGCCGCGATGAAAATTGGCCGGATCGCAGCGTTTCGCGGCCGGGGTAGGTTCATGCGGCGCGGCGCTCTTGCTCACGCGATCCGTGATGGCCGCGATCTCGAGAATCGGATCGACAGGCACGCGGATGCGGCGCAGTTCCCCCGCTCGCTCCAGTACGGCCACGAACTGGCGAAGAGTGGGATACATTTGCACCCAGAGACTATGACCACCACACCCACCGGACACGAATCAGGCGACCAGGGCCATCCACGCGAGACATCGCCGGCGCAGCCAGTACTCAAAGCGCACGATTACGCGGAGCGGCGCGACTGGCCGGGGTACTTTCGCGCCGTGGCGGGAAAACCGCCGCGAGACACGCTGCTTGAAGCGCTGCGGCTGTTCGATCTTGAGCCGACGTCATCGCCGCGACTTGGCGTTGACCTCGGCTCGGGCGAAGGGCGCGACTCGGCCGAGATGCTTCGGCGCGGGTGGCGCGTGATTGCGATCGATTCGCATCCAACGTCGATGGGCTTGCTGCGGGCGAGAAACGATCTGGCCAATGTCGAGCGGCTTGAGTGCCGCGTCGAGCGTTTCGACGACGCAACCCTGCCAACGTGCGATTTCATCAACGCGAGTTACGCCCTGCCATTCTGCGCACGCGAACGATTTGACGCGATGTGGAATCGGATCATCACGGCCATTCGCCCCGGCGGGCGCTTCGCGGGGCAACTCTTCGGCGATCGCGATGACTGGGTGAAGCGCGGAGATTCGCTGCATCACACGCGCGACGACATCAATCGCCTCTTCAAGGGCTTCGTCTTCGATCGACTCATCGAAGAGGACCGCCTCGGCGAAGATGGCGCCAGCGCGCCCAAGCGCTGGCACGTCTTTCACATCGTCGCGAGAATGCGCTGACGCATTCGCAGCAGTGGCACAGGCGTCTCGCTGCTGTATAGATATAGAAACGATGCTGACGTGGGTGCCGTGGCCACGGTTCGACGTGGCCAGGCCGCATGCGCGGTGCGCCTCCATCGTGGCCATCCAAAGCGATGGCCACGGCACACCATCGTTGGTTGCATCTCAACCACCAAGCCCCCGTCCACGATCCCTCGCGGCCGTGATCGCGCGATTCATCATCGCCTCAAAACCCGCCTCGCGCAACACTTTCAGCGCTGCCTCCGTCGTACCGCCCTTGCTCGTCACGGCCTGCGCGAGTTCCTCCGCGGACTCGGACGACTGCGCCAACAGCGAGGCCGACCCGAGCAGCGTCTGCCGCACGATCACATCCGCCACATCGCTCGAAAAGCCAAGCGACTCACCCGCCCGCCGCATCGCCGCCGCGAGCGTGAACACATACGCCGGGCCAGACCCCGCCAGCGCCGTGAACGCATCCATCAGCGATTCATCGATCTCGACAATGCGCCCGAGACTTGCAAACAGATCCCTCGTCGGCGCGGCATCTGCGGCCGTCGCGCCCGGCCCCACCGCGATCGCGCTCATGCCGAGGCGAATCCGCGCGGGGGTGTTGGGCATCACGCGGATGATGCGGGCGTGCGGCCCCAGCGCTGTCCCGATCGCCGAAATCGCCGCACCCGCGAGAATCGACGTGACAACGCGCGGCTCAACCAGCAACGGCCGGAGCGACGCGGCCACATCCGCGAGCGACTGCGGCTTGACCGCGAGGATGATCTGCCCGCGCTCGGCGGGGCGATCGTGATGCGCAAGCCACCGATACCCGTCGTCGATCGTGGCCGTGATGTGCCCAAGTCCGTCCGGAAGCGCGGCGCGGGCGGACTCCGATGGATCCACGGCCGCGACACGCGCGGGCGAAACGACGCCGGCCTCGATCGCGCCGGTGATGATCGCTCGCGCCATCGTGCCGCCGCCGATGAAGAGCAGAGGAAGATGAATCATGCTCAAGCGTACTCGGGCGAGCGAGCCGATAAACACAGAGGCTTTCCCGGGCGTCGAGTGTGCGGCCTGGGTCGCTCCTACGATGTTCGCCGTGTGTGCATGACAGATCGCGGGTCGATCGCCCAATCAGGGGCGTGGTGACAAGGCCTTCGCCCTTGGAGGCGCCCGTGACGATTCGAGTTCGGATGCGTGCATGAAGACGTATTACCAACTGGACTTTGAGAAACCCGTTTCGGTGATCGAGCAGCAGATCGAATCGCTGGAAGCGTTGCAGCGCGGACGCAGCGCTCCGGCGCAGGCCGGGGCGGGCGCGGTCGTCATCGACGATGCCGAGGCTCGACTCGCCGACTTGCGGCGACAGCGCGACGAGTTGCTCGCGGAACTCTACGCGCAACTGACCCCGCGCCAAACTGTCCAGGTCGCACGGCATCCCAATCGCCCGCAGACGCCCGATTACATCGAACTGATGTGCCGGGACTTCTGCGAACTCCACGGGGATCGTCGCTTTGGCGATGACCCGGCAATCCTCACCGGCTTTGGACGCATCAACTCGATCAAGTGCCTGATCGTGGGCCATCGCAAGGGCCGCAGCACGCAGGAGAAACTCGCGTGCCACTTCGGCTGTGCCCATCCCGAGGGGTATCGCAAGGCCCTGGCCAAGATGAAACTCGCGGAAAAGTTCGGCCTGCCCATCGTCACCCTCGTCGATACGCCCGGCGCGTATCCGGGCCTTGGGGCGGAGCAGCGCGGCCAGGCCGAAGCCATCGCCGTGAACATGATGGAGATGAGCCGGCTTCGCGTGCCGATCGTCAGCGTGGTCATCGGCGAGGGCGGGTCCGGCGGCGCGCTGGGGATCGCCGTCGCCGATCGCGTCGCCATGCTGCAACATGCCTGGTACTCGGTCATCAGTCCCGAAGGTTGCGCCGCGATCCTCTGGAAGCAGGCCAACGACCAGACCAACGCCGCTGCGGCCACGGCCCTGCGCCTCACCGCACGCGACAATCTCGAACTCGAGATCATTGATGAGGTCGTGCCCGAGCCGCTCGGCGGAGCGCATCGCGATCGCGTGGCCGCGGCCGACACGCTCCGCGGTTGGATCGCGGGCCACCTTGAACGGCTGCGTGCGATGGATCCGGCACAGTTGGTTCGCGAGCGGTATGAACGTTTCCGTCGGCTCGGGTCGTACTACGAGCGGCAGACGGACGGCTCGATGCACCGGGTGGGACCGATGGTCGGGTCGCGCGATGTTCAGGCCGTGGAAGCGTGAGTCGGGGCGATTCCGACGTCAAGTATCTGTGGCAATCCGGTGTTTTTGTGTGCCCCCCCTTTTTGACATCGAAAGTACCCTAGTCTAATGTTGTCCCCCGTTCACGGCGGGCTGACACACGCACCGTGCGCCGGGTCATTCCTGGACCGTCCCCCGACGCGAGACGAGCCGTGGCCAAAAAGCAGAAGCGAACGGCAAAGCCCAAACGACAGTCCAAACCCGCGAAATCGGCCAAGGCTTCCTCACGCCGTGCATCGGCGAGCAAAGCCAGGAAGCCGGTGAAGAAGTCCGCGAAGGCGACGCGCCCGCCTGCGAAGTCGGCCGCGAAATCGGCCAGGGCCAAGCCCGCCGGGAAGGTTTCGCACCCGGCGAAGTCAAAGGCCGCACCCCCGACGAAGGCGAAACCTGAGGCGGAAGTCAAGAAAGTTGCTCCCCCCCCGGAGACGAAGCCGGCCGAAGCGCCCAAGAGCGGCGGCCCGGGCGGTGACAAGTCGCGCAGGTCGAAGCCCAAGCCGGTCCCCCCGACGATGCCGAACCTCGGCACGGGCCTGCTCGGCCCCGGCGCGCCCAAGCGAAAGCCGCTGATTCCGTCGGGTTCCTCGGCCGTCAAAGCCACGCACCTCGAGGCTCGTGACGCGAGCATCGAGCGCAAGAGTCCGTTCTCTCCGGAGCAACTGGCGAAGTATCGCGAGATTCTGGTGCAGAAGCGGGATGAATTGGTTGGCGATGTGTCGAACATGGAAGAGGAAGCGCTGCGCGGCGGCGGCAGTGGCTCACTCTCGCATGTGCCCCAGCACATGGCCGAGCAGGGATCCGAGGCGTATGACCAGAGCCTGTCGCTTGATCTGGCGGCGGCGGACCGCCGCCTGATCAAGGAAATCGACGACGCGATCACGCGGATCGACACCGGCACGTTCGGAATCTGCGAATATACTGGAAAGCCCATTCGCGTGGAACGTCTCAACGAGTTGCCGTGGGCGCGGTATTCGATTGAGGCCGCACGCGAGATTGAGCGGCGTGGACTCCGCCCGTGACTCGTCACAGCAACCCCACGAATCAGCACGCTGCATCGGCGCTGCGGTGTCGAAGCGCGTGGATTCGTCTGCTGGTTGTTTTGGTGGTGGGGCTTACGGCCGATCTGGCGACGAAGTGGGCGGCGTTTCGATTCGTGGCGGATTCTCCCGTGGTTGTCGATCGCGCGGAGGTGATTCGCGTGGCGCGGCTCGGCCATTCGCTTGGCGCGTTGATTCCGCCGCATGAACCCGTGACGGTGGTTCCCGGCGTGCTCAACTTCACGCTCGTACTCAACAAAGGGGCGGTGTTTGGCATCGGCGCGGGGGGGCCGTGGGTGCTGTTGACGCTGCTTGGACTTGGCGTTGGCGTCTGGATGTTCGGCGTGTGGACGCGTCCGCAGGATCGGGCGGCGCATTTCGCGGTCGGCTTGTTGATGGCCGGGGGTGTGGGCAATCTCTACGATCGTGTGGTGTTCGCCTGTGTTCGCGACTTCATTCATCCCCTGCCGGGGGTGCGGTTGCCCTTCGGTTGGCGGATGCCGCTGGATGGTGGGCGGGAAATCTGGCCGTATGTCTCGAATGTTGCCGATCTTTGGTTGATTCTTGGAATCGTGATGTTCATGTGGCACCTGTGGCGAACGGGGCGAGACAATCCCCCCCATTCGAAGCCCGCCACGGCCCCGCAGGTCGCGTCTGAGGCCAATCGTGGAGATTCTCAGGCCGCCAGTTGACGTTCGTACCGGCGGGCGCGGTACAATGCCGTAGCATTGAGAGAGGATTCCGGCACGACCGGAGGATCGTCCAATGACAAAGAAAACGAAGCGTGCACCGACAGGCAAGCCTGGCGCTGCGAGCGAGTTACGCGCGCGGTGGACGTATTGCATTCGTCAACCCAACGCCGAGCGTGCGCGTGAAGCCACCTATGAGAACTACAAGAAGGGATGGGAGGTGCGCATCTCGGTGATGTCAGCCGCGGAACGCAAGGATGTCGAGCGCCGACTCACCAAACTCGGCCTCAAGCCCGGCAAGCCCTATCGCAAGAGCGCGAAGATGTGGATCGTGCCGGTGTACGGCAAGGATGCCGTGGAACTCTTCACGGGATAACCGGCAGCGCTTCACCTCGCGAACTACGATCGTGCCATGCACGGCACGGTCCATGAGGTTGTGGTCATTGGCGGCGGTCACGCCGGCGTTGAAGCCGCGTGGGCGGCGGCCAATCTGCTCCCTGGCCGGGCAACCGTCGCGCTGGTCACGCTGGATCCATCGAAGATCGGTGTGATGTCGTGCAACCCGGCCATCGGCGGCCTGGCCAAGGGTCAGATCGTTCGCGAGGTCGATGCGCTCGGCGGCGTCATGGGCCTGGCGACAGACGCGACGGGGATCATGTTCAAGGTGCTCAACGCCAGTCGCGGCGAGGCCGTGCGCGGCCCGCGGGCGCAGTGCGACAAGCACGCGTATGCCGAGGCGGTGCAGCGATTGATCGAAAGCCGCGAGGAGATTGAGGTCATCGCGGGGAGCGTGGAGGAGTTTGTGATTCGCGGCGGGCGCGTGGCTGGAGTGCGCATCGCCGAGGCGGGGGAGACACAGGCGAGACGCCTGTGCCACCGGGTGCTCGAGGCGCGGGCCGTGGTGCTGACCACAGGCACGTTCATGCGCGGCCTGATGCACATGGGCGAAACGAAGACGCGCGGCGGGCGCTATGGCGAAGCGGCGGCCGAGGGGATTTCGGCCACGCTGCGCGAACTCGGCTTTGAGCTCGGCCGTCTCAAGACCGGCACGCCGCCACGCCTGCGACGCGGAAGCATCGACTGGGACAGCCTTCCAGCGCAAGATGGTGACGCCCAGCCGGTTGCGTTCAGCGCGCTGTCCGCAGAAAGAGCCGATCGCGCAAGCGATCGAACTGATGTTCGTGACTCTCCTGCAACATCGTCCCCCACCACCATCTCCCCTCCATCGCTTGCCGCATTCCCCGTTCTCCCGCAGGTGCGGTGCCGTATCACCGCGACCAACGCGGACGTTCACGCCGCGATCCGCGAGAATCTGCATCGCGCGCCGATGTACTCCGGCCAGATCGAATCCGCCGGCCCGCGATACTGCCCCTCGATCGAAGACAAGGTCGTGCGCTTCGGCGAGCGCGAGTCTCACCACGTCTTTCTCGAACCCGAGAGCCTGCGCGATGACTGGGTGTATTGCAACGGCATCTCGACGAGCCTGCCGCCGGATGTGCAGGATCGCATCGTCCGCGGCATGGAAGGTTGCGAACGCGCTGAAGTGCTGCGCTATGGCTACGCCGTCGAGTATGACATGGTGCGCCCGCACCAGATCTTCGCGACGGGGATGACCAAACTCATCGAGGGCCTTTTCCTCGCGGGACAGATCAACGGCACCAGCGGATATGAAGAGGCCGCGGGACAGGGCGTGATCGCGGGCATCAACGCGGCTCGGTGGGCGCTGGGGGGGGGCGAAGGGTTCCACGGCGGCGAGTTCATCCTCGGCCGACACGAAGCCTACATCGGCGTGATGATGGATGACCTGATCTGCAAGACGCCGGTCGAGCCGTATCGCATGTTCACCAGCCGCGCTGAGCATCGGCTGCTCCTTCGCGCGGATAACGCGGATGATCGCCTGACGCCCATGGCCCGCGCGGCGGGCCTGTTGGATTCCACATCGCTCGGCCGCCTGCGCATCGAACGATTCGAGCGGCGCACGCGGGAACTGGCCGTGATTTCACGCATCGTCGACCAACTCCGCATCGGCGATGAACCCCTTGCGAAGATCGTGCGTCGCCCGGAGTTCACGGCCGAAGACCTGCGCCGGCACATCATCGCGGCGGATCCCGAGGCCGGCGCGTTTCTGCCGGGTGTCTGGCTGACGGCCCATGCGAATCGGCGCTATGAGGCGTATGTCGCGCGGGCCAGGGCGGAGGTTCGACGCACGGCCGAGATGGAGCGCAAGACAATTCCCACGGATATCGACTATGCGGCGTTTGGCGCCCTGCGCATGGAGGCGCGCGGGGCACTGACGAGGTTCCGTCCCGCCACGTTTGGTCAGGCGGGAAGACTTGAAGGCGTGACCCCCGCGGACCTGACGCTGTTGGCCGTGCTGCTGCGCGGGCGGGGATCAAGCCCGCGCGAGGTGGCGCTATGACGCCGTTGTGGCGGCCCGCGCTCGCGCAGGCTTCAACCGCGAACACCGGGCTTGATCTGCTCGTGGTGTTGGCCACGGCCGGGCTGACCGCGCTGATCTTCAGTCGTTTTCGCATCACGACCATTCCCGGCTATCTGCTCGCGGGGGCAGTGATTGGTCCGCACGCGTTTGAACTCATCCGTTCGCCCGAGAGCGTCGCGGCGATCAGTCAACTCTCGACGATCCTGCTCATGTTCACGATCGGCCTGACGCTGGACATGGCTCGCGTTCGGACGGGGCTGATGTCGATCGTCGGCGGCGCGATCGCAGCATCCGTGCTGATGACGCTCATCGGCTGGCCCATCGCCTATGTGTTCACGCGGGACTGGCCGTCGGCGCTGTTGATCGCGATGGCGATGTCGGCGGCGGCGACGGCCGCGCCCCTGCGAGTTCTCGAATCACGGCGGGCGCTGCACACGACGTATGGGCGTCTGGCCTTCGGGATCACGCTCTTTCAGGACTTGATCGCCGTGGCGATGCTCGCGACGCTGCCGGTGATCGCGCTCTGGGCGGGCGCGGGCGCAGCCTCTGAGGAGAACCGACGCACGTTCCTCGAAGTCGCCAGCAGTGTCGGCCTGGCCCTTGGATCGCTCGCGCTATTGATCCTCCTTGGGCGATACCTCCTGCCGCGGCTGCTGGCCGAAGCCGGACGCGCGGGCGGCGAAGTGCTCATCGTCGTGTCGGCGGCGACGGCGCTGGGTGCGGCCGTGCTGACGGCCTCGGTCGGATTCAGCCCGGAACTCGGCGCGTTTCTCGCCGGATTCCTGCTGGCGAGTACGCCGTTTCGTCATCAAGTGGCCGGACAACTCGCGCCGATGCGCGACTTGTTCCTCGCGGTGTTCTTTACGAGCGTGGGGTTGCTGCTGCCACTGGGCGTTGTTGTGCAGGGGTGGTGGATTGTCCTGCTCGGGCTGATCGCCCTGGGTGTGGTCAAGGTTGTGGGCATCCTTCTCGCGACGTGGGCGCTGGGCGCAGCCGCGAGATTCGGGCTGATGGCGGCCGTGGTCCTCGCCCCGGCCGGCGAGTTCACGCTGGTCATGGTGATGCAAGGCGCGCAGCGCGGGATTCTGACGGATGAGCACCTTGGATATGCGATCGCGGTGATCGTGCTGTCGGTCCTCACGGCGCCCTTGATCCTGCGGCTCGGAGGTTGGGCGACACCGATTGTCGATCGACTGCCCCACGCGCCGTGGATTCGCACGTCGGTTCTACGCGTGGAAGATCCGCACGCGGCGGATTCCAGCGAGCCAACCGCGCGGGTGTATCGCGCGATCGTCGCCGGGTTCGGCCCCGTCGGACGTGCCGTCACCGAGTCGCTCCAGAAGGGCGGCTTTGAAGTGACGGTGGTGGAGTTGAACCCCAAGACAGTGCAGACGCAGGCGGGGCTTGGTCGGCGCGTGGTCTTTGGCGATGTGTCGAATCCGGCCGTGCTGCAATCCGCGGGGATCGAAGCCTGCGACGCGGTCATCCTGACGATGCCCGATGAAGAGGCGACGCTGCGTTCGGTGCGCGTGGTGCGTTCGCTGCGCCCGGAGGTCTTCATCGCCGCACGTGCCAACGCCCTGAGCATCGCCCTCCAGGCCATGCAACTCGGCGCGGATCACGCGGTGGTCGAAGAGATCGTCACGGCCGAAGCCATGGCCACGCAGGTGATGGTCAAGGTCAAGGCACGGTTCGAGCAGCCGACGGCGGTTGTGCCGCCGTCCGACGCGATCTAATCAGAGTCCGTCCTGGCGCGTCGTTTCAGACGTGTCCTTGCCTGCTACGATTGTGATCTGAGCGAGCCACGCCATGATCGACTACATGCAACACATCGTTCGTGACCCCAAGATCGTCGGCGGCGAAGCAGTGATGCGCGGGACGCGAGTGACGCTTCGCACCGTGCTGGCGACGTTGGCCGAGGGATCCGCGATTGAGGAGATTCTCGCGGAATTTCCAACATTGACACATGAGCATGTTCGCGCGGCGATCGCGTTCGCAGATCAGGATCCTTGATCTACTCCCTCAAATTCTTGAGTTCATCCCGCAGGATCGCCGCGAGTTCGTAGTTCTCCTGCTCGATCGCCCGGGCCAGGCGCTGCCGCAACTCCGACTTCTGGCTCACGGGCAGTTTCGGCACCAGGCTCTCGCGCATCCCCCGCAGCATCTCCACCTCGTTCGACCGCTCGAACAGGTCCGGCTCGCCATGTTCGGCGAAGTACCGACGTAGCGATTCAAGCCCCTCGTCGATCGCGTGGATCGCCGCCTTGGGCTCGTTGTCCTTCACCGCCTGGCCCGCGACGGCCCGCGCCCGCATCATGGTGATGTACGGCCGGAGTCCCTCGAGCGCCCCCTTGTCCTGATCCGTTTCGGCGTGCTGTTCGCAAAGGTCGATCACGCGGAGGTTTCGAGTCGTATCGCGGACCACGCCGTCGTAGTCCTCCAGCGCCAGCAGCGCGATGTAGCGGTGGTGAAACTGGATCGCCTCTTCCCGCAAGGCCCGGCAGTCATCCGCGGCGATCGCGAACTCCTCTTCCTGACCCTCGGCCCGGGCCTCATCGAGCCGGGCCTCGAAGTACTCCAGCAAACTCGCAAACCCATTCGGCTCAAGGCCATCCGGGCGTCCCTCGGTCATCATCTGCAGGATGCCAAGGTCAACCCTGATCTGGATACGCGGCTCGCCATCCTCACCGTCAACCAGCCGGACATTGATTTTCCCCGGCTCATACGGCCAATCTGCGAGCAATTTCGAAATATCTGCGGACATTTGGAACCCTCAACTTGCGAACCGCGCATCTTGATGTATTCTATTCGTTGATCGAGTAGTTGACCTGTGGTGTGTGTGGGCAACAGAAGATCTGTGAGTTACCGGTCCCCCGGGACGGTATCGTCCGCGCACGCCGCACGGTCTGGGTGTGGTGTGGCTGTGTTCCCTTGGGTGGTTTCAGTCTGCGTCCGTCGCCGTCGATGATTCCCACGCTGGCGGATGGATGCAGGCTCGAAAGCCTGGCGGAACGCAAGGGCGGATGGACCGCCAGAAGGTGGGTGAGACCGGTGAGTGCTGTGCGTTCGCGGACCGCGTCGAAGTCGACTGCCCTTCAGTCAGACATCCAACTGTACCTGCGCGAGATCATGAAAACGCCCCTCCTCACCGCCGAGGAAGAGCGGGAACTCGGCTGGGCCATCATGCGTGACAACTGCCCGGCCGCACGAGAGCGGATGATCCGCTCCAACCTGCGCCTGGTCGTCTCGATCGCCAAGAAGTACTCCAACCGCGGCCTCTCGCTGACGGACCTGATCGAAGAGGGCAACGTCGGCCTCATGCGGGCCGTCGATGGCTTCGACCCGTCACAGGGCGCCCGCTTCAGCACCTACGGCTCATGGTGGATCAAGCAGGCCATCAAACGCGCCCTCATCAATGCGACCCAGCCCGTCCACGTCCCGGGCTACATGGTCGAACTCATCGCCAAGTGGAAACTCGCCGCGAGGAAGATGGAAGCCGACCTTGGCTATCCACCCTCGACTCAGGACATGGCCGTGGCTCTCGACCTGCCGCTGCGAAAGGCCAAGATCGTGCGTCGGGCGATGCGGGCGTTCCGCGCCCCGACCACCGGACCGACGAACTCCGACGGCGATGTCGCCAGCCTCAGCGACATGCTCCCCGACACGCGCTTTGACCAGCCCGGCCATCGCATGTTCCACCGCGATGACCTCAAGACCCTTCGCCGACTCCTCGAATCCATCGACGACCGCGAAGCCACGATCCTCCGCCTGCGCTTCGGCCTCGACGGCTCCGAACCGCTCACGCTTCAGGAGATCGCCGGCGTCGTCGGCATCAGCCGCGAACGCGTCCGCCAACTCGTCGATGAAGCGCTCACGCGCCTCAACGCCCAACTCAACGGCGAACCCCTCGACGACTCCAGCGAAGAGGCCCCCGAACAGCGTCGCCCGCACCGCGCCCGATGCGACAACTCCGATACTCTGACGCGCCAGGTCCATTGACCTCTGCGCGGTTAATCAACTGGACGCGCAACACTTCGCCCCGAAGTGGCTCAGGCCTGTAGCCACGGGTGAAGACCGCCCAACGCGGCCGAAGCCCATGGAAAGCCGACAATCCATCCCACCTCGCCAGGGGCGGACGCGATCGGACTCACCAGCATCCATGACAGTGCCGAGACTACCAAGTCGGGACGATTCGACACGTCCTCGCGTTTCCAAGTCCCCACCAACTCATGCGACGTCTCCCCTTGAGGCTTCGCAACTCTCCGTGACCCCCCAACGTGCATCCCTCGCGCGGACTTCCTGGTATCATCACGCACACGACCAGGAAAACGCGATGAACCGAACGCGCAAACTCATTCTGATCGGAACAATCACGGCCGCGATCGGATCGATCGGATCCTGTTCGCGCACGACACCATCGGCGTCGAACGGTACATCTCCGACGGCCGTGACGCTCACGCCGATACCCCTTCCGACGATGTCCGATGACGCGCCGTGGGACTATCCCGGCGTCCACAATCTGGTTGCGTTTCATCCGGGCTTCGTGTCGGGCAGCGTTCCGGAGGGGGACGCGGGGTTTGACACCCTGCTCGCCATGGGCGTGAAGACCATCATCAGCGTCGATGGCGCCGAGCCGGACGTGACGTCTGCCAAGGCACGCGGCATGCGCTACATCCATCTTCCCATCGGGTACAACGGCTTTGATGACGAGCGAAAACTCCAACTCGTCCGCGCGACGCGCGACGCGATGAACGATGGCCCCGTCTACATCCACTGCCATCACGGCAAGCACCGCAGCGCCGGGGCCGCCGCCACCGTCGCCGCCAGCCTCGGCTGGGAAACGCCGGAGCGAGGCGTGGAACGCATGAAGGTTTCCGGCACAGCGCCGAACTACACCGGCCTCTACGCCTGCGCCGCCAGCGCGACCGTGCTGGCCGTGACGACGATCGATAGCGTTCCCGCGGATTTTCCATCGACATGGAAGCCGTCGGGGTATGTCAAGGGCATGATCGAGATCGACGAGGTATTCGAGCATCTCAAGGCCATCGAGGCCGCCGGCTGGTCGACGCCCAGGGACCATCCGGACCTCGTCCCCGCCGCCGAGGCAGGACGACTGTCGAACTTGTATCGCGTCCTCACCGACACCGACTATGTTCGCGCCAAGCCACGGGACTTCGAGCGTCTGATGGCGGAAAGCAACGCCCGCGCCCAGCGACTCGAAGACATGCTCGCCGCCGGCGGCCATCAACCCGCCGCCTTGAGCGAGCAGTTCAAACTCGTCGTCGCGTCATGCAAGGACTGCCACGTTCTGTACCGCGACTGATCCGTCCGATTGGTTCATGCTTCGCGAAAGGCCTGCCAGTTGACGCCGAGTTTCCGCATGCGGGAGCGAAGCGTGTGCGGATTAATGCCCAGGAGGCGCGCGGCGCCGTGGGGGCCTTCGATACGGCCGCGGGTTGATTCGAGCGCGGCGGTGATGTGCCGGGCCATGGCCGTGTCGAGCGTCCAGTCCGATGCACGCGAGCCTGGCCCCGGACCTTCCACGTTACGCGGTGGTTCACGCGATGGCGGGGGTTCCGACCGGGAACGATCGCTCAGGCCCAGCGCGCTTGGGATGTCGAGCGAACGGCCCTGTCCGAGAATCGCCGCGCGATCAATCACGGCCGCGAACTCGCGAACGTTGCCGGGCCAGTGATACGACCGCAGCAACGCAACATCCTCGGGAGACGGGTGAACGGCCGCGAGTCCAAATCTGCGGGCGGCGCGCAGTGCGAAGTGGGCCGCGAGTTCGGCGACATCGCCAAGCCGCTCACGCAGCGGCGGTACGCGAATCGGAAACGCGGCGAGACGATACCACAAGTCCTCGCGAAACTTGCCTTCGTCGATCATCGTCGGCAGATCTCGGTGCGTGGCCGCGACGATTCGCACGTTGACGTGAATGGGCTGCTGCCCTCCAACGCGTTCAAAGACGCTGTCTTGCAGCACGCGCAGGAGTCGTACCTGCGCGGCCGGCGAGAGTTCCGCGACTTCATCGAGGAACAGCGTGCCGCCGTCAGCGCGTTCAAACCAGCCCTGTCGCGTGGAGGTCGCGCCGGTGAAGGCGCCCCTCTCGTGCCCGAAGAGTTCGGAGTCGATGAGGTCCGGCGCGATGGCGCCGCAGTTGACGCGGTGAAAGGGGCCGTCGTGTCGCGGCGATCGGGTGTGAATGGCCCGCGCAACGACCTCCTTGCCCGAGCCGGTGTCGCCGAGGATGAGAACGGGCATGTCAGAACGAGCGACCAGATCGACTCGCTGCAGGACGGGTTCGAGCCCCCCGCCCGGCTCGGCACCGATGATCGTCGCATCGTCGAGGGTTTCGCGCCCGAGGCGCTGCAAGGCGGCGTTTCGATCCGCTTCGGCCGAACGCCGAAGTTCCTCAAGTTCGTGAAAGCGGCGCGACGTATCGAGCGCGACCGAGAGCGGTTCGAGCGTCGCCGCCAGCAACGTCGTGACACGATCGTCAACATCCGTGTTCGCACCGAGTCTCCACGCGACGATCCCTGTGCCCTCGCCCTCACGGCACAGCGCGCCGCAGAACACCGCCGTTTCGCCAAGCAGCTCCGCCAGCGGTCGAAGCAGACTCCGCGCAGCGCGAGACGGATGAAACAGACAAAGTCCGCCCTTCGCGGCGAACTTCATCAGTGACACGGCCGGTTCACCCACAATCGAGAACGGACGGGCCGCCACGCCCGGATGCGCAGCCACAAGCGACGCCCGATCCGACGCGACCGAGAACACCCACATCGACTCAACGTGAACGAACGGCCGAATGACAGCCACAAGGTCCGAGATCGACAACGCGAGGTCAATGTGCCGACACGCCTCGCGCCAGAGACGAAGTTGCAGATCCCGCACGCGATCCATGTCCAGATCATATCACGGTTATCCGTGATTGCAAACGGGCCTATTCCGTGATATGTCACGGTTTGCGCCCCAAGCCTCGATTCCAGCCCAGGAACATGGGGACGCGGGTCTGGCGAGTCGATGGTACGGCGATTGCATTCGGCATCGCCGATGCCACATCCATCCCACGAGACCTCCGTCCGCGCGTTGCCCCAGGGCGTCGACCGACTCATCGAAAGAGCGCTGGAATGCACGAACACCGCCAGGATTCGAGACCTGCTGACCGAGCCGCCGGTTTCACCGTCGGCGCTCGCGCTGTGCGTTTCGTTCGGCGACGATGGGCGAGCGCGGCGCACGCTCCACGAGAGCGAACGCGGGCGCGTGGTCCTGTTCGGATGGATGCCCGGCCGCGGCTCGGCGATTCAATCCTATGGACACTCGGCGTGCGTGTTTCGCGTCTTGCGCGGCGTGGCGACCGAGGTGCGCTACGAGATCGACGGAACGGGATCGGCCGTGGAACTCTCGCGCGATCACTTCATGCCGGGCTCGGTCGTCGTGTGCGCATCGCGCGAGGTCCACGCGATCCTGAACGACGCCGCGGCATCGGAGCCGCTGGTGGCGCTTCAGATTCAACGGCCAGCGCCGCACGCAACGGTGTATCCCCCCGCGTCAATGGGGGATGTTGCGTGAGTCTGATCAGCCTTCCGGCCTCATCCTCACGTCACGAACCTCAACATGGTGTTTCAGATGTGTTCACTCCAAGGAGTCATCAGGCATGAGAATCACAACGATGGTCAAGGTGGTGGTGGCCGGGGCGCTCTCGACGCTGGCCGCGGCACAGGTTTCCGCGCAGACATTGTTGAACGTGTCGTATGACCCGACGCGCGAGTTGTATCGTGAGTTCAATGAGGCGTTCGCCGCGCACTGGCGCTCCACGACCGGCAAGACCGTCACCGTACAGCAGTCACACGGCGGGTCGGGGAGTCAGGCTCGCGCGGTGATCGACGGCCTCGGCGCGGACGTGGTCACGCTCGCGCTGGCGTATGACATTGACGCGATCGCCGAACACGGCAAACTGCTTCCGACGGACTGGCAGAGCCGGCTTCCGAACAACAGCGCGCCCTATACCTCCACGCTCGCGTTCCTCGTGCGAAAGGGCAATCCCAAGAACATCAAGGACTGGAACGACCTGGCTCGAGCCGATGTGCAGGTTATCACGCCGAATCCGAAGACATCAGGCGTGGCGCGGTGGAACTATCTCGCGATGTGGGGATACGCCCTGCGGCGTGAACTCGGCGACGACTTCGTGGCCGTGCTCAAGGATCCCGCGCGGGCCGCGGACGTGGCCGTCGCGCACACGAAGGCTGAGCAGTTCGTCGGCGCGATCTACAAGAACGTTCCCGTGCTGGACCGCGCGGCGCGAGGCGCAACGAACACTTTCATTCAGCGGCGCATCGGCGACGTGCTGGTGAACTGGGAGAACGAGATTCTGCTTGGCGCTGCGGAACTTGACAAGGCGGGCCTGGAGATTGTTGTCCCGCCCGTGAGCATCCTCGCCGAGCCGGTCGTCGCGCTCGTGGATACCAACGTGGATCGCAAGGGAACACGCGACGTCGCGCAGGCATACCTCGAGTTCCTTTATTCGCCCATCGGGCAGGACATCGCCGGCAGGAACTTCTACAGGCCCGCTTCGCCCGAGGCGCAGGCCAAGTATGCGGATCAGTTCCCACGGATCGAACTGTTCACGATCACCGACGTGTTCGGGGGCTGGGGTCCGGCGAACCAGGTTCACTTCGCCGACGGCGGCACCTTTGACAGGATCTATCAACCAGCGCGCTGATTCAATATCGTGATGTCGAGTCTTTGTCTCTCATTTCCCTCGCGAACGCACCCGCCCCGACGGCTCCGCGAAGCCGCTTCGGGGC
>CAZTPJ010000029.1:0-39831 GCA_964614515.1 uncultured Phycisphaeraceae bacterium | reverse complement strand
TACCAAACTGCCCGCCAAGGGCTGCCAACGCTCCCCATCCCACCGCGCCACGCCCTTGCAGTCAATACCGTCGATCGTGTCGAAGTTACCACCGATAATCACATCCCCCTCAAACACCGTCACGGCCAGAACCTGCGTCCCGATCGACGCATGTTCATGCGTCGTGAACACACCCCCAAACGCCTTCCACTCCGATCCATCCCACATCGCGACGTTGTTGGCCAGCACGTTGCCGGCGACCGTGAACGATCCCCCCGCAACCAGCACGCTCTCCATCGGCCCCGGTCCATCCGGATCCCACTCGGTCGTGCAGAACACCTCCCAATCCACCCCCGGCACACCCGACTCCCCCCGCTCCAGCCACGTCGGTTCGCACTGCGCCCACGCCGGCCCGGCCGTCGCCGCGAGAAGTCCAACAACCCAAACCACGCCACGCCTCACGCGTGTGGCCAACCGATCCGCGATATGAGCCATGTCCGGTTCCTCGCCTTGCCCGCAACCCAGTTGTCGTGTGTACGGTGGGCGCGCGTGCGCCGTCGCGTGAGCCGCCAACTCAGGCCGATCACGTGCCACCCACACCAACGTACCGTCACGGCCACCGCTCGTTGCAACCAGTTCATGCGCCGGGAAAAGCAATCGCGCCCCAGCCCGCCATAGCTCACGAACCCACCGCGAACTCTCCCCACCCACCACCCACCACCCACCACCCAGCACTCAGCACCCAGCACTCAGAACTCAGCACTCACCCCTCCTCCCCCTCCCTCTTGACAAACATTTCTGTCAATGGTACACTACCCCCATGCTCAGCGTCCGAGTCATCGAAGAACCCCACGCCGCAACCGTCGCACTCGACCCCGTGCGCAGCCGGTTGCTCGCCGAACTCCGCGAACCGGCCTCCGCCGCCACGCTCGCCACGCGCGTCGGACTCCCACGACAAAAAGTCAACTATCACTTGCGCACGCTCGAATCCCACGGCCTGATTCGCCTCGAAAGCGAAAGACGCTGGGGAGGCCTCACGGAACGTCGCCTCGTCGCCACCGCCTCAACATACATCATCTCGCCCAGTGCGATGGGGCCGGTGGCCGTGGACCCCGAGCGAGAGGTGGATCGACTCGCCGCGCGGTACTTGATCGCGCTCGCAGCCCGCGCGGTGCGAGAGATCGGCGACTTGATCGGCCGTGCGCACGAGGCGGGCAAACACCTCGCCACGCTTTCGATCGACACCGTGATTCGATTCCGCAGCGCACAGGATCGCGCCGCGTTCAGCCACGAACTCACCGAGGCGATCAACCATCTCGTCGCCAAATATCACGATGACGCAGCGCCGGGCGGACGTTCACACCGTCTTGTGCTGCTCGCCCACCCTTTGCCGCACACAGACACGCAACCTCAAGAGAAGGAGGCGCCCCATGCCCGTGAAGAAAGATGAACACGGCAACCGATACGTCGAAGCCAGCGTCGAAGTCCCCGGCACGCCAGAAGATGTCTGGCGCGCCATCGCCACAGGCCCCGGCATCTCGTCCTGGTTCATGCCGTGCAAAGTCGATGGACGCGAGGGCGGCTCGGTCATCACCAGTTACGGCCCCGGCATGGATGCGCCGGCGACGATCACCAAATGGAACCCGCCGCTGAGTTACATCGTCGAATCGGAAGGCGGTCCCGACAAGGTCGCCAGCGAGTGGACCATCGAGGCCCGCGCCGGCGGCACATGCCTCGTACGCATCGTCCATCGTTGGTTCGCACGAACCGACGACTGGGATGGCGAGTTTGAAGGCCACGCCTACGGCTGGATGTCATTCTTCCGCATCCTGCACCTCTATCTCGCGCACTACGCCGGGCAGCCGTGCAGCGATGTGCAACTCTCCGCGTTCAGCAGCAACCCCCCGCCGCAGACATGGCGCACGCTCAAGACCGCCCTGCGCATCGACGACGCGACTCGACGCGTCACGTCCGCGCCCAACGCCCCCGAACTCGCAGGCACGATCGAAGACATCATCATCAACGATCCGGAAATGCTGCGCGCCCGCGAAACCGCCCCGCAGATCGTCGCCGCACTCGCCGGCATGGAAGGCGAAAACCCCGAACTCCTTCTGCACCTGGATCGCCCAGCCCCCGGCATCATGCACACCTTCGTCATGGCCATGGGCGAGCAGACGATGGTGTCCATCCGCATCTTCTTCTACGGCCATCAAGCCGCCACAACCGCCGCCGCCACACAGCAAGCCTGGACCAACTGGCTCGCGGCCCAGTTCCCACAGGAAGGCTCGCCATAGCCATCAGCGCGTTCGCCGTAGTCGTTGCGGAAAACGTCATTACGACGTACATCCGGCGACGTACACGTCAGCCGATCCGCGAGGTACGAAATGATGACCGACTGCATCACCCCTCGCACCAAGCGACCAGAAGCGACTTGGAGTTGAAAATGTGCGTGACGGATCACTCCGACGGCAGGTTCAGTTGCCACGAGATGCCGTAGCGATCCTGAATGAACGCGAATCGCTCGGAAAAGCCGTAGTTGTCGAGCGGCATCATCACGAACCCGCCCTCGGACAACGCGGCGAAGACCCGGTCGAGTTCCGCCGCCGAATCGAAGTCAACGAACAGCGACACCCCCGGTGTGAAGTCGAACGGGTGCTTGATCGGACTCTCGGTCAACATGATGCGCTGGCCGTAGATCTCAAACACGGCCTGCATGACCGATTCCTCCGCCGCGCCCACCGCGTTCGGCCCATACCGCTTGATGAACACCACGCTCGCATCACCAAAGACCTCGACATAGCGCAGCATCGCCTCCTCGCCACGGCCATCCTGAAACATCAAACACGGCGTGACCCTCATCGCACGCTCTTGCACAATCGCGGTCGACGTCGTCGCGCTCTCCCGCGAATTCGCAACACGCCACGTCTGACACCCCCCCGCGACAAACAGAACGAGCACAGTCGCCAAGCATGCATTGCGTCTCATGCGCCAATTCTACAAGGGCACCCAACCATCATCCACCACAGCCCGCCCGACAGCCCCGCCAGCGCAGACGCACATCACCAATCGGGGTAGGCGGATTCGAACCGCCGACCTTCTGACCCCCAGTCAACCGGACACCCCGCAAAACGCGGCACTTCCTGACGTGCGCCAGCACCAGCGCCAGCAATCGGATGCAGAATCGACCGCCGATGACGCGGACCTTGCGGCCGTGTTGCGGGCATGGCCGACGCTGACGCCGACGATTCGCACAGCGCTTGCGGCGATGGCGACTGCGGCGATGGCCAAGGCGAGCAAACCGAATCGCAAACCGAAGGGGACGCGATGATGCCCCTTGCCGCGACGTGGATTGATCGTCCCGCGTTCGCGCGGCGCGGGGATGGCCCACGACGGGAACGACGGGCCGACGCCCCAGCGGGCATCCACGGCCGCGTGGGGGTATGGGGTTTCAGATTTTCGCGCGGGGGCTATGTACCGCCCGGTAAGCGTGATAAAAAAACACGCGGGTTTGCCGAGTCCCGGCGCATGGCTGGCCGTATTGACGGCTGACGAAACGGAGCGATGACGGGATGCACGACGATGGACACAAGGGCGCGGCTGGCCACAATGACCCGCACGACGAAACGAACGGGCGCGATGCACGCGGACGATTCGCGCCCGGCAATGCTGGCGGACCTGGACGGCCGCGACGCGCGGTAGAGGCTGACTATCTGCGGACGCTGGCCACCGCGTGTCCGCCCGAGCGATGGGCGAAGATCGTGGCCCGAGCCGTGGCCGACGCCGAAGCGGGCGATGCTCCGGCCCGCGCGTGGTTGAGCAAACACCTACTCGGCGCGGACCCCCCGAGTCTGCTTCGCATTGCGGCTGAGGAATCGCTTGGCGTGGACGTGGTGGACCGCGCGGCCGCGAGCATCGAGCGCGACCGACGATTGGTCGATGCACTCAACGGCGGGCCGACCGAGCATCGTTTCGTGATCCCGCCACCGCGCGTGCTGGGTGAGGGCGGCTGACGCGCGACACCGAACCCCCGAAGGGTGGCCCCCCACGCTTCATATACCCCGTCGAAGAAATCTCGGGTAGGTTTGTGAAGTTGACCCCAATTCCCTCGCGCGCGTGGCGCGGGGCGCTGAGTATGACGCTACTCGGCGGCAACGTATGGCGCGGCGGATTCACGGCGATTGACCGCGATCCCGCCACGAATCCGCCAGCGCACAAAGGGGCGTGGCCGAACCGAAGCGGTGGTGGGCGAGACGACTTCCTGTCGGTGGACAACCTGTCGCCGTGGCCCGAAGCATCGTCGCGTTGCTGGTTCGCGTGATACTCTGCGGAATCGGGTAGTGGATCGGGTGGCCACCTGACCGCGAACGGCCCGGGCTGATGCGATGCTACTTCGCGGTTCCATCGCGCGGCCCCGGCCGACCCGACCTGGGACCGCGAACGATGACGACACAACCCGACGCCGCACGCTTCGCATCGGACTTCCGGCGGCTGGCCGATGCCTTTGACAACTTGCAGCAATCGGCATTGACGATGCCACAGCACGATGCGCGAAGTGAGTTGCGGAGTCTCATGGCACAAGGCGGGCGGCTGGCGATGGTGGCCGGAATCTTGGCCTGCCGACTCAATGGACACGACATCGACGCAACCACCGTGAGCGTGAATGTTCCCGGCACGAAGTGTCGAACCGCTGACGTGCTGGCCGATGCCTGGGCCAAGTATGTCAATGAACTCGGCCACGCCCAGCCGGAGCGGTTCCCCGACCCGACAAACGGTTGGGAAGCGAAGGGCGAAGCGTTCATTCGCACGAGGACGGCTGAGGAACTACTTTCGCCCCAAGCCGTCCGCCAGTCGTCGCGCGTGTTTGCAATCGCAGCACGCATCGCCGCTGAGCATGTGGAAGCCGAGGCGACTCTCATGGCACCACGAGATACGGGCGGGCAAGCAATCGGCGATCTGAGTCGTGCATTCGTCCGATTCCATGAAACGCTGAACGCCACGACCGTACCCGCCGAAGGCGGGGCGCGCACCGTAGCAGGACTCGCCCATGCCATCGCCTTGTCCGAAGCGACGGCCTCGCTCTATGCCGCATTACTTCAAGCGTACATTCGGCTGCGTGAAGTATTCGGGCAAGCCGTGGCCGGACTTCCGCCTGGCGTGGAGTTAGTGGAATCGGATTCGCCCGACGGCCCATGGACCCCGGTTCCCGCGAGCGGAGTCTTCAAGATCGAAGTCGGCGGAAGCGGCGCACCCGCGATGCTGCTTGCTGCGCTTGAGAGCGCGTGCAAAGTGGCGGCGTGGTCGCCCGCGAAGTGGAACGCCGCGCAAGCGGCGCGTCCGGGGGGGAATCATCATCGCTATCGCGCTGGCGACATCGTGACGGCGAACGAACTGGCGACATTGGAATCGGCGGCGAAGTTGCTGCGCCTCTACTGCACGGCGCTCGAATCGGCGGCGGTTCGGCTGGATCAGACTGCGGACAAAATGGAGCGGTGGACCGGGGGCGTAGAGGACCAACGGGCTTTCCTCCTGGAGTGCTTCGCCAGTGCGGGGCGAGCGGCCCTCAATGCGCACGACGCCGGGAGCCTGTACGTTCCCAGCATGGGTGGCGATCCCATGCCGACAAACTCATTCAAGCAAGCGGTATTCATGTACGCGATCTGGCTTGGCATCTACCGGTCGATGACTGCCCCCGAGGAATGGCTTTCATTCATGGAGTTGACGCCCGATGGTGGCCACAGCCGGCGCGAACTCACGCCGGAGCAATGGGAAGCGGTGATGCGCACCAACGCAAGAGTCATGCGGCGGATGGCCGCGAACTTGCGCGCTGAGGCGGGCGCGGATGACGTGGTGGTCGGCGACGGAGCGAAGCAACCGGCGCATGGCGAGCCGACGACCCTTCCCGATGGCGAGGAAGAATCCGCTCCCCCGGCCCTGACCGCGAGTCAATCCCTGGTGCTGCAAACGATGGCCCTGTTCGATGCGTCGCGGCTGGTATCTGCTGATGCGATCGCGGCGGAAATGAATGCGGCGAAGCGATTGTCCGCCCGAAGCATCGGGCCGATTGTGCGGAAACTGATCGAACTGGGCTTTGCTGAACGGCCCGAAGGCAATCGGAGCGGCGCACGGCTGACTATCGCGGGGCGTCGCCTTGCGTCGAAGTTTGCCGGTTGATTGCCGATTAGGTTCGCCTTAGTTTCCGAACCATGTTCGATACTTTGAGCATGGACACGAAATCGCTTCCATCGGATGCGTTGCCGCTAAACGTCGCGGCCCGATGCCTTCGCGTTCCGGCGCGGTGGCTGCGGGATGAAATCGAAGCCGGACGCATCCCCGCGTTGATCGCGGGCCGGAGCGTGCTGGTTCATGTTCCCACCGTCGCGGCCTTGCTGGCCGAACGCGCAAGGCGAGAGGGGGTGGCGCATGCGCGATGACACCCTGGCCCCGACCTCCCCGCTGATGGTCCGGGGCATTCGAGCCGGTTCGGAGTTGACGGGGCTGAGCGATCGGACGGTGTGGGCGCTCTGCAATATGAACGCGCTTCCGCACCGGCGCGTCGGACGTGCGGTGCTCTTTGTACCGGCCGAGTTGCGAGCGTGGGTTGCGGCCGGATGCCCGACGAAGCCGGGCGCTGGCGATGCCATCCGCGCGACGATGCGCGCTGAAGGGGGGGCAAATGATCCACAATGGTAACGCCGCGCCGATGCGCTCAACATCGACGACGGCCACAATCGAATCTGCGCGATCATCATATGCGGCCGCGATGCAAAGGCGATGCGATCGAGCACTGCGCGCGATTCCGTCGATGGCTTTGGAACGTTTGGCCGACGGCGCGATGGCGAGCGGTGATTATCGCCGCGCCTGCGTTCTGGCCGCCGAACTTGATCGGCGGCGCGAGTGGGCGCTACGGGCGGTGAGGGGGGGGGACCAATGAGCGAGCCGCGCCCCATCATCACCGACGCCGACATCGACGCGGCCATGACACGCGCAAGTAAGATTCGCCCGCGCCCCGCCACGGCCGAGCCTGCGCCGAAACCTGACGCACCCCGCGAGCGATCGGAACGCGCGGGCGAGCCGAAAGCCGAAACTCCGCGAGAGCGTGCGGGCGATGCGATATTAACTTGCATGGCCGACGTGGAAGCGCGGCCGGTGTCGTGGTTGTGGCGTTTCCGCATTCCGCTTGGGCGCATCACGCTGATTGCGGGCTTGCCCGGCGATGGCAAGAGTTTCGCATCGCTGGACTTCGCGGCGCGCGTCTCAACCGGCGCGACCTGGCCCGATGGAACGCCATGCCCGCGCGGGAGCGTGCTGATTATCGCGGCCGAGGATGATCCGCACGATGTCATTCGACCACGACTGGACGCGATGACGGCCGACTGTTCGCGCATCCATCTACTGCGCGGCGTTCGCATGTTCGATGATGATGGGAAGCCGATCGAACAGTGGTTCACGCTCGAATCCTTACATGCGATGGAGGATGCGATCCGCCGATGCGATGATTGCAAACTTGTGATCGTTGATCCGATCGGCAGTTTCACGGGCGGACGCGCTGACACGCACCGAGACAACGAAACCCGCGCGATTCTCGCCCCGGTTGCGAAGTTGGCTGAGCGCCTAGGCCCGGCGGTGGTGATGATCGCGCACACCCGCAAAGCGAGCGGCAACCGCGCGGATGATCTTGTGCTGGGGAGTCGCGCCTTCACGGGCATCGCGCGATCGGTCTGGCACGTCTCGGCCGACCCGGACACCAAGGGCCGTCGCCTGTTTTTACCGGGTAAGCAAAACCTGAGCGAAGTGTCTGGGGGTCTGGCGTACAGCATCACTGGTGATCCGGCCCGCGTCGTCTGGGAGCGCGATCCCGTGGCCATGAATGCCGATGAGGCGATGGCGGCGCGACAAGGCGGCGGTGATGACGGCGCGATGGCTGATGCGAAAGAATGGCTACGCGACGTGCTGAGCGCCGGGCCGGTGGCGTCCGCCGACTTGAAAGAGCGAGCGAAGGCCGATGGCATCGCGTGGCGAACCGTTGAACGTGCGAAGGAAGCCATCGGCGCGGTGGCAACCCGTGAGGGCTATGCGAGCGACGGCCGGTGGGTCTGGGTGCTTCCTCAAACACCGCCAACCACTCCGCCAAACTCCGCCAAGGGCGAAACGTTGGCGGTCTATGACGGAGTTGGCGGTCTATGGCGTTCTGACGCTGTGAGCGGGGTAGTCCATGGGGGCGAAACCAACGGTGCGCCCATAGACCGCCAAGATTCTGAGTTGGCGGTCAATGAAGCCGACGACGGCTGGGAGTACGGCGGATGAGCGGCCCCGGACCATCATCCCGACCTGCGGACCCCGGGCTGGTGACGTTGACCATCCGCCCCGAGCCGTGCGGCCCGGACCACTTGGGCCGATGCCCGATGACCCGCCTTCGCGGACTCTTGAAAGTGACGCTGCGGGCGTTCGGCTGGCGGTGCATTCGCATCGACACGGCGGCGCGAACCTGCGCACCATACGAAACAAACTCAACCGCGCACGAAGCGCGAAGGGACGGTGAGGCATAGTTGACACGGGGCAAATGGCGTGGTACACTTGGGCATGAGTCGAATCATGGACGCAATCAAACGGGCGGTTGAGACAAGCGAGCATTCGCAGTATCGCATCGCCAAGGAAACGGGCGTGAGCGCGTCGGCGCTGAGTCGGCTGCTGAGCGGCGAACGCCCGACGCTGACGGTGGACAGCATCGAAGCCATTACGGAGTTTTTGGAACTCGAAGTCGTCATACGGCCCAAGCAACGGCGCGCGCGGGCGGGACGGCGTGGCGTGAGCAAGTGAACACTCGGCGGCGAATGAACGGCGGCGCACCATGAACGACTCGGACGACATCGCAACTTGCAAACAGCGCGAGCGCGCAGCCGCTTTCGGCGTTGAAATTCCCCCGAATGTGAGTCGAGCGCGGCTTTCGGCGCTGATGGACGACGCCAAACCACGACTCAATGGTCCGCCCAATACGATGCAACGCAGACTTGCGCACGAGTGGAGAGTAGACATCGCCGACGCGCAAGACGGATGGGAGGCATGTAGACGACTCATGGCATTCGTCAGGGCTAGGCGATGGGTCTACAGCGTTTGTCGGCGACAAGCGGCCGCACGCTGGCGCTTCTACTCACAAAGCGGACTTCCAGAGGATGCGGTCCGTCTGCTTGCACATTGGTTTCTCGCGCAGCCCGGATTCTCCGACTCGATTCGGTCGTGGAACGTTCCCGATTCGACAACCGGGGACGCCTGGTGTCGTCTGACCGATGTCCACTGTGCTGAGTTTGAACCCTACTTGGCGACGGCGGCTCGCGTGCATGATGCATTCGGTTTCGCGGCGGTGAAGCCACAGAAACGTCAACCACGACAACATGCACGCCAGCGAAAGACTAGCCAATCGGGTTGCTTTGTCGTTCTGGCAACGATTGGGCTAGTTTTGGGAGCGTTTGTGGTGGTGCGTTACGCGGTGATGGGTTAGCAAAGCAACTCCGCAAAGTGCGGAAGGGACGTGGCGATGGAAAAGCGAACAGTCCGAGCGTTGATTGTGAATGGGACCGACAGTGCGGGCGCGGATGCGAGGATTGTCGTGCGAATGGACACACTCGCGGAAGCGGCGACATTCGCGGCTAGTAGGGGAATCGCGGTCAAGACGACAGTGACGTTGAAAATGGCCAACTCGGAAGGGACGGTGAAACATGGCGAGCGTATTCAAGCGACGTGGGCGTAAGGGCTGGCAAGCGGCGTGGTTTGACCATGAGGGCGTGCGCCAAGAGCGAGCCACCGGGACCACCGACAAGCGCCTGGCCGAACGCATCGCGCAGCATTGGGCCGACGAAGCGCTGGAACGCAAGCGCGGACTTGTGGACCCCACGGCCGAGAGACTTGCCGAGCATCGCACAACGCCGCTGGGCGAGCATATCGCCGACTTCCAGCGCGATCTTGAAGCGCTCAAACGCGACGATAAGCACGTCGCCAGCACGATTCGATGCCTGGAGCGCGCGGCCGAAACGCTTGAATGGCGTTCCATTGCCGACGTGCGAGCCGATGCGTTGACGGCCCACCTTGCACGCGAAGCCGATGCACGCGGGAACGGCGCGCGGACGTACAACGCGAGCGTCGTGGCGTGGCGAAGTTTCGCGCGCTGGTGCGTTCGGCATGGGCGAGTCGCGGCCGACCCGCTGGCGATGCTGGCCAAACGAAACACCGACACCGACCGGCGGCGCATCCGGCGCGACCTGACGCCCGATGAGTTGGCGCGACTGATTCAAGTGGCCAGCGCATCCGAGTGGGTGACGGTGGATCGGCGCTCGCGCGACCGCGAATCGGGCAACGTGCGAAGCGTCCGCGTTCGGATGCACGCGCCGGATCGCGCGTGGGCATATCGCATCGCGGCTGGAACCGGATTCCGCGCGAGCGAAGTTGCAAGCCTCACGCCAGAGAGTTTCGACCTTGACGCCGACACGCCGACGGTGACGGTTCAAGCCGGGTACAGCAAGCGCAAGCGGCGCGACGTGCAACCCATCCGCGATGACCTTGCCGAAGCGCTCCGGCCGTGGCTGGCGAACAAGCCCAAGGGTGCGCCAGTCTGCCCGCTTCCCGATGGCAAGGCGGGACTCATGCTCCAAGCGGATATGGCCGTCGCGCGTGCGGCGTGGATTGCCGAAGCGCGAACCCCCGCCGATCGCGATGGCCGCGATCGAAGCGACTTCCTGCGCCCCATCGACGCGAGCGGGCGTGTGGTTGACTTCCACAGTCTGCGGCACACCTACGTCTCGCGGCTGGTGGAGTCGGGCGCATCGGTCAAAGTGGCCCAAGAGTTGGCGCGGCATTCAACGCCGACGCTGACCATCGGCTGCTACTCGCACGTCCGCCTTCACGACCTGTCGGCCGCGCTGGCCAACGTCCCCGGGCCGAAGTCACCCACGACCCCCACGGCCGACGTTGCGGCCATGCTCCCCACGGGGACCGATGGTCGTTCGGGGTTTGTGAGCGCCAGCACCAGCGCCAGCAGTCGTAGCGCCAATCAGGGCGAACCCTTGCGATTCCATGCGATGACGGCGGGCAACAATGCGAGCGCGCGCGACGCGCGCAACCCATTGCACAATGCGGACTTAGACGACTCTGTGCGGGCCGATGCGAGCGCTGGCGAAAATCGGGGTAGGCGGATTCGAACCGCCGACCTTCTGACCCCCAGTCAGACGCGCTAACCAAGCTGCGCTATACCCCGGTCACGGCGACAATTCCGCCGCCGCTGGACACAGCATAGGACGTGACGGCGGAACCTGCCACGGAGGGCGAATCACACAGAAACCTGCCACGGGGCTACCCAGAAACCTGCCACGGAGTGGCGGGCCACCCAGCAACCCGCCACGGAGTAGCGGGCTACCCAGCAACCCGCCACGGAGTGGCGGGCCACCCAACAGCCCCGACCCACAAAAAAGCCCGGCTCAAAACGAGCCGGGCGTCGAACGTGGAGGCGATGAGACTCGAACTCACGACCTCTTCCATGCCATGGAAGCGCTCTACCAAAACTGAGCTACGCCCCCGAAATGTCGCGACCGGCGTCCCCCGGCCGTGGAGGGATGGTAGGCCGGGTCAACCCGTCGCCGAAACTCGCCCACGCGAGAGCAATCGCCCACAGGCATCCAGCACGGCCGGCGTGACGATCCGCGTGATCGGCGGAGCGGCCGTGACGCTCTCGTCACCATCGGTTGACGGCGGCGGCGTGAGGATGACCTCCCCGGCCGGGGCGCGGATGATCGTCCAGTGCGGATCGGTCGGGCCGAAGATGGAAACAACCGGGATGCCGAGTGCGGCCGCGATGTGCCGCGGTCCCGTGTCATTCGTCACCATGATGCGGCATCGCGCCACAATCGCCTTGAGCGAGCCGATCGTTACGCCCGCATCGACGAGAGGGACGGCGTTCGAGGCCGTGGCGATGTCGCGAACAAGGTCCGCCTCGCCTGGCGAGCCGTTGATGAGGCATCGCAGGCCGTGGTTCACATTGAGCGATCGCGCGACCTCGACAAATCGCTCCGCCGGCCATCGCTTGGCGGCGTTGTTGCCGCCGGGGTTGAGCAGCGCAAGCGGTGCATCGGGCGCGACGCCAGCGCGAGAGAGAACCTCATCCCCGCGGGCCTGCTGCGCGGGCGACACCGCGAGTTCAAGCACCGCCTGACTCGCCTCCAGCGATGCACGCGATGCACACCACACGCTGACATCATCAAGCACTTCGCCCAGCATCGCGCGAACCGCGCGAAGGTAGTACGCCACGGCCGGAACCGGCGCCCACTCGCCCGACGCGAGCTTCGGCGCCGCCAGGCGATCCGTCAACAGGAGCGACCGCCCATCGCGTGCATAGCCGATACGGCGTGGAATGCCCGCGATTCGCGTAATCAAGGCCGTGGAAAACGAGTTGGTCAGCAGCAGGGCCGCGTCATACCTTCGCAGTCGCAATTTCGCGGCGACGCGCTTCGGTCCCATCATGCCTTCAGCGCGATCGACGTGGATTTCGTCGATGAAGTTGGATCCTTCGATGACTTCATCGATGCCCGGGCGCGCCAGGACGCCGATGAACGTCCCCGGCAGTCGATCGCGCGCCAGTCGCAGCGCCGGCGTGGCCATCACCGCATCGCCAAGCCACGACGGCATCACAATGAGCAGGCGGCGCGGCTTGGACGGCGAGGTTGGCGAGTCGGAAGGTCTCATGTGGCGGCGATGATGTGGCGTGCGACGGCGAGCAAGTCGGTGAATTGTTGCCCTTCACCGATGCGCAGGCATCGAGGGGGGGGGATTCCCGCCGCAACACCCGCCTCGACATCGCGCGACGAGTCCCCCACCATCCATGATCGTGCAAGGTCGAGGTCGTGTTCGCGCGCGGCGTGCAGAATCATCCCCGGCGCGGGCTTGCGCCACGGATGCTCGCGGTTGAACGGTTCGACCACGCCGCCGGGGTGATACGGACAGTAGTAGATCGCGTCGAAGATCGGCCGTGTGCCATCGCCACTGCTCTGAGTGGCCATGTCCGGATTCCCAAATGCAGACACGGCCGACTCCAACAACTCCACCATCCGCCGGTTCGTCGCCTCCACATCCGCGATCGTCCCATGCCCCCGCGCCACCAGACCCTGATTGCTCACCACGACCAGCCCATACCCCGCCCGCCGCAACATCGCGCACCCCTCGGCCACGCCATCAATGAGCACCACTCGCGCAGGATCGCACAAGTCCCCTGCATACGACAACGGCGGAGACAGCCGCCGATTCTCAATCAACGTGTCATCACGATCCAAAAACACGGCCGGGTGCTGCTCAGACGCCATGACCTTCACTCTCGCACAGGCTCCATGCCCGCGGCCTGCCATCGCTTTCTGTCATCATGCACGACAAACGGCTGCCCGCACTCCGGGCACAGCCCGCGTTCGCCAAGCCCGGTCAGGTCGTGCGCACAGTGTACACACAGTCGCCCATTGGACCTGACCCACGCCACGCGAGCGCGACGAAAGCGAATACGAATGATGATCCAAGTGGCGAGAATTGGCCCCAGCATCGGCGTCAAACCCAAAACGAGCCATGTCCATGGATTCCAAGCCAACATTCCATGCACCCCTCCACGGACCCCTATCATGTCCATGACCACGCCTGACGCCGCATACGCCACTGGAATGCTCAACATCCACCACACGAACCGCCTTTGTCTCTTGACAAATGGCGGATGATTCGGGTTGAGCTTCAGCCATTCCATCAATCGAAGCGTAGGCGTCGCGGTCATTCGCCAGGCAAGCGTCTTACGAAGGTCGTCGAGCCTACGCGATGCACCAACGCAACGGACGATCGACACTGCGAGTCCAATCGTCGCCGATTCTGTACGCCATCCTGCACAGGGTCATGACTGATCCGACGGATCATCGACAACCCATGCACTGACATCGTCAACGGGCGACGGCAGTCGTCCGCTCAGCCATTGAGCGCACTGCTCGGGGGTGAACGTGGGAACCCTGCTTTCGATGACCCATGAAAGATACTCCACGCCGCCATTGAGGTACGGAGGCGGCGAAACCGGCATGAACACCGTCGGCAGGCGTTCGGTCGACGACAGGTAGTTCAGGACATGGCCAAGTTCCTGAACGGTGCGCCACGCGAGGGAGTGCTCGGTATCGAGTGCAAACTTGACCCACCAGCACCCATCTTCGTCACGTCCCCATCCAAACACCTTGATCCCCACGGGCAACCGTTCGAGAATTGCCAGCAACGGCTCAAACTCAGCTCGCGCTTGTTCCATAGCGAGATTCTACGATGCAGGTACTGCCAGCGCTTGTCCCTCGATACGCCGTTATTCATGTAGCCGAGGAATTCATTTCGTCAGCACCTGCCGACTTGCACCTTCTCGCTTATCCGTTTCACGCTTCCCACTCGGCAACGCCGGCGCAAACGTCCCCATCTCCACCGGCAGGCCGTACAACTCCGGATTCTGATACGTCCCGATCTCGCCAGGTTCCTTCGCCACTTCCACAGGCGCGCCGCCCGTCCTCACCCACCTGTCATTTCGCACGGCCTCGACTCTCCACGACACCTTTCCGCCCGGCGATCCGCCCGCAATCCGAAACGAACACGCCGACACCGGCGACCCAGGCTCCGCTTCCGCGCCCATCAACAGCGCGATCTCATCAATCTCACGCGAGACATGCAGGTTCGGCATCGGCGACCCCACGGCCGTCAACTGATAACTCGGCGATGCGTTGATCCGCGCGAAATACGCGGGCATTTCCACGCTCGCCTCCCCCGCGTCGTCAAGCACAACCGTGCCGCGATAGAAGTTGAGCACCTCCGGGCTTTCGGTTGAATAGTGCAGCAGGTACTTCTCCGTCGGCTCATCGGGGTGGTCAATGCGGAACGACTTGGTCCCCGATGCGCCCAGACGGCCCTGCGCATACACGCCATACCCGATCTGCTGCGGAACCCAGCCGAACACACCGAAGAACGGGCTGTCGCCATACGCCGCGCCATACACGCCCGTGCCGAGCGAGTCGCCATACACGCCCGTGCCAAACGGACTCGCCGCCGAGCCGACGATGGCATAGGTCTCGCCAACTTCGGCCGTGGCCCACGCCAGCACACCCGTGCCCTGATCGCTGTCGGTGACGAACTGTCCGCCGACCGTAGGCCCGGCCGGTGATGACACGCCTGCGTAGAGGCCATATCCGAAATCGCTCTCCGAGAGGAAATATCCGCCGTATGCGTCACCCGTCACCGCCGTGGCCGCGCCGAACACGCCGATGCCCGCATTGCTGTCGGCTTGCCCGAACACACCGGCCACCAATCCCGTCGTGGCGTTCGTCCGGCCCATGATCGCGTTACCCGTCGGCGCGACGACATGCAGACGGCCGGTGGGCGCAGTGATGCCAATGCCGACGTTGCCCGTGTTCGTGCTGGCGATGTGCGTGCCGTGAGCCGTCCAGAAACTCGAGTTGTTCGGTGCGCTAAACGCATACATCGCATACGGCGCGGCGGTCACGCGCTGACGCGGCGTGAGCGTCGTGTACGAACCCGTGCTCGCGCCCGGGCGAACTTCGACCTGCACCCATCGGGGCTCACCGGTGAAACGACCCGCACCAAAGTCCAGTTGCACGGTGAACAGGCCGTCAACCACGTTCCAGTCATTGACCAGTTGGGCCGTGCCGATCTGCATCCCGCCCACCTGCGCACTCATCAGGCGAAACACAAAGTCGTAACTCCCGTTGGCCGGGTCGCCCCCTTCCTTGAGCACGCCCTGATAGGTGAACTCGGTCTGGGCCGCGGCCGTGGGCACGAACGCGGCGATGGCGACGAACACCACAATGAACGACTTGCATCGACGCATCTTCGATCTCCCTCTGGACAGCGGGCGCGTGGCATCCGCTCGCGCGAGATTGTCGCGTAACGCGAGTCTACATGAGAATCACCGCTTCGCAGCCCCCACCCATCGCGCCGCCGCCCGCACCGCCCGCGCAAACCACGCGACCGTCACACACCGCACCGCCGCCGTCCGAAAAACGCACGCATCCGTGTGGATGAACGACGCGCGGAGTCTTCGGAGCAAGTCGCTCCAGCCGTCGCAACAACTCACAATCCCGTGCGATTCAACGAATCGCCCTACACCGACGGCCGATCCCACTGATCGCGCGTGAAACCCGCCGCACCCGCCCACCGTGTTCGATCAACGTGCGTGTCAAACGCCTCGCCACACTCCGGGCACACGCCGAGATCCGCCAGCCCCGCCAGATTGTGCCCGCAATGCGTGCAGACGCGCCCGCCCGATTCCCGCCAGATCCGCCTCAACTTCCGCGTCTTGACCATGAGGATCCACATCACGACAAACTGCGGAAGAAAAATCCCGATCGGAATCAACGCGCTGATGAACGGCCAATGCCGCAAATATCGCGCCGCGAGAACCGAACCCACCGCCACAACAAGCGCGATCGGAAGCGTCAGCAGAAACAGCCGTGACTGCTTGTACAAAATAGCCGGTTGCTGCTCAGACCACCAGAACATGCCCTTCGAGCGTATGTTCGGTCTCAGCGCACGGCCACGCCCTCCCATACTTTGGAAAGGCGTGGCCCGTTGTATTCAAACTTGATCGAGGCGTCAGGCCGTCGCGCTGGCCTGCTCCGCGCGAGCTTCATCGCGCGCCTTGTCCGTGCTGATCTGGCACAGGCCGGCGCGAATGGCGATGCGGGCGAGTTCCACGCGGTTGGTCACGGCCAGTTTCGAACCCAGCGAGGCTCGGTGCCACTCGACCGTCTTGACGCTGCGGTGGAGTTTCGCGGCAATCGCGGCCGTGGACAACCCCTCGCCGATGAGCGTGAGAACCTGCATCTCACGCTCGGTCAGCGACGTGAGCGGGCCAAGGTCGCGCGCCTTCGACACGACGACTTCCCGGACTTCCTTGGTGTCAGGCTCAACGGCGTGCGGCGACATGAGGTTCCGCGTAATCGCAAGCACGTACGGCTTGCCACCGCTGCGGATCGAACGAAGAACCGAACGAATCTTCACGCCACCGAGCATCCCGTCAACGAGCACCGGATTGCCCGAATCGGCGACCTGGCGGATGAACCCAAGCCACTCGGCCGCGAAGTCGGCGGGGAGAAACTCGGAGATGTTTCGACCGACGATCGACGCCCCGGCGAGTTTCTCGGTGTACCGACGATTGGCCTCATCGTTGGCGAACGCCACCTTGCCGTCGCGATCCAAGATCGCAATGCGGCAGTCCGTGTCGTTGACGATGACGTCCCATAACAGTCGAGTGTCGGCCTCTGCCAACTGCTCGGGAAGTGTGATCGAACCGTTATTTCGTGCTCCATTGACCATGTTTTTTTGCTCCGCATGGGCGGTATTGAGGGCCGCCGAAGATTTGCCTGTTTTTGACGCTTTCCAAGATGCTGTTTAACAGTACGCACCATGACCCGGGCTGATCCCGGGCCAAAACCGAAATCGGGTAAAAACACCAGACGCCCACAATAATACCCTAGCGCAGACGCCCGGGCCACTCTCACGCGAAGATTGAAGGCATGTTCATCCCCCGCCGCAGATCCGCGATTTGACCGGTGTGATGCCCATTATGAAAGATCATGCGCTGCACCATTTCCCACAGGTGCAGTTCGCTCTGGCCCCACTTCGCCTTCTGATCCAGCCGGGGTTCATCACAGTGACGCACCGCTTCCGCGAGGCGGTGACAAGCGGTTTCATAGATGTCCACGCACCGCGCGAACATCGGATACGCCACCGGGTCATCCACCGGAACACTGCCAAAAGACACGGTTTCCGGATCAAACTTTCCCCCATAGCGCGGCGTCACTTCCGCATTCTTAACTGCGAAGAAATCCTCAGGCGGGATGGGATGGCCGTCGAGTTTCTCCGCCACACGGTGCATGGTCAGGGCACAATGTCCAAGGCACCACGCGACGTGATTCGGCGCGCCGGGCGCTTGCGTGACATGGTTGATCTCATTGAAACCGGCGAGATACCGCCCCGTGAGCGTTCGACAGGCGAGGATGCCTTCGGCCAGCGCTTCGCGTCGTTGCATGATGTGACCCCCTGTGCGAGTGTCGCAGGCTCGACGCCGACGGCCATCACCCGGGTCGCCGCGCGAGCCCTCGGTGTCATGGGCCAAGGTGGCCCGCGGAATCGAGCGCTCGCAGCATTTCGCCCGGGAACGCCCGAACCTCTGGCGCATCATGCACAGACCCATGATCGTATCCACGCACAACCTTCACATACCCCGTCCACTGCTCCCGTGCGTCCAGGTCCGAGTGCGCGACAAGCAGTTCGTCGATGCGCTGCGAAAGCAGCATCACCGCCTGCTCCAGATGAAAATTATCCTCATCACCCACCACGATGCGAACCCGATCACGAAACATCGGCAGATATCGCCCAGGATCCGCCGCCAGTCGCCCCGAAATGTCAAACGCCCGATACTGCTGCGCGATCGACATGTCGATGCGCCCGGTGATGGGTTCATACAGCGCGGCCGGGCGACCCGCGGAATCGCGCGGACCAAAAACCGCCTGCCACGAGTCCCACTGCTGGCCGGAGGTGTTGTGCGGCCCGAGCACTTCCTCCATCAGGTTCTCCTGACGAATGGTCATCAGGTCCGTGCCGTCAGCGCGATAGGAGTTGAGCCAGTTCGGCGGTGTGGATTGATCGTGATACATCGAGCCGATGCGATTGGGCGCGCCCGTGGGTCCATCGAGTTTCGCATAGATGTCCACGAGTTGAAATCGTCTGAAGTCAACCGGATCCGGCGCGCTCGACCAGCAGCCGCCAAACGTCTCGGGGTATGTCGTCGCCAGCCAGATCGTGGACCAACCGCCGGAAGAATGTCCGCGAAGCAGACGGGCGGACGGCTCGGCTATCAACGCGAACCGCAGTTCGATGGCCGGAATCAGTTCCGTCACGAGCGCCTGACCGACCGGGCCGTTGTTCGCCGAATCAGCAAAGAGCGTGTGCCCGTTGCCCGACTCGGGATCGAGCACGATCCAGTACGCCGCGCGGGCGAGTCGGCCCTCGGGAGACGCCGGATCAACGCGCTGCACGCTCACGGCACGCGCATACGCCCCGAGGTGGTCGCCGCCAAAGCCGGGAACTTCATACACGCCCGGATATCGCCGCGAAGGCTCCGCGTCCACCGGCGCGACGACGCCGGCACGCAGCATCACGTCGCGCCCGTGAAACTCGCTCAAAAGCGCTGAACGCACTTCAACGATCTCAACCCCCGTGATCAACGGCGGCGCCTCGGGCACGGCCACCACGTCCACCAGCGCGATGTCCACGCGCGGATCAGGATCATCACCCGAAACCGTGAACGTCACCGTGTGCGAGACCAGGTTTCCCGGCTCCATCCGCCAGTCACTGTTGATCGTGTTGATGTCAAGCACCGCCTGCGCGTCATACGTACCCGGCGGCAGCGCCTCGAGCGGCGAAGGGAAGTACGTCGCTTCATTGTCCACGACCATCGGCTGTCCGGGCACGGCCTCGCGAACCCACACACCAAACATCGGCTGCGGATCATGCCAGAACGGCCCCGACGACGGCGGCGTCCCGGGCGGCACGTCCGCACCATGCTTGACCAGATAAACAACGAGCCGTCCCGACGCCGGCTGATCGCGCGTCGCCTGATCAAACTTCACGACAAAGGTCGGTCCCGCGAGTAAGGCGGCCGGGGTGGCGACGATCGCAAACAGCGTCAGTTTCATGTTGCAAGCCTCTTCCACGCATGCGCGGCGACCAGCCGCGCGACCCACTATCCGATGCCCGGCGGCGCCTGCTCGCTGCGAAGGATGGGCGGATCCTCGGGCGGCGGCGACTCTCCGGGGACGCGTTCAGGGATCGCACGCTCAAGTTCGATCAGCGACGCGAGTTCTTCCGGCGTCATCATTTCAGCGAAGATCTGACGAATCCGCTCGACAACCTCGCGGGCAAACGGTTCGTCGATCACATGCGACAGTCCATCGAGCCACGCCCGCACCGACGCCCCAAGCGCCACCGCTTCCGCCAGTTTGTTCTCCGCGATCAGCGCCGTCGCCCGAATGTCACGAACTCGCGCTGCCTGTTCGGAATCCGGCGGAACTTCGATCCGCGCGGCCGCGTCGATCGCAATCATCGCCTGATCCGGACGACGCAAGTCAAGATGCGACTCGGCCAGCAACACCAGCCCAAGCAGCAAATGCGGCCCATGCACGCCGTTTCCGGCCGTCGCAGGATCCGTCAACCGCGTCAGCATCGACACCCGCATCTCCGTCGTCACGTCCGGGCGCTGGGCAACGGCCACAAGATCCGCAATGGGCAGCGCCGCCGCGAGACGAAGCAGCGACGCATCCCGCACTTCAGGGCTGGGCGACTTGGCCGTGGCCAGATGCTCGAACCCCGCGCGATCGGGACGGTGCGCGATGATCGCCGTCGCGGAAATCGCATACAGATTCACATCATCGGCGGCCGCCACAAGCAGCAGATCAAGGCCCTCGGGCCGGTCGGCCAGCGCGACGGCCGCGGCCTGTCGCACGCCCGGCTCCGCGCCCACCATCATCGCCGCGATGCGATGTCGATCCTCCTGAGTTCCCACCGCCATCAGCAATCGAAGCGTGACCGACCCGAGCTGATCGTCAGGAAGCGCACGCATGGCCTGCGCCACGCGGGCAAGATCCGACTGATCAGTCAGCAGACCCTGACGAATGAGCGCAAGCCCCAGCAGTGCGGCCGCACGCCGAGTCGTCGGGCCATGCTCCAACCACCGAATCGTCGTCGGAATCGTCGCGATCGATGGCCATCGCGTCGCCGCGGTCAGGAGCGCCGCCGCGGCACGCGGGTCCGCCTCACGATTGAGCGCATCGACCACGGCCGGACCGGCATCGGGGGGGGCGAGTTGATCCAGCAGCGCCGCGGCACGCTCACGCCATCGGGGATTTCGATCGCGAAGGAGTTCGATCGCGGCCGCGGAAACCTGCCCGTTGAGCCGCGGCGTGCGTTCGAGTTCAGCGCGAGCGAGTTCAAACCCGAGCGAGCGAACTTCATCTCGCCCATGTCGAAACATCTCCGCGATCATCTGCTGGCGTGTCTCGATCGTCTGATCCTGATAGTGCCTCCGCAGCAGCGCGACATACTCCTGAACGATCGCGTCTCGCTCCGCCACCAGGCGATCCGCACGCGACGCAAAATCGCGAATGAGCATCGACGCCCATTCACCCGGCGTCGTGCGCCGCACGCCCTCCAGCCAACTCGCCAGCGCCTCCGCGTCGAACGAGAGTTCCTCCTTGCTCGACAGTCGAACCAGGGCGGCAGTCGCCGCCTGACGCACCGCCGCCGGATGCGGGTCGCCCAGGAACGTCGCGAGGCGAAGCGCTGATTCAGGCGTGCGAACCGACGACATCGCCGCCAGCACGCCCGGCAACTCCTCGGGCGTCACAGCCCCGGCGAGTTCGGACAGCGTGGGGAAGAGCTCGGGAATGAGCGTGGCCTTCTTCGCCGCGGCTTCCAGCAGCACACCCCGCGCCGCGGGGTCCTCCGATTGTGCCCCCAGAAGCCCGATCACGACCCGGGCCGTATCCGGTTCTCGGCAGGCATCAAGCAGCCGCGTCGCAGCCGACAGTCGATCCTTGCGCTCCGCCTGCCCATTGCGCAGCGTCGCAACCCACTGCGACACGGATTGCCCGGGTCCGACGGCCAGGGCGGGCGACATCGTCTGCCCCGACGCGTGGGGCTGGCTGAAAGGGAACAGGGCAGCAACCACGGCCAGCGCGATGAACCCGCGCACCCGCATCGCGCGGCGGTGATCCGCCGACACCCAACCGCCCGAAATTGTTTGCTGGAGTTCCCTCACGATGCCCATCCTAGAGGCTTTCTGGATCGAAGTCAGTCTGGATAGGTATAATCTCGGCGATCGTGGGCGGTTGCATTGACCCCCGCGAGCATGGGAGTGCGCTTCGGTGAGCACCGGCGACTGGGTTGATGCGGAACAACACGTCGAGCGTGCCCACGAGTTGTACGAAGCGGGCCGCCTCGATGAGGCCGAGTCCGAACTCCGGGCCGCGCTGTCCCTCAATCCCTATCAGGCCGAGTGGCACTTCAATCTCGGACTCACGCTTGAGGCCGCCGGTCGCGTCGATGACGCCATCTCCGCCTTTCGCGACGCCGCCAACCTCGCCCCGTCGGATCAGCCCACCCTGGTCATGGTCGGCGTGAGCCTGCTTCGCGCCGGACGCGCCGCCGAGTCCATCGAGTGGCTCGAGAAAGCCTCGAAACTCGACACGGCCGACGCCGCGCCGTTCATCCATCGCATCGAGGCCTACTCGCAACTCGGCCAGCATGAACAGGCCGAACTCATGTTCTACATGGCCCAGCAGATCGCCCCCGACGCGGGCGAGGCCTACGCGGCCATGGCGGACTCGTTGCTTGATCGCGGCCTGCATGATCGGGCGGTGTGGTGCCTTCGCGAGGCCGCACGCCTCGAGCCTGACCTGCCCGGCGTCCAATCCCGCCTTGCGCAGGCGTATTCGCGGACGGGTCGGCATGAGCGGGCGCGCCAGTTGTACCTGCGTGAACTTCGCACGAATCCGGGCGACATCGCCACGCTCCTCGACCTTGGCGAACTTCTCGTCGAGATGAACCGCTTCGCGGAAGCGGGCGAGAAGTTCCGCCGCGTGCTGGAGATCGAACCCGACAACGCCGAAGCGCACTATGACCTCGGCGACCTGGCGCGCCGCGAACATCGCCTCGATGAAGCACTCACCCACTTTGACGTCGTGATCCGCCTGGATTCGGAATACCCCCGCGTGCGTTCAAGCATCGCACGCCTGTACCTCGAACGCGGAAAAGGCGACGACGCCGAACACGCCCGCGAACACCTGCGCCGCGAGGTCGCGTCGTTCCGGTCGGATCCATCCACATGGGAAGTCGAGGATCTCGAAGAACTCGGGCACTTGCTCATGGATGCGTCCATGCCCGCAGAGGCCGTGCGAGTGCTGCGCCGCGTCGCGAAACTCCGCCCGGCGAACACCGCGTCACATCATGCGCTGAGCGTGGCGCTGCTGGAAATGGGCCGTCTCGTCGAAGGCATGGATGAAGCACGACGCGCGCTTCGCCTGAACCCGCGCTTCGTCCCGGCCATGCACAACCTCGCTCTGGCCTGCACGCGACAAGGACAGTGGACGCGGGCGCGATACTGGGTCCGCCAGGCGCTTCGCATCGAACCCGATGACGCCTCACTGCGCCGCCTGCGCCTCTCGCTGCGACTGCACAGTTTCGTCGAATTCGTGATGCTCGTGTTTCGCAGGCGCTGACGCGGAGTCAGTCATCGCCCACGCGAATCAAGCAGCCGCCGCGCCTCATCCACATCCTTGTCCCCACGCCCAGACACATTGATAAGCACACTCGCGCGGGCATCGAGTTCCGCCGCGATCTTCACGGCCTGGGCCACCGCGTGCGCGGTCTCCAGCGCCGGGATGATCCCCTCACACCGCGCCATCAGCAACATCGCATCGAGCGCCTCATCATCCGTCACGCTCGTATAGCGCACGCGCCCCGCATCCTTCCAGTACGCATGCTCCGGCCCCACGCCGGGATAATCAAGCCCCGCCGAACACGAATGCACCGGCGATGTCTGCCCCTGCTCATCCTGCAACACATAACTCAAACAACCATGCAGCACGCCCGGCGACCCGCGCGACAGCGTCGCCGCGTGCTGGCCCACCGCCACACCCATGCCCCCGGCCTCAACACCCACGAGCGCAACGCCCACATCATGCACCAGCGGATGGAACATCCCGGCCGCGTTCGAGCCCCCCCCCACGCACGCGACGACAACGTCCGGCAATCGCCCAAGCATCGCCAGCGACTGCTCCCGCGCTTCGCGACCAATCACCGACTGAAAGTCGCGAACGATCATCGGGAACGGATGCGGCCCAACCACCGAACCGAGGATGTAATGCGTCGTGTCGCTGCTGGCCATCCAGTCGCGCATCGCTTCGTTGGTCGCATCCTTGAGCGTCCTGGAGCCCGCATGCACTTCGATGACCTTCGCCCCAAGCATCCCCATTCGCGTCACGTTCAGCCGCTGGCGACGAGCATCCTCCTCGCCCATATAGACATCGCACGAAAGCCCGAATTTCGCCGCCGCCGTGGCCGTGGCCACCCCGTGCTGCCCCGCGCCGGTCTCGGCGATCACCCGCCGCTTGCCCATGCGACGGCAGAGCAGAGCCTGGCCGATCGTGTTGTTGATCTTGTGAGCGCCCGTGTGGGCGAGATCTTCGCGCTTGAGCCAGACCTCCGCGCCGCGCCCCGCCGATGTCATCGCGCGAACGTGACGCGTCAGACCCTCCGCGCGGTGCATCGGCGTCGGACGGCCCACAAACCTACGCAGCAGCCCGTGGAACTCATCCCAGAACGACGGATCGCCGCACGCACCCTGATACGCGACGTGCAACTGCGTCAGTGCAGCCATCAGCGTTTCGGGAACATACACGCCGCCGTAAGGGCCGTAGCGACCGTGGGAGTCCGGAGAGTGAATCGAGGTGTGCATGAAGTCAATCCTTGGACGGTTCGTTCCCAGGCAATGTAGGCGAGGGGAGCAGACCGACCACGAACTCGACACTTGGCTCAGACTGATCCAGTGTCGAGGCATCATCGGGCGGCGTGTCGTCGATCGTGGACATCATCACCAGCCCAAAGCCAAAAATCCCCGCCAGCATCAGCAGGCCCGCAGCCCGTCCATAATCGCCCAGCGGCGCGGCCGTACTGACCAGCGCAAACAGCAACGGCCCCGCGACCCCCGAAAGTTTGTAGACCATCCCCCAGAGTCCAAAGAACTCCGCCGCCCGATCCATCGGCGTCAGCAATCCGACAAACGCACGACTGGCCGTGCCAATGCCCCCAAGCCCAACCCCCACTCCAGCCGACACCGTCCAGACCATCCAACGCGGAAGTGACCCAAGCGATGCCAGCGCCATCGCCCCGGCCGTGACAACCCAGATCGCGAGAAAGAACATGATTGTTCGTCGATGGCCGACCGAGTCCTGATACTTCGCGGTGCCCGCGGAGGCGATACCGGCCGTAATGGCGATCACCAGCGCGAACAGCAGCAGTTCCGGCAGTTCAAAGTCGAGCGCCTTGCCGATCAGCCCAAGGAAATAGATCATGGTCTGCGTGGCCATGCTGTAAATGAAGAAGATGACGAAAAAGCGTGCAAGCGTGCGGTGCTTTCGCGTCTCCTTCGCGCTTTGAATCAGCCGGCGCAGCGCGCCCGCCACGGCCGTGGCCCCGCCCGTGCGGGCGGGGCGCGCTCGCTCGCGCAGGTACAACATCGCCGGGATCATCCCCGCCAGAAACCAGATGCCCGCGAAGAAAAACAGCACGCGCGATGAGGTCTCATCGTCGAAACCCAGGCCGTACACCACGCCGACCGTGATCCCCAGCAAAATCAGCGCGCCGACGTAACTCATGGTCCAACCGAGCGCCGAAACGAAGCCGATGTTCTTCGGCGTGGAGATCTCCGGTAGGAACGACGCGAGAAAGTTCTCGCCGAGGCCACAGGCCAGCGCGGCCGTCACATACAGCGCCCCCGCGATCCAGATTTGCCCCGGCTGCAGGAACGCCAGACAGGCCGTGAGGATCGAGCAGACAATGCCCGTCGCCAAAAGCATCTCACGCTTCCACGCGCGGACATCGGCCAGCGCTCCCAGCACAGGCGAGAGCACCACCACGAGAATCAGACTCGTGGCGATCATCGTCACCCAGACGCGATCGCCGCTCGCCCCGCCCGCCGCGTCCGGCACGACCAGAACTTCCGCGACGAAGATGCCAAAGAGCAACGTGTTGATCAGGAGTTGAAACGACTGATTCGCCAGGTCATACACGCCCCACGCGAAGACCTCGCGCGGATTGGGGAGATTGGCGAAAGGATTGAGTTTCATGCGCGTACACGGCCGTAGGGGTTGCGGCCATGGTAGCCGCGGCCGCATCGTATCGGCACACCCAGGCCGCCAACCGCGCCTCGCGGTCGGTGCCTGTACTCAGCGTCGCGGCGACCGCGAATGCCCGCGCTTGGGCGGAATGACAATGGGCGTTGAGGTCAGACGTTTGACGCGCGTGGCTTTCCAACCCTTGTCCGAGGCCGTGGCGTCATACAGCACCGCGTCGCCATCCTCAAGAACGCGGAACCCCTCGCCCTCGATCACGCTGTAGTGAATGAATACATCCTGTCCCTTGGGACCAATGATGAACCCAAACCCTTTGCGTTGGTCGAACCACTTGACGATGCCTTCAACGTTGTCGATCTGATCGTGCGGCTGCTCATCCATGTCCGCCACCTCGGCGCGTTAGACCCGCAATGCGGGCATAGCAACCCCCCCGCCCCGAACGCAGGCTGGCGAACGCACAGCCGAACCGACGGCTCTCTCGATCATCACCACCCGAAGTTCCCGACGCGACTCGCGCCGGAGACACCTGAAGCAAAAACTGCGCAACCCACAACACGAGAGCCGATCCGATCCACCGCCTAGATTACCACGACAACGCACGCAATGCAACCGGGATTTCACGCCGGCGCGAATATACCGCGGCGCACGCAGAGATTGCGCCAAAGACAAAAACGCGCAACTCGTTGTCCGATCAGGCTTTGCCTGCGGGAGCCTCGGCGGATTGCCCGGCCATCGCCTGCTTGCGGCTGAGTTTGATCCGACCCTGATCGTCCACCAGGATCACTTTCACCTTCACCATGTCCCCGATCTTGACCACATCGGTCACGTTCTTGACGTACCCGTCGGCCAGTTCCGAGATGTGGCACATCCCATCAGTTCCAGGGGCCAGCTCGATGAACGCGCCAAAGTCCTTGGTGCTGACGACCTTGCCGGTATAGATCGCCCCGACCTTGATCTCGGCACACAGGGCTTCGATCTCGCCCTTGGCCTGGTCGATGCTCTCGCCCGAGGATGCCGCGATCATCACCGTGCCATCATCCTCGACATCGATGGTCACGCCGTACTTGTCCTGCAGGGCCCGGATCATCTTGCCGCCGGGGCCGATGAGTTTGCCGATCTTCTCCGGATCGATCATGATCGTGATCAGGCGCGGCGCGTGGACCGAAATCTCCGGCCGTGGCGCAGCGATCGTCGACTCCATCGCCTCGATGATCTTGATCCGCGCCTCCCGGGCCTGCGCGAAGATTTGCTCGATCTGACGCAGCCGCAGGCCACGCGCCTTGAGATCAAGTTGAATCCCCGTGATGCCCTCGCGCGTGCCCGAGACCTTGAAGTCCATGTCGCCGAAGAAGTCCTCTTCGCCGATGATGTCGGTGACGAAGAGTTCATTCTCGTCGTTGTCGTCCGTGAAGCGCCCGACCGAGATCCCCGCGCACGTCGCCTTGATCGGCACGCCCGCGTCCATCAGCGCCAGACATCCGCCGCAGACCGAAGCCATCGACGATGAACCGTTCGATTCTGTAATGTCGCTGACGAGGCGGACCGTGTACGGAAACTCATCCGGCGAAGGCAAGATGCCCATCAGGGATCGCTCCGCGAGCGCCCCGTGGCCGATCTCGCGACGGCCCGGACCCATGATCCGCTTGGCCTCATTGGTCGCAAACGGCGGGAAGTTGTAGTGCAGCGTGAACTTCTTGGAGTACTCGGGGATCAGGCCGTCGATGATCTGTTCATCCTTGCTCGTGCCGAGCGTACACGACACCAGAGACTGCGTCTCGCCGCGCTGGAAGAAGGCCGAGCCATGTGTTCGCGGGAAGACGGACACGTCACACTCGATCGGTCGCAGTTCTGTGGCCGCGCGCCCGTCAGCGCGGATGCGCTTCTCGACGATCAATCGCCGCGTGATCTTCTTCTCCAGGGTTCGGAACGCTTCGATCGCGGCCTCGCGAGCCTGCTTGGACTCGAGATATTGCCCCATCGTGCCGTCCGTCTTGAGCGCGAAGTGCATCTCCAGCATCGCCTTGCGGAGTTCATCCACGCGGCTGCCGCGTTCGTTCTTGCTCTTGATCTGTCGTGCGGCCGTCATGTCCGCCTCAACGAGCGACTTCACCTTGGCCATGATCGCTTCGGGCACAAGGCGCAGGTCGCCCGGCTTCTTCTCAACGCCGGCCTTCGCGACGAGTTGATTGATCAGTTCGATGACTTCAAGGCACTGCTTCTGACCAAACTCAATGGCCGCGAGCATCTGATCCTCGGGAACCTCGGCCGCGCCGACTTCGATCATGTTGATCCCGTCCGCATGTGCGGCCAGCACGAGATCGAGATCGGAATAATCCATCTGCGACACGGTCGGATTGATGATGAACGAAGGCCCGTCGTCGGTGTGGATGCGTCCGACGCGAACGGTGGCCGTGGGGCCTTCAAACGGCGCGTCAGAGAGCGCCAGGGCGGCGGAAGCGGCGGTCCCGGCCAGCACGTCGGTGTCGTTCTCGCCATCGTGACTCATGACCCAGACCTGGATCTGCACTTCATCGATGAACCCATCGGGGAACAACGGCCTGATCGGTCGATCGATCATGCGCATCGTGAGAACTTCCTTCTCATTGGGCGCACCCTCGCGTTTGCGAAAGCCGCCGGGGAACTTGCCCGCCGCACTCGTGCGCTCGCGGTAATCCACCGTGAGAGGGAAGAAGTCAAGCCCCTCGCGAGGCTTGTCGCGAACGATCGTCGCCAGCACGACGCTCTCGCCATAGGTGGCGATGACGGCCGCGCCGCACAGTTTCGCGACCCGCCCGGTCTCGAGGGTCAGGGTTCGGCCGCCGATCTCGCGAGAGACGGTGATTGATTGTGACATGGGTGTGATTTCCTTCCGCGTTCTGGGATCGCGCCGCGCGGGCCGAACGGCACAGCGTCATGGCGCGACAATGTGATGTGCTTGGGTCTCTTGCCCAACCGCCCCAGAGGCAGAAGGCACGAAGCAGGCCGGATCATGCGTCAGACTGCGTCGTGCCCACTGCCACCCGGACGCCGGCACGAAGCCCCCAGCGTGAAAACAACAAGGTCCGACGCAAACGCGCCGGACCTCAAACGATGCTACTTGCGAAGACCGAGCTTGCCGATCAGCGACACATATCGATCATGGTCGGTACGCCCGAGATACTTCAGCAGGCGATTGCGCTTGCCGACCATCAGCACCAGCCCTCGGCGGCTGTGATGATCCTTCTTGTGATGCTTCAGATGCTCCGCCAGCGATTGGATTCGCTCCGTGAACACCGCAACTTGAACTTCCGGCGAACCCGTGTCGCCCTCGTGCCGTGCGTGGTTCTTGACCACCTGCTTCTTGACATCCGCTTCGATCATGCGTGGTTCCGTCCTGTTGAAATCCGTGGTTTCTGGTGGGACGATCGTAGGCGGGCTGGCTCTGGCAAATCAAGACGGAGTTCTGAGCCACAACGCGGGTTTCTATGGGCATGGTCGGCGGGATCGACCAAGGCAACGCGATGTCTTCCTCGTCACGACGAGGTGTGCCGTTGAAGTGGCGAGTTGAACGATGCGACGATGTCCCAGTGCGAATTGTGCGCGACTACGCCCGCCCAATTGCGTGCGCGGGTGGATTGGATTCGCGCCTCTTGCATTTCACAACGCGCATCGGTAGACTGACGCGCGAGATAGGAGGAGTTGAGGCCCATGACTGGTCCGCCACAGTTCATCTCAGTTCAGTCGATGCTTCTGGATGTGGTGAAGGCGGTCGGTGAGGCGGCGGGTCAGTTGCCGATCCTTTCGCGCTCGCCGGTGGGCGCGATTGCGCTGCATCGGGCAAAGATCACGATGTCGTTTGAGTTGACGAGCAGCGCTCAGACCAGCGACGCTTCAACTGGCGTTGGGCCGATGCTCGGCGTGAAGTCGTTGACCTTCGGAGTGGCGTCCACGGAGAATTCGGTTGAAGACCGTGCGGTGAATCGTGGCGTGATTGACTTGGAGATCGTCGCGATCGCGGACAAACTGGAGGATGAGCCGGCACCCAGGCCCTCGCCGAAGCCGATTGCGGAGCAGCCTGTAAGGCCAATTGCAGAGAAACCGACAACGCCGGTTGCGGAGCCGCCTGAGAGGCCAGTTGAAGTGAGCGTGCCGAAACCGTCTGACCCACCGGTGCCGGAGGTTTCTCCCGAAGCGGTGCGTCAGAAGGCAGACGCGATCTGGAAAATCGTGCAGTCTCTGCGTGATCGTGCGTATCGATTGTCGGAACGTGAGCAGCGTGTGATGATGGCCGGCCTTCGCGAGATCGAGTCGCTCCTCAACCGCGGACAAGTTGAAGCAGCGGAGGAGCGGTTGACGGCCTTGATCGCGGGGATGCTGGGCACTTGAGGGGGCGGGAATGGGCGAAGTCAGATTCACGATGCGGAGCGTCTTGAAGGACCGAGTGCGTCCCGCGATTGAAGCGTTTCCCGGCGGTCTGCTGGCGGTTGTGGCCTTGGACGCTTTGGTCAACACGTTGGATGGCTTACCCGCAGCGGACGGGAAGAAGATCCTCGACACGGAGATCGCCTTTCCAACGCCTGACCTGCCCTCGCTTCCGGTGGGAAGTGGCGGAAGTGCGCCTGCGATGCCACAGCCGATTGATCCCCAAAAGGTGTTGCAGGCCATCGCGGAGGCCATCGAGGATGCGGAAGAAATTCTTGGCCGGCAGCGTCTGGCAATCGCGACGGGACATGTGGAAGCGGACATGACGGTGAATATCGGGGGCGTGGCAGGTGCGTCGGCAAAGTTCCGGCTTCAAATCGGGCCGACTCCGACGACATAATTCAGAAACTCAGGAGACTCGCAGATGGGAATGTCAACAGCGGTGTCCGTGGCGTCGTTTTCTGTCATCCTCGCGGAATCGTTCGCGGCCGTGGCGATGTCCACGATTGTGCCCGCGGCGTTTCTGTCGATCATTCGCGGGGCCAAAGGCGTGGTTGAGGCGAACCAGGTTGATGGCACTGTGTACGAGAAGATTCCAGGCGTGAAGGACATTGTCAGCGCGGCCAAGGCGGGCGCGAAGAACATCGACGCGATTGATTTGCTGGTTCCCAAGACAGCGAAGATCCACGCGGAGTTTGAGTTTCAGGGTGGAGAGGCGTACGAACTTGGCGTTGAAGGTTCGGTCGCGATCGAAGTCGTGAATGTCAGCGCGTCGTACTCAGCGCTGTATCAGAGCACGACGCGGAACAAGATCACGCTCGATGTCGACTTTGTGGCCGTGAATTACACGATTTGAATCTCGACGGAGAGACCGTGGGATGAACGCCCGCTTGCGTGGGCGAAGGAGTTTCGTGCGCCGCGTACAGTTGGCCGGACCCGAAGGGGAGCATCAACATGCCCGACACCGTCTTTGGCAAGATCATTCGCGGCGAAATCCCCTGCCACAAAATCTACGAGGACGAGCACGTCTTGGCGTTTCTCGACGTGAATCCCCTCAGCGAAGGCCACACGCTCGTCATCCCCAAGGAACCCGCCGAAACGCTCGACGCGCTCTCCGACGATGCCGCCGCGGCCCTCGGCCGTGTATTGCCCCGAATCTGCCGCGCGGTGCTCACGGCCACCGGCGCACGCGCCTTCAACATCCTCCAGAATAACGGACCATCCGCCCATCAGGCCGTCATGCACGTTCACTTTCACGTCATTCCCAAGCACCCCGGAAGCGGGCTTGGGTCTGGGCTTGGGATTGAATGGCATCCAACAAAACTCGACGGCACAGCCGGGGCCGAACTCGCCACACGCATCCGCGCATCGCTCTAAAGAGCCGATCGCGCAAGCGATCGAATCTCCCTCTCTCCCTCTCTTCGTCTCTCCGTCTCTTCCTCTCTCCGTCTCTTCCTCTCTCCGTCTCTTCCTCTCTTCCTCTCTTCGTCTCTTCGTCTCTTCCTCTCTTCCTCTCTTCGTCTCTTCCTCTCTCCGTCTCTTCCTCTTCGCACGCAACGCCGTCACCCGACCAACCCCTTCGATCGCTGCGCGATCGGCTCCTTCAAATCACTCCCCCCGGCGGAAGAGATCCAGAAACCGATTCTCGTACTTCTCAAAAACGCCAAGGCGATCGAGCTCTTCCTTCAGCCGCACCGCCTGGCTGCGATCCTGCATCGCAACCTCAAACATCCGTTCGATTCGCGCCACGGCCGTGGGATCGAGTTCAGGCTCGTCTGTCGACTCGGTCTCTTCGATGTCGGCCGGCTCTTCGGGCAGCGGAATCTCCTCCTCCGCGCCTCGCTCTCGCGCCTGCTCGCGCAGGCGATCAAGCAGATCGACGAGCGCCGCATCCACGGTCTCCGCGTGCGCGGAAAGTTCCGCAAGATCAATATGAATGCCCGCGAGATTCGAAAACGCCGTGAGCACCGCCTTGGCCGCCTTGGGGTTTGGCACACCGGCCGCGAAAAACGGAATCTCCCCCAGCAGGCACAGGCCGGGAATGCCGCGTTCGGCGGCCGCGCCGAGCAGCACGCCGTTGAGGCCGCCGATCTGTCCATCCTCGAGCATGGTGAGTTTGTGCTGCCGCAGTTCGGCGGCGAGGGGGGGGGTCGTGGCGGCGCCGAAGACCTTGGGATCTTTCGATGGATGCAGTTGCGACGCCATCGACGCAAACGTGTACACACGCTCCACATTGAGTTGCGCGGCGCGATCGAGCATCTCGTGGGCAAACGCGTACAGCCCGGCCGTGGGCTGCGCCTCGCCGATGAACACGAGCAAGTCGCGTCCGCCTTCGGGATCAGTCCAGCGGTACAGGACGCTGCGCGGCAGGCGCGGCGTGCCGATCACCCCCTGCTTGACCAGCACCTGCGGCACATCAAAGTGCCCTCGTGGCGGCAACTCCCCCACCGGAGACATCGGCAACTTCTGCACGAGATACGCCGCGGCGATCACCGCGACATTCCCCATCCCAGGCCACGCCGCGATAAGCCAGGGCTTCTTGTTGTTGTTGTTCGCTGGTGCGGGCATGATGATTCGGCAGTGGCCCTCCGAGGTGTCGCATAACTGTACGCACCAGCGGGCCACAACCCTACCATCTGGCGTGAATCCCGACCGCTATCACAGGCAGATGCTGCTGCGCGACATCGGCGAAGAGGGTCAGCACCGACTGGCGCAGTCGCACGCCCTGCTCGTCGGCTGCGGCGCACTCGGATGCGCGTGCGCGGACCTGCTCGCCCGCGCGGGCGTCGGACGACTCACCATCATCGAACGCGATGTCGTTGAACTCAGCAATCTCCAGCGCCAAACACTCTTCGACGAACGTCACGCCACGGCCGCACTCCCCAAAGCCGAGGCCGCGAAACAACGCCTCGCGGAGATCAACAGCAACATCCACGTCGATGCGATCATCGCGAACTTCTCACATGAGAATGCCGAACGCCTCACCGGGTTCGATTCACCCCCCCCCTCTGGATCCGGTGGTACAGGCGTCTCGCCTGTACCCCACTCCTCTTCCCCTCTTGGATCCGGTGGGGCAGGCGTCCCGCCTGTACCCCACTCCTCTTCCCCTCTTGGATCCGGTGGGGCAGGCGTCCCGCCTGCCTCCCTTGGATCCGGTGGTACGGGCGTCCCGCCTGCCTCCCTTGGATCCGGTGGTACGGGCGTCCCGCCTGTACCCCACTCCTCTTCCCCCCCCCTCTCCCCGGGTGGCACGGGCGTCTCGCCCGAGCCCGATGTCCTCATCGACGCCACCGACAACTTCGAAACACGCCTCCTCCTCAACGACCTCGCGGTCAAGCACAGCCGCGCCCTGTGCTACGCAGGCGTCCTCGGAACTCGCGCCACCCAGGCCACATTCCGCCCCGGCGGACGCCCATGCCTGCGATGCCTCATGCCCACCGCACCCGCGCCGGGAACCATGGCCACATGCGACACCGCCGGCGTGTTCTCACCGGCCGTGGCGATCGTCGCCGCATGTCAGGCGTCAGACGCGATCAAAGTCCTCCTCGGACGCGATGACCTGGTCAGCCGATCGCTGCTCTCGCTCGACCTGTGGACCAACGAACGACGGCGCATCGACTTGTCATCGCTCGCCGGCGACTCATGCCCCTGCTGCGCCAACCGCCGATTCGACTATCTCGCCGGCGAAGGCACGGCCATCATCGAACGACTCTGCGGCCAGAACGCCACGCAAGTCCGACCCGGCGGCGCCGCCAAACTCGACATGCCCGCGATCGCCGACCGACTCAAACGCGTCGGCCAGGTCACCGCCAACAAGTTCCTCATCCGCTGCACACTGCCCCACGAACGCGGCGACAACGGCGAGGCCGTCGAAATGACGCTCTTCGCCGATGGACGCGCCCTGGTCAAGGGCCTCGCCGAACCCGCCGCCGCGAAATCGCTCTACGCACGCTACATCGGCGTGTAGACCGCCGCGCCATCCGCGTACCGCTTCTGAACCTCAATACGCCAGCACCTGCGTCACACACTCGACGATCCGCTTCGCATCCGGCAGGTACTCGAGTTCGAGTTTGTAGTACGGCATCACGGTGTCAAAGCCCGCAACGCGCTGCACCGGCGCCTGAAGGCTCAGGAAGCAGCGCTCCTGAATGATCGCCGCGATTTCCGCGCCCATGCCCGCCGTCTTCGGCGCTTCATGCACCACCACGCAGCGTCCGGTCTTCTCAACGCTCGCCGCAATCGTGTCCGCGTCGATCGGATAGATCGTGCGCATGTCAATGAGTTCCACCGACACATCCTCGGGAAGATCATCGAGTGCCTTGTTGCACTCATGCACCGTCGCCCCCCACGTAATCACCGTCACGTCGCTTCCCTCAACCACGACCTTCGCCTCGCCGATGGGAATCGTGTAATCCTCATCCGGCACTTCCTCGCGAAAACTGCGATAGACGCGCTTCGGCTCGAAGTACACCACCGGATCGGGATCGCGAATCGCCGCCGCCAGCAGCCCCTTGGCGTCATACGGCGTGCTCGGCATCACGACCTTCAGCCCCGGATGATGGGCATAAATCGCCTCGGGCGAGTCGGAGTGCAGTTCCGGCGCGTGAATCCCCCCGCCAACCGGCACGCGAACCGTCAGCGGAATCGTGATCGCCCCACGACTTCGCGTGCGATACCGCGCGGCGTGATTCACGAGTTGGTCATATGCCGGACCAAGAAAGCCCTCGAACTGAATCTCCGGCACGGCCCGCATCCCGGCCATCGCCAGCCCGATGGCCGTGCCCATGATGCCCGACTCCGCCAACGGCGTGTCAACGACGCGCTCCTTGCCAAACCTGGCCTGAAGCCCCTCAGTGACGCGAAACACGCCGCCATTCAGCCCGATGTCCTCCCCGAGCAGGACCACAGACTCATCGCGCTCCATCTCCTGAGCCAAAGCCGCGTTGATCGCCTGAACAAGGGTCAGATTCGCCATGCACCACTCCCTTTCTGCGTCTGCGCGGCGAAGGGTAGGCCGGTAGTCCCCAAGCGGTCCGTGTCGTCACAGCCATTGCGACGACGGCCACCATTGAAACCTGCGATGGACACAGCGATAGAACGACCAGGCGAGGTTGGTTTTTCGCAGCTCGAGCGTGTTGTTTCCGGATCCCGTCCATGGAGGAACGCAATGTTGGCGCCACTGTCCAATCGTGTAGCCCGCACCGATCACCCCATCGTGGAATCGCCGCGGGGTTTGGCAGGGGCCGTCCTCCTTTTGTGTGTGCCCACGGCGTTCGCCCAATGCGATCCCGGCTGGCTATCGCGTGAAGTCCCGGGCATCCAGGGCGCCAATGGCCCGGTCTTCGCCACGCTTGCCTGGGATCCCGACGGCCCGGGTCCGTCGAGCGAGTGGCTGATCGCGGGGGGCAGGTTTACAGCCATCGGCTCGCAACAGGCCACAAGCCTGGCGGCGTGGGATGGAACGTCCTGGAGCCCCTTGTCAGCCTCGATGGGTGGCCCGCTGGGCGGTCCACCGAACGTCTATGCACTTGCATCCTTTCGAGGAGACCTGATCGCCGCGGGGGACTTCGTGAACATCGACGGCGTCGGCATGAATGCCATTGCTCGATGGGATGGCGCCTCATGGCGCGCGATGGATCGCGGCCTGGGCGGCATGCCGTTTGTTCCCCCCTTGGCCCATGCGCTCGCGGTCTACAACGATGAATTGATCGTCGGCGGCTCGTTTGTGACGGCGGGAACCACGACGGTCAATGGTCTTGCAATCTGGAATGGCGCGACGTGGCGATCCATGGGGTCCGGCGTTGGCAGTTCACGGGTCTTTGCGCTTCACGCGCACGGCGGCGAGTTGTTCGCGGGTGGAACCTTCACATCCGTCAGCGGCATTCCCGCTTCGCGCATCGCGCGATGGAACGGCTCGACATGGGCGAACGTTGGCGGCGCAAATGCCATCACGTCCAGCACTGTCTATTGCTTTGCGTCTGATGGTGCGGACCTGATCGTTGGCGGCAGCTTCTCGAACGCCGGCGGAGTCACGGTACGCAACATCGCGCGATGGGACGGCGCGGCTTGGTCCGGCCTTGGCACCGGCATGACCGGGACGAACGCGACTGTGCGATCGCTACAGAAGTCGGGCGACGCGATTGTCGCAGGCGGCCGGTTTGAAGCCGCGGGTGGGACACCCGTGTCGCATCTTGCCAAGTGGGAACATGGCGCCTGGTCAGCTTTGGGAACCTCAGGCGTTCACGCCGTCAGCGGATCCGCGACCATTCCCGTAAGTTCGCTCACGATGTTTGGAACCTCGCTGGTCGTCGCGGGCGAGTTCCAAGGCGCAGATGATGTCCCGTCGGCGAACATCGTGCAGCACGACGCCGGCGCGTGGGTGCCGATTCCACTCGGCACCGATGCCCCGATCGTCGCGCTGACCACCTTCAAGGGGGACCTCGTCGCAGGGGGGGAGTTTCAGTCGATCGATGGCGTGCCGACAAAGCGCATCGCGCGACGCACACACGCTGGCTGGCAGCCGCTTGGCGCCGGGTTCGATGGCGATGTCCTGTGCATGCTGGAGCAGGATGGGTTTCTGTTCGCCGGTGGGACGTTCACGCGTGCCGGGAGCGCTGACGCTTCGAACATCGCACGCTGGAACGGACAGATGTGGGAACCGCTGGGTACCGGCGCCGACGCGGCCGTGCGTGCCCTTGCCGCGTTTCGCGGCGATCTCATCGCTGCGGGATCGTTTGACATCGCCGGCGGCACGCCTGCAAGCCGCATCGCGCGATGGAATGGACAGTCGTGGTCCCCGCTCGATGCGGGGATCACTGGACAGCCGGTCGGCGTGGTTCGCGCGTTGGCCGTGTACCGTGATGATCTGATTGCCGCGGGAACCTTCACTTCCGCCGGTGGTGTCAGCGCGCAGCGCATCGCGCGCTGGACTGGCTCGCAGTGGCAGCCGATGGGCTCGGGAATGAGCGGCACGGTCTTGAATCTCACCGTGTTCGAGGACGAGATCGTCGCCTGCGGACCATTCTCAACCGCAGGTGGCGTATCCGTCCGTGGCGGCGCGCTATGGGACGGCAAGGCCTGGCGATCGGCCGGATTGCCCACCTGTTTTTCAGGCGCCGTCCCCGGCGTGCATGATGGCGAGTTGTTCATCGCGGGCTGGAACTCCTGCATGAGCCCGCTCACAACCCACTCCCTGCTCCGCTGGAACGAAAACCAGTGGATCACCGTCGCGTCGGACTCCACAGGCGGCTTCAACTCGCTGCTATCGCACGAGGGCCGGCTCTTCGCGGCCGGCGAGTTCACCGCTCTCGGCGAGGTTCCCTCGGCGTATTTCGGAACATGGGGTTGCCCGCCGTGCTATGCCGATTGCGATTCAAGCACCGGGCAGAACACGCTGGACATCTTCGACTATCTGTGCTTCGGCATCGCCTTCGAGAATCGCGACCCGTACGCATGTGACTGCGATCTGTCAACAGGATCCGGCGTCTGTGATGTGTTGGACTTCTTGTGCTTCCGCGCGGCGTACGAACTGGGCTGTCCGTGACGAAGACACTTGCCCGGAGTCAACTCATCCCCCGGTTCGCAGCCGTTCGAGCAGTTTCTCCGCCCCCGCGTGCCGCGCGCGGAGCGCACGTTCCGCGAAGGTCATCGCTTCCGTGCGATCACCCGCGCGATCGAACCACAACGCCGCTTCAAACGCCAGGTCCCCATCGCCGGGGTTGGTGTGGCTCACTTCCGCATACAGCGCCGCCGCGGCCGCGGGCTGACCCAACAGGCCGTGACACTGCGCGATCGTCGCCAATACGGGCTTGGCGTGTCGGTCTGCGTCATCGAGCGTGTCGAGGATGAGCAGCGCTTTGTCAGGCTCGGCCTTGCGCAGCAGCGCACGGGCCTCGATGATCTTCCACGATGGCGCCGTCGGCTGAAGTCTTCGCGCCTTGGCGATCTGCTGCAGCGCCATGTCCGCCTTGTTCTCACGCAGCAGCACATCCGCCAGCGTCCCCCACGGAATCGCGTTGTCCGGCGCGAGTTGCGCCGCCAGAATCAGATTCGCCTTCGCCTCATCCGCCCGATGCAGTTTGATCTGCACCTGCGCGAGATACAACGGATAGTCCGGATTGACCGGGTCTTTCTTCTGCGCGGCCTCATAATGCACGGCCGCCTCCTCGGGGCGATTCAAGCGACTCGCCAGCGAACCCGCCGTGAACTCCACGATGGCATCCGACGCCCCGCGCTCGATCGCTTCAACCTGATGCGCATACGCCTCGTCAAGCCGGTTCTGCCACACCAGCGTCTCGACATACGCCAGTCGCAACTCCGGAAACTCCGGATACTGCCGCACGCCAGACTCCAGAATCGCCTCCGCCTTGCCAGCCTCCTCGCGCGCCATCAATCGCTTCGCGGAGTCGAGAATCGCCGCCACGGCCTCGTGCGGCTTCGCACGCGGACCAGCACCACCACGCGCATCCGCAGGCGAAAACACACCCGCAGACCACATCGCCGCGATCGAACCACCCAGCAGCACCATCAACAGCACCACGGCCGCAGCCCACAGTCCCGCCTTTGACGTCGATCCATCCATGCCCGGCATTCCAATCCCGCGCCCATGTACCACGCCGCGTGCCAAGTCTCGGGTGCCATGGCTCTGCATGGCCATGCTCCGCATACCTCATCCCACAACCAACCCCGACCCTCACTCTCCTACACTAGTCGCAGTGAGTCAGACACGCGCCCAACCCGATGCTCCCGCCGGCCCGCCCAGGCAATATCGGCCCGCAGACCACGAGTCCCGCATCCGACAACGCTGGGAATCCTCCGGCGCATTCCATGCGGACCCGCAGCGGGTGCTCCGCGGCGAAGCACGGCCGTATTGCATCCTCATTCCCCCGCCAAACGTGACGGATCGCCTGCACCTCGGGCACGCGCTGAACAACACGCTCCAGGACATCCTCGTGCGGGCCCATCGCATGATGGGCTTTGAGACGCTCTGGATGCCGGGGACGGATCACGCGGGCATCGCGACACAGGCCGTCGTCGAACGCCGACTTCGCGCTGAGGGCAAACTCAAAGGGCCGCTGCGCGAGTCCATGTCGCGCGAAGACTTCATCGCCGCCGTGCAGTCCTTCAAGGATGAATACGAAGCGACCATCACCGATCAACTCCGGCGCATGGGTTGTTCATGCGATTGGAAGCGCCAGCGATTCACAATGGACGAAATCTGCGCCCGCGCTGTCCGCGAGGCATTCTTCCGACTCTTTCGCGATGGACTCATCTATCGCGGCAAGCGACTGGTGAACTGGGATCCCGTCTTGCAGACGGCCGTCGCCGACGATGAAGTGGAAGACATCGAAGTCGATGGACACTTCTACTACCTGCGCTATCCGCTCATGCATCCGTGGCGCGATGATGATGAACCCACGCCGGTCACCTGGTCCGAACTCTTCGCGCGCGGATATCCCCAGCCCGCCGCCGCGCTCGAGCCCGCCACCGC